>NZ_CP023407.1:3396250-3705000 GCF_003665435.1 Streptomyces fungicidicus
TAGTCGTGGAGGGGGATGCCGGTGGCGCGGGCGACGTCCTCAGGGGCGATGCCGCGGGCGATGCGGTGTTCCCGCAGGGTGCGGGGGGCGCCCATGAGGTCGCGGGGGGCGCACCACAGCGCGCCGGCCAGGGCGGTCAGTTCATGGGCGCCGGGGACGGCCAGGCCGCGTTCCCAGGCCGTGATGTGGTCGGGGGTGATGTGGGACATTCCGTAGGAGGCGCGCATGCCGTAGGCGACGTGGCCGGGAGCCATCCCGACTTTCTCGCGCAGGATGCGTGCGGCGCGTGCGCTGAAGGGGAGTGGAGGATGCACGCTGCGAGAGTAGGGAGCGACACAGGGTGAGCACCATGGCCGCTGTCGCCTGCATCCCGTTATGGCGGGAAGGTCGCCGCTGATTCTGTAGGAAGCAACGGAGATCATTGCGCTCGCAACTTCCTTTTCCTGCAGTGCTATTGACCTTCCGGCACGGCTCCGTAGGATCTCCGCTCGCAGGCCGCCGCGCGTGTGACCGCGTACCGATTGCCAAGCTCTCCGGCGGCATCGTCGTGCACCCTCCCCCGCGTATGCCCAGGAGACACCCCTTGCAGACCAAGACGACCGGCCAGGCCGACCCCGCACCCCCCAGAGCCGGCGGCCTCGACAAGTTCTTCCGTATCAGTGAACGCGGCTCGACCTACGCTCGTGAGATACGCGGTGGATTCGCGACGTTCTTCACCATGGCGTACATCCTGGTGCTGAACCCGATCATCCTGGGCAACACCGAGGACAAGTTCGGCGACAAGCTCGACGCCGCCCAGCTGGCGACCGCCACGACGCTGGTGGCCGCCGTGATGACCATCATCATGGGCGTGGCCGGCAACCTCCCGCTCGCCCTGGCCGCGGGCCTGGGCCTGAACGCCGTCGTCGCCTTCCAGATCGCCCCCCAGATGGGCTGGGACGACGCGATGGGGCTGGTCGTCCTCGAGGGTCTGCTGATCTGCGTCCTGGTGCTGACCGGTCTGCGCGAGGCCGTCATGCACGCCATCCCCCAGCCGCTGAAACAGGCGATCAGCGTCGGCATCGGCATGTTCATCGCGTTCATCGGCTTCGTGGACTCCGGTTTCGTCACCCGCATCCCGGACGCGGCCAACACCACGGTGCCCGTCCAGCTCGGCACCGGCAGCCTCACCGGCTGGCCGATGCTGGTGTTCTGCCTCGGTGTGCTGCTGACGGTCGTCCTCATGGCCCGCCAGGTGCAGGGCGCCATCCTGATCAGCATCGTGGCGATGACCGTCCTCTCCGTCATCATCAACCAGCTCGCCGACGTCGAGTCCTGGGGCCTGACCGCGCCGGAACTGCCCGACACGGCCGTCGCGGCCCCCGACTTCGGGCTGCTCGGACAGTTCGACCTGTTCGGCTCGTTCGGCCAGATCAGCGTGCTCACCGTGGTCCTGCTGGTCTTCACGCTCATCCTGTCGGACTTCTTCGACACCATGGGCACCGTCGTCGGCGTCACCGCCGAGGCCGGTCTGCTCGACGAGCGCGGCCAGGTCCCCGGTCTCGGGCGCGTCCTGTTCATCGACAGCGCCGCGGCCGTCGCGGGCGGCGCGGCCTCCTCCTCGTCCGCCACGACCTACATCGAGTCCGCCGCCGGTGTCGGCGAGGGCGCCCGGACCGGCTTCGCCAACCTCGTCACCGGCGGTCTGTTCACGCTCGCCCTCTTCTTCACCCCGGTGCTGACCATCGTGCCGATGCAGGCCGCCTCCCCCGCCCTGATCGCGGTGGGCTTCCTGATGATGACGCAGGTCAGGCACATCGACTGGAACCGCTACGACCTCGCCGTCCCCGCGTTCCTGACCATCGTCGTCATGCCGTTCACCTACTCCATCAGCAACGGCATCGGCGCCGGCTTCATCGCCTACGTGGTCATCAAGGCCTGCCTGGGCAAGGCCCGGGAGGTGCACTGGCTGCTCTGGGGCACCGCGGCGCTCTTCCTCGCCTACTTCGCGATCGAGCCGGTGAAGGAGCTCCTGGGCATCTGACCCGGGCGGATCTCCTCCGGAGGGGCCGTCCGGAAAAAAGTGGTTGATCCGGCGGCGATCGCTTCCTAGGGTGGCGGTACTTCGGAAAGGAGGTGGTTCGGCAGATGTATGCACACCGGACGGAAGAGGTGGCTGCGGGCTAGTGGCCCGTCGCCGTACTCGGTTCGGCGCCGGACCGGCGTGTGAGTGATACACGCAACCGGCCCCATCCCAACGCAGTCACCCGACCCGCGAGTCGCCGGTACGTCCGGCCGGCTCCTCCCCAGGGAGGAACCAGACTCGCGGGTCGTCTGCGTTGCCGGGCCCGGCGGGTCGCGCGGGCCCGGCGGACTCGGCGGACTCAGCGGGCGATGTCCGCGTAACCCTCGATCTCGCGCGGGTCGCGGGTGCCCGGGCCGACGTAGCGGGCCGACGGGCGGACCAGACGGCCGGTGCGCTTCTGCTCCAGGATGTGCGCCGACCAGCCCGCCGTACGGGCGCAGGTGAACATCGACGTGAACATGTGCGCCGGTACCTCGGCGAAGTCCAGCACGATGGCCGCCCAGAACTCCACGTTGGTGGCGAGCACCCGGTCGGGGCGGCGGGCGTGCAGCTCGGTCAGCGCGGCCTTCTCCAGCGCCTCGGCGACCTCGAAGCGCGGGGCGCCCAGCTCACGGGCGGTGCGGCGCAGCACGCGGGCGCGGGGGTCCTCCGCGCGGTAGACGCGGTGCCCGAAGCCCATGAGGCGTTCGCCCTTGTCCAGGGCCTGCTTGACGTACGCCTCGGCGTCCCCGGTGCGCTCGATCTCCTCGATCATGTGCAGCACGCGCGAGGGGGCGCCGCCGTGCAGCGGTCCCGACATGGCGCCGACGGCTCCCGAGAGGGCCGCCGCCACGTCCGCGCCGGTCGAGGCGATGACCCGCGCGGTGAACGTGGAGGCGTTCATGCCGTGCTCGGCGGCCGACGTCCAGTACGCGTCGACGGCGGCGACGTGCTTCGGGTCGGGCTCGCCGCGCCAGCGGATCATGAAGCGCTCGACTATGGACTCGGCCTTGTCGATCTCGCTCTGCGGCACCATGGGCAGACCCTGGCCGCGCGCGGACTGGGCGACGTAGGACAGCGCCATGACGGCGGCGCGCGCGAGGTCGTCGCGGGCCCGCTCGGCATCGATGTCGAGGAGCGGTTTCAGACCCCACACCGGGGCCAGCATGGCCAGCGCGGACTGCACGTCGACACGGATGTCACCGGAGTGCACGGGGATGGGGAACGGCTCGGCCGGCGGCAGTCCGGGGTTGAACGCCCCGTCGACGAGCAGCCCCCAGACGTTGCCGAAGGAGACGTGACCGACCAGGTCCTCGATGTCGACGCCCCGGTACCGCAGGGCGCCGCCCTCCTTGTCCGGTTCGGCGATCTCCGTCTCGAACGCGACGACTCCTTCGAGCCCGGGTACGAAGTCGGACATCTGGCGGCTCCTTGTGAGGTGGGTGACAGATGGTGTTGTGGGGTGGGACGACCATGTGTCGGCAGTCGGCAGAAGCTGGGCGCGCGTCCGGTGGATCCACGGTCCGTTCGAACGGGCTCGCGGTCCGGGACGTCACCCCTGTGATGCCCGGCTGGCGGTCACCCAACCGGATCAGTGACAGCACGATATCCCCGAGTGCCATCTTTGGGGAGGGTCCGCGGCACTCAGTGCCACCACGTGACGAAGGACACCGAGCCCCCGGGCGCCGCGCCCATGCGGCAGGATGACGGCGTGACCGATCGAGACGCCGCCCCCTTCGATCTCGCCTCGATGCGCAAGCAGTACCGGACCGAGGGGCTCTCCGAGACCGACCTGGCCGCCACGCCCGTCGAGCAGTTCGCCCGGTGGTTCAAGCAGGCCGCGACCGACGGCGGCCTCTTCGAGCCGAACGCCGTGATCGTCTCGACGGCGGACGCGGAGGGAAGGCCCAGCTCACGCACGGTGCTGCTGAAGCACTTCGACGACGACGGGTTCGTCTTCTACACGAACTACGACTCCCGCAAGGGCCGCGATCTGGCGGCGAACCCGCACGTCTCGCTGCTGTTCCCGTGGCACCCGATGGCCCGGCAGGTCATCGTCACCGGCACCGCCCGCCGCACCGGCCGCGACGAGACGGCGGCCTACTTCCGCACCCGGCCGCACGGCTCCCAGCTCGGCGCGTGGGCCAGCGGCCAGTCCTCGGTGATCGCCGGCCGCGCGGAGCTCGACGCCTCCTACGCCGACCTGGCGGCCCGCTACCCGGAGCACGAGCGGGTGCCGGTGCCACCCCACTGGGGCGGCTTCCGGGTGGTCCCGGAAACGGTGGAGTTCTGGCAGGGCCGGGAGAACCGCCTCCACGACCGCCTGCGCTACGTCGCGCGGCCGGACGGGGGCTGGCGAGTGGAACGCCTCAGCCCGTGAGCCGTGCGCTCACCCCAGCGCCTCGTCCAGCAGGGTCGCCCACTGGGACACCACGCGGTCGCGGCGGGCCCGGTCGTCGGTGAGGAGGGTGGCGAGACCCAGGCCCCGGGCCATGTCGAGGAGGCCCTGGACGGTCTCGCGGACGCCGGGGCGGGACTCGTCGGCGCCGAGGAGTTCCACGGCCGCGCGGTGCGACTCGCGGCCGACGCGCAGTTCCAGCTCGGTCACCCGCGGGCGCAGCTGCTCCTCGTTGGAGGCGGCGACCCACAGGTGGAGCGCCGCCCGGAAGACGGGCCCGGTGTAGAGGTCGACGAGGGCCGTGATCACCGCGCGGCGGTCGCCGGCCGCGGCGCCCTCCGGGAAGAGGGCGCGCAGGGCGGTGGAGCGCTCCTCGGCGACGTACTCGACGGCGGCCGTGAAGAGGTCCTCGCGGGTCGGGAAGTGGTGCTGGGCCGCTCCCCGGGAGACGCCCGCGCGTTCGGCGACGACGGAGACCGTGGAGCCCGCCCAGCCGTGCTCGGCGAGGCAGGCCACGGCGGCCTCCAGGAGCCGCTGCCGGGTGGCCCGGCTGCGGTCCTGCTTGGGGACTCGTTCCGCACGGTCGGCCGTGCTCACACCACCCATTCCGGATCCCGTCGTTCGAGGAAGGCCGTCATTCCCTCGCGCGCGTGGGCGGAGGCGAAGAGGCGGGCCGAGAGCGCGGTCAGGGCGGCCGCGTCCCGGTCGAAGGTCTCCAGCACCCTAGCCGTGAGCAGCCGTTTCGTCTCGGCCAGGGCTTCGGGGGCGGATCTGCGCAGTCCGTCGAGGATCGGTGCGAGGACCTCGTCCACGTCGTCGCCGGCGGCGGTGAGCAGGCCGATGCGGACGGCCTCCGCGGTGTCCAGGCGTTCCCCGGTGAGGTAGTAGCGGGCCAGCGCGCGCGGGTCGGTGCGGGGCAGCAGCGGCAGCGAGATGACGGCCGGCGCGACCCCGATGCGGACCTCGGTGAAGGCGAACGTCGCCGCGCGGGAGGCGACGGAGACGTCACAGGCGGCGAGCAGCCCGAGCCCGCCCGCGCGGACGTGCCCGGTGACCCGCGCGACGACGGGTTTCGGCAGCTCGACGATCCCCCGCAGCAGACCCACCAGCGCGTCGGGCGCGGGCGGGTCGCGCAGGTCCGCGCCCGCGCTGAAGGTGTTGCCGGTGTGGGTGAGCACCACCGCGCGGACCCCGGGGTCCTCGCCCGCTTCGTCCAGCGCGCCGGCCAGTTCGCCCACGAGGGCGGCGGACAGGGCGTTGCGGCGCTCCGGGGCGTCGAGGGAGAGCGTCTCGACGCCCCGTGCGCGCGTGCGGCCGATCAGGGTCACGAGGGCTCCTCGTGCGCCGCGCGGAGCTCCCGGCGCAGGATCTTTCCGGAGGCGGCGCGCGGGACGCCGTCGATGAAGGTGACGCGCCGGACCCGTTTGTACGGGGCGACGCGTTCGGCGACGTACATCATGATCTCGCCCTCGGCGAGCGCGGGGGCGGACGGCTGGCGGACGACGTGGGCGTGCGGTATCTCGTTGCCGTCCTCGTCGTGGTCGCCGACGACTGCGGCGTCGGCGACGCCCGGGTGGGTGAGGAGCAGCGCCTCCAGTTCGGCGGGGGCGACCTGGAAGCCCTTGTACTTGATGAGTTCCTTCACCCGGTCGACGACGAAAAGCCAGCCCGCCCCGTCGACGTGCCCGACGTCCCCGGTGTGCAGCCAGCCGTCCTCGTCGATCATCGCGGCGGTGGCGTCGGGGCGGCCGAGGTAGCCCTTCATGACCTGGGGGCCGCGGATGAGGATCTCGCCGGACTCGCCGGGGCCGAGGTCCTTGCCGGGGTCGTCGAGGGAGACGATCCGCATCCCGGTGCCGGCGATGAGCTTGCCGACGGTGCCGGGGGGCGCCTCGTTCATGGCGTCCAGCGGGACGACATGGGTGCCCGGCGACAGTTCCGTCATGCCGTACGCCTGCCCGACCGGCGGCAGCCCCAGCCGGCGCGAGCAGGCGGCGGCGAGGTGCGCGTCCAGCGGCGCGGCGGCGCTGACGACGTACTTCAGCGAGCTCAGGTCGTAGCGGGCGACCAGCGGGTGCTTGGCGAGGGCCAGGACGATCGGCGGGGCCACGTACAGGCTGGTGATGCGGTGGTTCTGGATGGCCGCGAGGAAGGTCTCCAGGTCGAAGCGGGGCAGGACGACGACGGTGGCGCCCTGGCGCAGGGGCGCGTTCATCAGGGCGGTCAGGCCGTAAATGTGGAAGAACGGGAGCACGGCGAGGATGCGGTCGCCGGGCCCTGCCGTGATGGACGGCTGGAGCTGGGCGAGGTTGGTGGCGATCTGCCGGTGGGTGAGCATCACGCCCTTGGGGACGCCGGTGGTGCCGGAGGAGTACGGCAGCGCGGCGACGTCCTCGGCCGGGTCGATGTCCACGACCGGCTCGGGGGCGGTGGAGGCCAGCATGTCGATCAGGGAGCGGTGTCCCGGCGCGCTGTCGCAGACGAGGATCTCCTCGACGCCGCCGGCGAGTTCGGCGGCCCTGCGCGCGGTGTCCAGCAGCGGCGAGACCGTGATGACCCAGCGGGCCGCGCAGTCCTTCAGCTGTTTGCCGAACTCCTCCGCGGTGGCGAGCGGATGCACGGTGGTGACGGAGGCGCCCGCGCGGGTGGCCGCGTAGAAGGCGAGGGGGAAGGCGACCGTGTTGGGGCTGTGCAGGGCGACCACGTCGCCCTTGCGCACGCCCGCCTCGGCGAGGGCGGCGGCGACCCGCCGGTGGAAGCGGTCCACCTGCTCGTAGGTGAGGGTGGTGCCGTCGGTGCCGTCGATCAGCGCCGGGGAGCTACCGAACTCGGCGGCCCGGGCCAGTACGGCCTCGTGGATGGGGAGTTCGACGGGTGGGACGTCTGCGTACTCGCTGCGGAACATGGTTCCTCCAAGACTGCCGGTGAGGCGTCCTAGTACGACTTGGGAAGGCCCAGGGTCTGGTGGGAGACGTAGTTGAGAATCATCTCCCGGCTCACCGGGGCGATACGAGACACGCGCGCGGCGGTTATCAGCGAGGCGAGCCCGTACTCGCGGGTGAGGCCGTTGCCGCCGAGGGTGTGCACCGCCTGGTCGACGGCCTTCACACAGGCCTCCCCCGCCGCGTACTTGGCCATGTTGGCGGCCTCGCCGGCGCCGATGTCGTCACCGGCGTCGCACAGGTGGGCGGCCTTCTGCATCATCAAGCGGGCCAGCTCCAGTTCGATGTGCGCCTGGGCGAGGGGGTGGGCGATGGCCTGGTGGGCGCCGATGGGGACCTTCCAGACGGTGCGCTCGCGGGCGTACTCGACGGCCCTGGCGAGGGCGTACCGGCCCATGCCGATGGCGAAGGCGGCGCCCATGATGCGCTCGGGGTTGAGGCCGGCGAACAGTTGCAGCAGGCCCGCGTCCTCCTCGCCGACCAGGGCCCCGGCGGGCAGCCGCACGTCGTCGAGGACCAGCTCGAACTGCCGCTCGGAGGCCTGGAGTTCCATGTCGATGGCGTGGCGCTGGAAGCCGTCGGTGTCGCGCGGGACGATGAACAGACAGGGCTTGAGGTTCCCGGTGCGGGCGTCCTCGGTCCGGCCGACGACGAGCGTGGCGTCGGCGGTGTCCACCCCGGAGACGAACACCTTGCGGCCGGTGAGCAGCCAGTCGCCACTGGCCGGGTCGCGCCGGGCGGTGGTGGTGATGCGGTGCGAGTTGGAGCCGGCGTCGGGTTCGGTGATGCCGAAGGCCATGGTGCGGGTGCCGTCGGCGAGGGCGGGCAGCCATTCCCGCTTCTGCTCCCCGGTGCCGAAGCGGGCGATGACGGTGCCGCAGATCGCCGGGGAGACGACCAGCATCAGCAGGGGGCAGCCGGCGGCGCCCAGTTCCTCGAGCACGATGGAGAGTTCGGAGACGCCGCCGCCCCCGCCGCCGTACTCCTCCGGGAGGTTGACGCCGAGGTAGCCGAGTTCGGCGGCCTCCGCCCAGAGTTCGGCGGGGTGCCGGCCGGAGGAGACGGCGTTGGTGAGGTAGTCGCGGCCGTACTTGGCGCCCAGGGCGGCGACGGCCGCGCGGAGGGCCTTGTGCTCTTCGGATTCGATGACGGGCATGACGCTCCTAGAGGGGAGGGGCTGCGGTCGTCGGGAGGGTGCGGGTTCGTTGGGGGTTCTCGCGCCCACGGGGTGCTAGGGCGTTGCCTCGACGACGGCCAGGAGGGTGCCGGGCTCCACCTGCTGGCCGGGGGTCGCGTGGAGGGCGGTCAGCGTTCCCGTCGCCGGGGCGGTGATGCTGTGCTGCATCTTCATGGCCTCCAGCCACAGCAGGGGCTGTCCGGCCTCCACCGCGGCTCCCTCGGTCAGGCCCTCGGCGACGCGGACGACGGTGCCCGGCATGGGGGCCAGCAGGGAGCCGGGGGCGTGCCGGGCGGTGGCGTCGGGGAAGCGGGGCAGGGCGGTGAGGGCGGTGGCGCCCACGTACACGCGGTCGCCGTAGCGGCCGACCTCGAACCTGCGGCGTACGCCGTCCACGTCCAGGATCACCAGCCCCGCGTCGGCGTGCACCACCCGCACGCCCTCGGCCGCGAGGCCCCCGCGGGTGTGCCGGTAGCGGACCTCGTGTTCCTCGCCCCCCATGGCGTACCGCTTGACCTGCGGCTGGGAGGCGACGTTGCGCCAGCCGCCGAAGCGGGAGCGGCCGTGGGCGTCGGCGAGGGCCGCGGCGAGCGGGGCGTACGGGTCGGGGGCCGGGGTGGTCAGTTCGGGCAGGTGACGGTCGTAGAAGCCGGTGTCCGTCCGGGCCTCGGCGAACTCCTTGTGGCGCAGGGAGCGGACGAGGAGGTCCCGGTTGGTGACCGGGCCGTGGATCACCGCGCGGTCCAGGGCGGAGGCCAGCTTGCGGACCGCCTCCGCGCGGGTGGGCGCGTGGGCGACGACCTTGGCGAGCAGGGGGTCGTAGTGGACGCCGATGTCATCGCCGTCCGTGTAGCCGGTGTCCAGGCGTACGGCGTCGGGGACGGCCAGGCGGTGCAGGCGGCCGGTCTGCGGGGCCCAGTCGTGGGCGGGGTCCTCGGCGTAGAGGCGGGCCTCGACGGCGTGGCCGCGGGCGCGCGGCGGGTCGCCGTCCAGGGCGTGGCCCTCGGCGACCCGGATCTGCTCGGCGACCAGGTCGAGGCCGAACACGGCCTCGGTGACCGGGTGTTCCACCTGGAGGCGGGTGTTCATCTCCAGGAAGTGCGCCCGGTCGTCGGCGACCAGGAACTCCACGGTGCCGGCGCCGACGTAGGAGACGGCCCGCGCGGCGCGCACGGCGAGTGCGTGGAGCTCCTCGGTGAGCCGTGCGGTCAGTCCGGGGGCGGGGGCCTCCTCGATCACCTTCTGGTGGCGGCGCTGCAGGGAGCAGTCGCGGGTGCCGAGCGCCCACACCGTGCCGTGGGTGTCGGCGAGCACCTGCACCTCGATGTGCCGTCCGCCCTCCACATAGGGCTCGGTGAAGACCTCGCCGTCGCCGAAGGCGCTCGCGGCCTCCGCGCGGGCGGCGGCCAGCGCGCCGTCGAGGTCCGCGAGGCGCCGTACGACGCGCATGCCGCGCCCGCCGCCGCCCGCCGCCGCCTTCACCAGCACCGGCAGGTCGGCCTCGGTGACCTCGCGCAGGGGCGCGATGCCCATCAGCTCCTTGGCGCGCGTCTTGGACGCCATCGCCTCGATCGCCTCCGGGGGCGGTCCGATCCACACCAGTCCGGCGTCCTGAACGGCCCGCGCGAAGCCGGCGTTCTCGGAGAGGAAGCCGTAGCCGGGGTGCACCGCGTCCGCCCCGGCCGCCAGGGCGGCCTTCACGATCAGGTCGCCGCGCAGATAGGTGTCGGCGGGCGCGGCTCCCGGGAGTCGTACCGCCGTGTCCGCCGTGCGGGCGTGCAGGGCGTTCCCGTCGGCGTCGGAGTGCACGGCGACCGTGCGGATTCCCAGCTCGTGGCAGGTGCGGACGATGCGGCAGGCGATCTCGCCCCGGTTCGCCACCAGTACGGAAGTAATCATGGGCCTCACATCCGGAAGACGCCGAAGCCGCCGCGCGCGCCCTCGTAGGGGGCGGTGTGCAGGGCGGACAGGCACAGGCCGAGGACGGTGCGGGTGTCGCGCGGGTCGATGACGCCGTCGTCGTACAGCCGCCCGGACAGGAACATGGGCAGCGACTCGGACTCGATCTGCTGCTCCACCATGGCGCGCAGCGCCGCGTCCGCCTCGTCGTCGTAGGGGTGTCCCTTCGCGGCCGCCGACTGCCGGGCGACGATGGACAGCACGCCGGCGAGCTGCTGCGGGCCCATCACCGCGGACTTGGCGCTGGGCCAGGCGAACAGGAAGCGCGGGTCGTACGCCCTCCCGCACATGCCGTAGTGGCCGGCGCCGTAGGAGGCGCCGATGAGGACGGAGAGGTGGGGGACGCGGGAGTTGCTGACCGCGTTGATCATCATCGCGCCGTGCTTGATGATGCCGCCCTGCTCGTACTCCCTGCCCACCATGTAGCCGGTGGTGTTGTGCAGGAACAGCAGCGGGATGTCGCGCTGGTTGGCGAGCTGGATGAACTGGGCGGCCTTCTGGGACTCCTCGCTGAAGAGGACCCCCCGGGCGTTGGCGAGGATGCCGACGGGATAGCCGTGCAGGGCGGCCCAGCCGGTGGTGAGGCTGGTGCCGTAGAGGGGTTTGAACTCGTCGAAGTCGGAGGCGTCGACGATCCGGGCGATGACCTCGCGCGGGTCGAAGGGGGTCCTAAGGTCGCCGGGG
Source organism: Streptomyces fungicidicus (assembly GCF_003665435.1). Lineage (NCBI taxonomy): Bacteria > Bacillati > Actinomycetota > Actinomycetes > Kitasatosporales > Streptomycetaceae > Streptomyces > Streptomyces fungicidicus. The sequence continues at coordinate 3,407,455 of NZ_CP023407.1, forward strand.
ACGATGCCGAGGAGTTCGTCCTCGTCGTACTCGGGGGGCGCGGCAGGTCCCGGATCCGGGTACGCCTTGCGGTGGTTGAGGCGGGCGACGACCCGGCGGGCCTGGCGGAGCGCGTCCCGCTCGTCGACGGCGAAGTGGTCGGCGAGGCCCGAGACGCGCGCGTGCATCTCGGCGCCGCCGAGGGACTCGTCGTCGCTCTCCTCCCCGGTCGCCATCTTCACCAGCGGCGGGCCGCCGAGGAACACCTTCGCCCGCTCCCTGACCATGATCGTGTGGTCGGACATGCCGGGGACGTACGCGCCGCCCGCCGTGGAGTTGCCGAAGACGACGGCGATCGTGGGGATGCCGGCCGCCGAGAGCCGGGTCAGGTCGCGGAAAATGGCGCCGCCCGGGATGAAGATCTCCTTCTGGGAGGGCAGGTCTGCGCCGCCGGACTCGACGAGGCTGATCACGGGCAGCCGGTTGGCGAGCGCGATGTCGTTGGCGCGCAGCGCCTTCTTCAGGCTCCAGGGGTTGCTGGCGCCGCCGCGCACGGTCGGGTCGTTGGCGGTGATCAGGCACTCCACGCCCTCGACGACGCCGATGCCGGTGACGAGCGAGGCGCCGACGGTGTAGTCGCTCCCCCAGGCCGCCAGCGGGGACAGCTCCAGGAAGGGCGTGTCGGGGTCGAGGAGCAGCTCGACGCGTTCGCGGGCGAGGAGCTTGCCGCGGCCCCGGTGCCGTTCGACGTACTTCTCGCCGCCGCCCGCGAGGGCCTTGGCGTGTTCGGCGTCGAGTGCGGCGAGCTTGGCGAGCATGGCGTCACGGTTGGCCCGGTGGTCGGGGCTCGTGGTGTCGAGGGCGGATGCGAGGACCGTCACAGCAGTGCCTCCGGGATGTCGAGGTGCCGGGAGCGCAGCCATTCGCCGAGCGCCTTGGCCTGCGGGTCGAAACGGGCCTGCGCGGCGACGCCCTCGCCGAGGATGCCCTCGACGAGGAAGTTCAGGGCGCGCAGGCGGGGCAGGACGTGCCGGGTGACGGGCAGCTCGCGGGCCTCCGGGATCAGCTCCCGGAACCGCTCGACGGTCAGCGCGTGGGCGAGCCACCGCCAGGCGTCGTCGGAGCGGACCCAGACGCCCACGTTGGCGTTGCCGCCCTTGTCGCCGCTGCGGGCGCCGGCGACGAGTCCGAGCGGGGCCCGTCGTGCGGGGCCGGGTGGCAGCGGCTCGGGGAGCGCGGGGGGCGGCACATCGTCGAGTACGGCGGTGTCGTGCGGCGCGTCCACGGTGACCCGGCGTCCGTCGTGGAGGACGGCCACATGGTCGACGTCACCCTGGGGGACGTACACATCCTCGAAGACCCCATAGGGGGAGCCCTTGCCCGGTGGTGCCAGCACATGGAACCCGGGGTAGCTCGCCAGCGCCAGCTCGATCGCGGCCCCGCTCAGCACCCGCCCGACCGCCTCCTGCGAGGGGTCCCGTACGACGAGCCGCAGCAGCGCGCTGGCGGTCTCCTCGGTGCCGGCGTCGGGGCGGTCGGTGCGCGCCAGCTCCCAGCGCACCCCGGCGGGCGACGACTTGGCGAGCGCCTCGCCCATCTGCTCCTTCACCAGGTCCGCCTTGGCCTCGATGTCGAGCCCGGTGAGCACGAACACGACCTCGTTGCGGAAGCCCCCGAGCCGGTTGAGCCCGACCTTGAGGGTGGGCGGCGGGGCCTCCCCGCGGACCCCTTCGACGCGCACCCGGTCGGGGCCGTCCTGGCTCAGCCGCACGGTGTCCAGCCGGGCGGTGACGTCCGGCCCGGCGTACCGGGCGCCGCCCGTCTCGTAGAGCAGCTGCGCGGTGACGGTGCCGACGTCGACGCGGCCGCCGGTGCCGGGGTGCTTGGTGATGACGCAGCTGCCGTCGGCGTGCAGCTCGGCGAGCGGGAAGCCGGGCCGCCGGAGGCCCCCGGAGTCACGGAAGAAGGCGTAGTTCCCGCCGGTGGCCTGCGTCCCGCACTCCAGCACGTGTCCCGCGACCACGGCCCCCGCGAGCCGGTCGTGGTCCGTCGCCGTCCAGCCGAAGTGGGCGGCGGCGGGACCGGTGACCAGGGCCGCGTCGGTGACCCGCCCGGTGACGACCACGTCGGCGCCGGCCCGGAGGCATTCCGCGATCCCGGCGCCGCCGAGGTAGGCGTGGGCGGCGAGGACGCCGGGGTACCGCGCGGTGAGGTCGTCGCCCTCGACGTGCGCGACCCGTACGGGGATGCCGAGCCGGCCGGCGAGGGCCCGTACGGCGTCGGCGAGTCCGGCCGGATGGAGCCCGCCGGCGTTGGTGACGATCCTGACGCCCCGCTCGTGGGCGAGGCCGAGGGTCTCCTCCAGCTGCCGCAGGAAGGTGCGGGCGTATCCGGCGGAGGGGTCCTTCAGCCGGTCCCGGGCGAGGATGAGCATGGTCAGCTCGGCGAGGTAGTCGCCGGTGAGGACGTCCACCTCGCCGCCGGTGAGCATCTCGCGCGGGGCGTCGAAGCGGTCGCCGTAGAAGCCGGAGAAGTTCCCGATGCGCAGGGTCACCGGGCGTCCTCCTCCGGCTCCCGTCCACCGCCGGGCGGCCCGGCGAAGGCCTGGGCGATGTCCAGCCAGCGGTCGGCGTCGGGGCCGTCGGCGGTCAGGGCGAGGTCCGCGCGGTGGGCGCGCTGGGTGACGAGGAGGCAGAAGTCGAGCGCGGGGCCGGTGACGCGCTGGGCCGCGTCCTCGGGGCCGTACGCCCACACCCCGCCGCCCGGTCCGGTGAGCTCGACGCGGAAGGGCTCGGCGGGCGGGGTGAGTCCGTGCACCCCGTAGGCGAAGTCCCGGGTCCGCACCCCGAGCCACGCCACATGCCTGAGCCGGTCGCTGGGTGGCCGCACCACACCGAGGGCGTCGGCCATGTCCAGACCGTGGGCCCAGGTCTCCATGAGCCGGGCGGTGGCCATAGAGGCGGCGGACATGGGCGGCCCGTACCAGGGGAACCGCGCCCCGGCCGGCGCCTCCCGCAGCGCCTTCTCCAGCGCCGCCCGCCCCTCCCGCCACCGCGCGAGCAGCTCGGCGGGCGCGGCCCGGGCGTACTCCTCGGCGCCCTCGTCCACGAAGGTGTGCGGTGCGGCGAGAGCCCGCTCCACCAGCTCGCGGAACCCGTCCGCGTCGGTGACGGCGAGCAGCGCGGAGCGGTCGGTCCAGGCGAGGTGGGCGATCTGATGGGCGACGTCCCACCCCGCGGCGGGCGTCGCCGTCCCCCACCGCCCCGCCTCCACCCCGGCCACCAGCCGGTCCAGCTCGTCGCTCTCGGCACACAGGTCGTCGATGACACGCGTCGGGTCGGCCATGAAGGGAGCATGGCAGCACCCCCCAAAACAATCAAGCACGCTTGCTGGCTCTTACCGCGACCCCAACGTGAAGTGGGTCCGGCGCTTCGGCGGCCGACGGTCGGCGCCATCGAGAGGAGCCGCTTCCGGAACATGCGGGAGTTACGCCCACGCAACGGCGGGACGGTGAGCATCCGGATGCTGTTCGTCTTCGACCCCGAGCGTCGGGCCATCTTCCTGGTGGCGGGCAACAAGGCGACCGGACGCCGCTGGGCGTCCTGGTACCCGCGAGCGATCAAAGAGGCAGACGACAAGTACACGGCATACCTTGAGGCGCTGGAGCAGGAAAAGAAGGAAGGGCAGGGCAGATGAATCTCGGCTCCATGGACGATCTGACGGCCGACATCACCCCCGAGAAGCGCGAACGCATCGACGCCATCAAGGCGGAGATGATCGACGCGGAACGGGGACACGAGCTGGCCGCCCTCCGCAAGGCCCAGGGTTTCACGCAGGTCCAGGTCGCCAAGGCGATGGGCGTCACTCAGGGCCGGGTCAGTCAGATCGAGCGGGGTACCGCCCGTCTCGACACCTCAACGATGGCGGCCTACCTGCACGCAATCGGCGGCGAGCTGACCATAACGGCCACTGTCGGGAACCTTTCGGTACGGCTGTAGCGTGCAGCACTCCCCGCCCGCGGGCGCGGTGTGCGCCGTGCGCGGCCGGGCGGCGGTGGGGCCGTCGGGGCAGGCTAGTCCCGCCGCGCCGGGGTGATGGCGGACGGTGTCGCCCCCTTCACCCTGCCCCGCCCCACCTGCGTGCGCACCGCGCCCATGCTCGCCGCGATGACCAGGGCGATGGCGGCGGCCTGGGCGGTGGAGAGGGCCTGGTCGAGGATCAGGAAGCCGGCGGTGGCGGCGAGGGCCGGTTCCAGGCTCATCAGAATGGCGAAGGTCGAGGCGGGAAGGCGGCGCAGCGCCAGGAGTTCGAGGGTGTACGGGAGGACGGAGGAGAGCACCGCGACCGCCGCGCCCAGGGCGAAGGTGGTCGGGTCCAGGAGCTTCGTGCCGGACTCCACGATCCCGAGGGGCAGGAAGAGGACCGCCGCGACGGCCATGGCGAGGGCGAGCCCGTCCGCCTGCGGGAAGCGGCGCCCCGTACGGGCACTGAAGACGATGTACGCGGCCCACATGGCGCCGGCGGCCAGTGCGAAGACCACACCCAGCGGGTCGAGACTGTCGAAGCCGCCGCCACCGCCGAGCAGGAACACTCCGGCGAGGGCGAGGCCGGCCCAGACGAGGTTCACCGCCCGCCGGGAAGCCAGGACGGACAGGGCGAGCGGGCCGAGGACCTCCAGCGTGACCGCGGGGCCCAGCGGGATCCGGGCGACGGACTGGTAGAAGAGGCCGTTCATCGCCGCCATGGCGACACCGAAGACGATCACCGTGCCCCAGTCGGTGCGGGAGTGCCCGCGCAGCTTCGGCCGGCACAGCACCATCAGCACGATCGCCGCGACCAGCAGTCGCAGCGTCACGACCCCGAGCGCCCCGGCCCGCGGCATCAGCGTCACCGCCAGCGCCCCGCCGAACTGCACGGAGACGCCCCCCGCGAGCACCAGCCCGACCGGCCCGAGGGAACCCCGCCCGCCCGGGCCGCCGCCCGGGGTGGGTGCATGGCCGGGCTGCCCCGTCGCGGGTGCGGTGGACGGGGTGGTGGCGCTGGGGGTGGTCACGGGCCGGGCCTTCCTGGGTGTCGGGGCGGGCGCCTGCCCGCGCTGAGCGCATACGTGAGTGGGTCCTGCCGGGCTTGATGCGACTCGGTGGACTGTCCGGTCCAGAGTATTGGACTAAGTCAGTACCGTGAAGCACTTATATGCCTGACGATGCGGCCGGGGTCCCGCCCCGGTCAACTCCGTCCATCCCGTGGACCCCGAACGGGTACCGTTCCCCGTGGTGACACCCGCGTCCGTTCCCCCTTCATCCGAGGTCCCGTGCGACGACTCCTCGTCCGTCTCTGGCGGCTGCTGCGCCCCGTGCAGAGCCGCGTCATGTGGTTGCTGCACGCCAAATTCGTGGTCGGGGTGACCGGCGTGGTGCGCGACGACGAGGGGCGGGTGCTGATGCTCCGCCACCGGATGTGGCCGCCGGGCCGCCAGTGGGGCCTGCCGAGCGGCTTCGCCCGCAAGGGCGAGGACTTCCGGGAGACCGTGGTGCGCGAGGTCAGGGAGGAGACCGGCCTCGATGTGGAGGTGGGCCGTCTGGTCATGCTGAACAGCGGCCTCCGCACCCGTCTGGAGGTGGCCTTCGAGGCCCGTCTGCTCGGCGGCGAGCTGCGCCTCGACCCCTTCGAGATCATCGAGGCCCGCTGGTGCCGTCCCGACGACCTCCCGGAGGGCACCCAGCCGGTGTGCCACCCCTTGGTCCGCGGCGAGACGGCCCCCTAGGCCGGCCGTCCACCGAAGCCGCCCGGGCCGCCTACTCCTCCAGCGCCTCCGCCAGCACCTCCGCCAGGTGGCGGCCCCGGACGCCCGCCAGCTGGTCCAGCTGGGTGCGGCAGGAGAAGCCGTCGGCCAGGACGACGGACGACTCCGGGGCCTCGCGCACCGCGGGGAGCAGCTGCTCCTCGGCGCAGGCCGCCGAGACCTCGTAGTGGCCCTTCTCGAAGCCGAAGTTGCCCGCCAGGCCGCAGCAGCCGCCCGCCAGGTCGCCGGTGAGGCCGGCCGCCGCGCGGAGGCGGCGGTCGGGTTCCTCGCCCAGGACCGCGTGCTGGTGGCAGTGGGTCTGGCCGGTGACGGGGCGGTTCACCGGCGGTGGCGTCCAGTCCGGGGCGTACCGCTCCAGGGTCTCCGCGAAGGTCAGGACGCGTGCGGCGAGCCGTGCAGCGCGGGGGTCGTCGTGGAGGAGTTCCGGGGCGTCCGTGCGCAGGGCCGCCGCGCAGCTCGGTTCCAGGACGACCAGGGGGGCGTCGGTGGCCAGGACCGGTTCCAGCAGGTCGAGGGTGCGGGTCAGGACCGTACGGGCGCGGTCGAGCTGGCCCGTGGAGACATAGGTGAGGCCGCAGCAGACCCGGGCCCTGCGGGCGGTCAGCAGGGCGAGGGCGGAGCGGGAGCGGGCGTCGCCCACCCGTCCGCCCGGCCGCAGGGTCGGGGGCAGCGCCACCCGCAGGCCCGCCGCCTCCAGGACCCGCACGGCAGCCCGGCCCACCGACGGCGAGAGGTGCTCGGTGAAGGTGTCCGGCCAGAGGACCACCAGCGCGCCGTCCCCCGGGGACGCCCGCCGCCCCCGCCACCACCGCGTGAAGGTCTCCCCCGCGACCCGGGGGATCCCCCGCTCCCGCGCGATCCCGCCCAGCCTTTTCGCCGCCCGGGCCAACAGGCCCACGGAAGCCAGCCCGTTGGCCACCGCGGCCGTCCGCGTCCGCGCCAACCAGCCCAGCCACACCGGCAGCCACCCCATCGCGTAGTGCGCGGCGGGACGGCGGCGGCCCTCGTAGTGGTGGTGCAGGAACTCCGCCTTGTACGTGGCCATGTCGACCTCGACCGGGCAGTCCGAGCGGCAGCCCTTGCAGGACAGGCACAGGTCCAGCGCGTCCCGCACCTCCGTCGAGCGCCAGCCGTCGGTCACCACCTCGCCCGCGAGCATCTCGTGCAGCAGGCGGGCGCGCCCGCGCGTGGAGTGCCGCTCCTCCCCCGTCGCCCGGAACGACGGGCACATCACCGCGGGGCCCGACGCCGACTCCGTACGGCACTTGGCGACGCCCACGCAGCGCCGCACCGCCGCCGAGAAGTCGCCGGCGTCGGCCGGGTAGCCGAAGGCCACGTCCACCGGTTCGCGCGGAAGGACGGCGAAGCGGAGGTTCGCGTCCAGGGGCGCGGGGCGGACCAGCATGCCCGGGTTGAGCAGGTCGTCCGGGTCCCAGAGGGCCTTCACGCGCTCGAAGAGGGCCACCGTCCGCGCGCCGTACATGCGCGGGAGCAGTTCGGCGCGTGCCTGGCCGTCGCCGTGCTCGCCGGACAGCGAGCCGCCGTGCGCCACAACCAGGTCGGCCAGCTCCTCCGAGAAGCTCCGGAAGCGGGCGACGCCCGGCCCGGTCAGCAGGTCGAAGTCGATGCGGACGTGGATGCAGCCGTCCCCGAAGTGCCCGTACGGCGCCCCGCGCAGCCCGTGGGCGGCCAGCAGCCCCCGGAAGTCGCGCAGATACGCGCCGAGCCGGGCGGGCGGCACCGCGCAGTCCTCCCAGCCGGGCCAGGCCTCCGTGCCGTCCGGCATCCTCGTCGCCGTGCCGCTCGCGTCCTCCCGGACACGCCACAGCGCGCGCTGCCGCGCCGGGTCGGTGACCACCAGGGAGTCCACGACGTCCGCCGCGCGGACGATCGCGTCCGCACGGGCGCGCGCCTCCCCGTCCGTGTCCCCGCCCGTCTCGACGAACAGCCAGGCGCCACCGCGCGGGAGGTCCACCGAGGACGGCACCAGATCCGCCGCCATCCCCTCCACGGTCAGCGGCCCGAACGGCAGCAGCCCGGCCGCCGCCTCCGCGGCCCCGCTCTCGTCCGCGTACGCCAGCACGGCGAGGGCACGGGCGCACGGCGCCCGCACCAGCTCCACGACCGCCTCCGTCAGCACGCCCAGCGTGCCCTCGGAGCCGCAGAGGGAACGGGCGACGTCAGCGCCCTTCTCGGGCAGCAGGGCGTCCAGGGCGTATCCGGAGATGCGGCGGGGCAGGTCGGGGAAACCGGTGCGCAGCCGGGCGAGTTCGCCGTCCACCAGCTCCCGCAGTCCCGCCGGGGCCCCGGCCCACCCCCGTCCGGGCCGCAACCGCTCACCGCGCGGGGTGACGACCGACAGTTCCCGCACGCTGTCCGCGGTCGTGCCCCAGGCCACCGAGTGGGAGCCGCAGGAGTTGTTGCCGATCATGCCGCCGAGGGTGCAGCGGCCGTGGGTGGAGGGGTCGGGCCCGAAGCGCAGTCCGTGCGGGGCGGCGGCCTCCTGGAGGCGGTCGAGGACGAGTCCGGGCTGGACCACGGCCGTGCGCGCCCGGGGGTCGAGGGACAGCAGACGGTTCATGTGCCGTGTGAAGTCGAGCACTACGCCGGTCCCGGTCGCCTGCCCCGCGATCGACGTGCCGCCGCCGCGCGGCACCACGGGGACGCCGTGCGTCCGGCACACCGACAGTGCCGCGGCCACGTCGTCGGCGTCCCGCGGCGCCACCACGCCGAGCGGCACCCGGCGGTAGTTGGAGGCGTCCATCGTGGTCAGCGCCCGTGCGGTGGCGCCGAAGTCGACCTCGCCGCGCACGGCCGCCCGCAGTCCGGCCAGCAGGTCCCGGTGATCCGTCATGCCCTCAGGATGCCTCCGCCTCGGCCGGGGAGAGGCGGCGGCGCACACGGTTCACGGCGTCCCGGGCGGCTCCACAACCGGGGATCTAAAGAATACGCAAGCGGAATCTTCCCAAGACGATCACGAACTCTCATATAGTGACCGCGAGTTGCGCGCAGTTGTCGGACCTCGTTCGGAAAAGCCACCCCAGAATCAGGTCCGGCGTTCCCATGGAACCCACCCGAGGGCCGCGCGGAGACGAAGGCGCACGCCCGCGGACCGACCGAGGACCCGACCGAGGACCCTGATTGATGACCTCCCCCCTGCTCCCCGGCGACCGCCCCACCCCCCGCAGCCTGCTGCCCGTCCCCCTGCTCACCGCGGCGCTCTCCGCGCTCGCGGTCCTCGCCGCCTGCTTCCTCGTCCCGGACGCCGCGGTCGGCGCCACCGCGGCGGTCGGGACCGTCGCCGCCGTGCTGCTGTGCGCCGCCGCCGCCGTGGCCGCCTACCACGCGCTCTCGGCGCGTGCGGCACGGGCCCGGCTGGAGTCCGTCACCCAGGACGTGGGCCGGCTGCTGCAGGAGCGGGCCCGGCTGACGGAGGACTCCCGCCGCCAGCACGAACGGCTGACCGGTGAACTCAACCGGGAACGCGCCCGGTTGTCCGCCGACCTGGACCAGGAGCGGGCCCACCTCGCCGAGTCCCTGGCCGCCGAACGCGACCGGCTGGCCGAGCAGCACGCCGACGACGTCGCCCGGCTGGCCCGGGAGCACGCCGACGAGCGGGCCCGGCTCACCGCGTCGCACACCGCCGAACTGGCGCGCCTGGAGGAGGAGCACGGCAAGAAGCTGCACCTCATCACCGAGGAGCACACGGCCCACACCGCCCGGACGGCCCGCGACCACCTCGACGAGCGGGAGCGGCTGGAGGCGGAGCGGGCGAAACTGGTGTCCGAGGGCGACCGGCTCCGCGAGCAGAACTCCCGGCTGACCGACAAGCTGCGCGAGGCCAACGGCGCCCGCGCCGCCGCGGTGTCGGCGACCGCCAACGCGGCCGGCCGGATGCAGGCCCTGTCCACCGGGATGCTGGCCGACCTGCGCGCGATGGAGGAGAAGCACCAGGACGAGGAGGTCCTCAGCGACCTGCTCCACCTCGACCACCGCACCGCCCAGGCGGGCAGGCTCGCCGACTCCGTCGCCGTCCTCACCGGCGCCCGCTCGGGCCGCCGCTGGGCCCGGCCCATCGCCATGGAGTCGATCCTGCGCGGCGCCATGGGCCGGATCAGCGGCTACCAGCGGGTGCGCGTCCACTCCGCGAGCGACACCGCCGTCGCGGGGCACGCCGCCGAGGGCGTGATGCACGCGCTCGCCGAACTCCTCGACAACGCCGCGAACTTCTCCCCGCCGTCCGCCGAGGTCCACGTCTACGTGGAGGAGGTCCCGGCCGGGGTCATCGTGTCCGTCGAGGACAGCGGGCTCGTGATGGGCGAGGCGCAGCTGCGCCGCGCGGAGCGCGCGGTCTCCGGCGAGTCCACCGAGCTCGGTGGACTGACCGGCACCCGTCTCGGCCTCGCCGTGGTCGGCCGGCTGGCCCGGCGGTACGGCCTCCGGGTCTCCTACCGTCCGTCGGCCCGCGGCGGCACGGGCGTGCTGATACTCGTCCCGCAGGACATCCTCGTACCGGCGGACGCGGCGCCCACCGCCCCGCTCCCGGCGGCCACGACGCCCGCCGCCGCCCCGAAGCCGTCGAAGAACCTCCAGGAATCCCCGGACGCGAAGGACACCGCGGACACCGGCCTCCCCCACCGCCGCGACAGCGGCCAGGCGGCCATCCCGACCGCCCGCTCCACCGCCCCCGACCGGCCGGAGCCGGAGACCACGCACGCCACCGCGCACGGCGGCACCACCACCCCGGCCGGCGCCGCGCCGGCCGGGCGGCCCGCATCCCGCGACGACGACCGCCCCGCCGCCTCCTACGCCGCCTCCCGCGCGGGAGCCGACCTCGACCCCGATCCGGTGCCGGTCCACGAGTCCCCCGCTCCGGACGGCGACGCCGCACCCCTGGTGCTGCCCCGCCGCCGCCGGGGCCGCACCCTCGCCGAGGCCGAGCGCACCCGTTCCGGCAGCGACCGTCCCGCCGCCCCCCGGCCCGCCCCCACGGCCGAGGAGACCAGGGCCCGCACCGCCCGCTTCAGCAGCTTCCGCCAGGCCGTCCGCCCGCCCACCCCGGACGACACGGCCGACCCGGACACCGGCGCCGTCACGGACACCCCCGGCGCCGCGCGTACGACTCCCGAAGCACAACCCACCCCCGCAACACCGGAAGGCGACACCACCACATGACCGGCACGACGACCGCCGACGAGAAGCTCACCTGGCTGCTGGAAGGCCTGCTGGAGCGCACGCCGGGCGCACGGCACGCGCTCGTGCTCTCCCGTGACGGCCTGAAACTGTGCCGCACCCCGGAGCTGTCCGCCGACCAGGCCGACCAGCTCGCCGCGATCGCCGCCGGCATCCAGTCGCTGTCGCACGGCGCCTCCGTCGAGTTCGGCGACGGCAGCGGCGGGGTGCGCTCGGCGATGACCGAGTTCTACGGCGGCGTGCTGTTCATCGTGGAGGCCGGCGCCGGCGCGCACCTGGCGGTCGTCACCAGCGAGGACGCGGACGCCGGGCTCATCGGGCACAACATGAGCGAACTCGTGGAACAGCTCGGCGAGCACCTGACCGCCCTGCCCCGCAGCTCATGAGCAGGCCCGGCAGGGACGACGCCCCCGACCGGCTGTACACCCTCACCGGAGGGCGCAGCCGGTCCGGGCCCGACAACCCCTTCGACCTGGTGACCCTGGTCGTCGCCGAATGCGATCCGGTGCCCGGCATGCAGTCCGAGCACGCGGCGATCCTGCGGCTGACCGAACGCCCCACGGCCGTCGTGGAGATCGCGGCCGAGCTGAAGCTGCCCATCAGCATCACCCGGATCCTGCTCTCCGACCTCCAAGCGGTGGGCCGGGTCAGCGCCCGTCACCCCCGCAAGGCCGCCGTACCCGACCCCGACATCCTGGAGCAGGTGCTCGTTGGACTCCGCAACCTCTGAGACGCGCACGGAAACGGTCGACGAGACCCGTGCACCGCTGGGCGCCTCGGCCGACAACGGCCTGAAGATCGTGGTCGTGGGCGGCTTCGGCGCCGGCAAGACGACGATGGTCCGCTCGGTCAGCGAGATCCGTCCCCTCAACACCGAGGAGACGATGACCCAGGCCGGCGAGGCCGTCGACGACACCAGCGGGGTGAGCGGCAAGACGGCGACCACCGTCGCCTTCGACTTCGGCCGCATCACCCTGGACGCGCACAACGTGCTGTACCTGTTCGGCGCGCCCGGCCAGGAACGTTTCTGGTTCCTGTGGGACCGGCTGTTCTCCGGCACCCTGGGCGCCGTCGTGCTGGTCGACACCCGGCGCATCGACGACTCCTGGTACGCCATCGACCGGCTGGAGAGGCACGGCACGCCGTTCATCGTGGCCTGCAACGACTTCGGCGGGGACACCTTCACCCCGCAGCAGATACGCGAGGCCCTCGACCTCGACCCGCACGTGCCGCTGGTGAACTGCGACGCGCGCTCCCGGGAGTCCAGCAAGATCGTGCTCATCACGCTGGTGGAGCACATCCAGAGCCTGTACGCCGACCCGGCCCGAGCCCCCCGTCAGGAGCTGGTGTGAGTCCCGCTTCCGTTCCCAACGCCGTCCGCTTCCAGGGATCCCTGCTCCAGGACGACCCGGCCCGCGTGTACCGGGAGCTGCGGCGCGAGCACGGCAGCGTCGTCCCGGTGGTGCTGGACGGGGACGCACCGGCCTGGCTGGTGCTCGGCTACCGCGAGCTGCACCAGATCACCGGCGACCCCGGGCTGTTCAGCCGCGACTCCGAGCTGTGGAACCAGTGGGAGAACATCCCCGACGACTGGCCGCTGCTGCCGATGATCGGCCGCAGGCAGCCCTCGATCCTCTACACCGTCGGCGACCGGCACCGCGAGCGGGCCGGGATGCTGGTGGACGCGCTGGAGGCGGTCGACCCGTTCGAACTGCGCGGCTACGCCGAGAAGTTCGCCGACGAACTGATCGACGGGATCTGCGCCAAGGGCACCGCCGACATCATCGGCGAGTTCGCGATGCTGCTGCCGGTGCGGGTGCTGGCCCGGCTGTACGGGTTCCCCGACGACGAGGGCCCGGCCCTGGTCACCGCCCTCAACGACATGGTCAACGGGCGGGAGCGGGCCCTCGAGGGCCAGATCCACCTGTTCACGTCGATGACGGCCCTGGTGGCCGCCCGTGGGGAGAGTCCCGCCGAGGACGTCACGTCCCGGATGCTCGCCGACACCGCGGGATTCACCCCGGAGGAGGTCTGCCAGGACCTCATGGTGATGATGGCGGCCGGGCACCAGCCGACCGCCGACTGGATCGGCAACTCGCTGCATCTGATGCTCACCGACGCCCGGTTCGCGGCGTCCCTCTTCGGCGGCCGCAACAGCATCGCCGAGGCGATGAACGAGGTGCTCTGGGAGGACACGCCCACCCAGAACGTGGCCGCCCGCTGGGCGTCCCGCGACACCCAGCTCGGCGGACGCCGGATCCGCGCCGGCGACATGGTGCTCCTCGGCCTCCAGGGCGCCAACTCCGACCCCCAGGTGCGCACCGACGGCTCGGCGCTGACCGGCGGCAACGGCGCCCACTTCTCCTTCGGCCACGGGGAGCACCGCTGCCCCTTCCCGGCGCAGGAGATCGCCGAGGTGATCGCCCGGACCGGCATCGAGGTCGTACTGGACCGGCTGCCGGACATCGACCTCGCGGTGCCGGCCGCGCAGCTGACCCGCCGCCCCTCGCCGTGGCTGCGGGGACTGTCCGAACTCCCGGTCACGTTCACACCCACTCCCGCCCTTGGAGGCACGCGCGCATGACGGCTGCTACGGACACCGCGACGACGGACACCGGACAGACGCGTATCCCCCTCGACCCGTTCGTGTCCGACCTGGACGGGGAGAGCGCGGCGCTGCGGGCCGCGGGGCCGCTGGCCGCCGTGACGCTGCCGGGCGACGTGCCGGTGTGGGCGGTCACCCACCACGCCGAGGCGAAGAAGCTGCTCACCGACCCGCGCGTGGTGAAGGACATCAACGTCTGGACCGCCTGGCAGCGCGGCGAGATCGCCCCCGACTGGCCGCTGATCGGGCTGGCGAACCCGCCCCGCTCCATGCTCACCGTGGACGGCGCCGACCACCGCAGGCTGCGCACCCTGGTCGCGCAGGCGCTCACCCCCCGCCGGGTGGAGCGGATGCGGGAGCGGATCACGGAGCTGACCGAGGGCCTGCTGGACGCGGTGGCCGCCGAGCCCGGCGACACGGTCGACCTGAAGGCCGCGTTCGCCTACCCGCTGCCGATGTACGTGGTCGCCGACCTGATGGGAGTGGCGGAGGAGCGGCTGCCGCGGCTGAAGGAGCTGTTCGAGAAGTTCTTCTCCACGCAGACCCCGCCGGACGAGGTCGTCGCGACGCTGACCGAACTGGCCGGGATCATGGGCGAGACGGTCGCGCACAAGCGGGAGAACCCGGGCGACGACCTGACCTCCGCGCTGATCCAGGCGTCGGAGAACGGCGACCGCCTCACCGACGAGGAGATCGTCGCCACGCTCCAGCTGATGGTCGCGGCCGGCCACGAGACGACGATCTCCCTCATCGTCAACGCGGTGGTCAACCTGTCCCTCCACCCGGAACAGCGACAACTGGTGCTGTCCGGCAAGGCCGACTGGTCGGCGGTGGTCGAGGAGACCCTGCGGTTCGCCACGCCGACGTCCCACGTGCTGATCCGGTTCGCGACCGAGGACGTCCCGGTGGGCGACAAGGTCCTGCCGGCCGGTGACGCGCTGATCGTGTCGTACGCGGCGATCGGCCGGGACGAGCAGGCGCACGGTCCGACGGCCGGCGTCTTCGACATCACCCGGGAGACCGCCAGCCGGCACATCTCCTTCGGCCACGGCCCGCACGTCTGCCCCGGCGCGGCCCTGTCCCGTCTGGAGGCGGGCGTGGCCCTGCCGGCCCTGTACGCCCGCTTCCCCGGACTGGACCTGGCGGTCCCGGCGAGCGAGCTGCGCAACAAGCCGGTGGTCACCCAGAACGACCTGTTCGAGCTCCCGGTGAAGCTCGGCGGATGACCTCGGGGGCGGTGGCCGGGCCTCCCCGGCCCGTCCACCGCCCGTTCACCGCCCGTCCCGCCACGCGTCTCAGCGGACGGACGATGTTTCGCCCGGGTTTCCCTCAGCCGCTAGGCTCCGACCGTGGCTGAGATCCGGATTCCTGCTGACATCAAGCCCGCCGACGGTCGTTTCGGCGCGGGTCCCTCCAAGGTGCGGACGGAGGCGCTGGACGCCCTGGCCGCGACCGGCACGTCCCTCATGGGCACCTCCCACCGCCAGGCCCCGGTGAAGAACCTGGTCGGCAAGGTGCGCGAGGGCGTCCGCGAGCTGTTCCAGCTCCCCGACGGCTACGAGGTGGTCCTCGGCAACGGCGGCTCCACCGCGTTCTGGGACATCGCGACCCACGGCCTGATCGAGAACAAGTCGCAGCACCTGACCTTCGGCGAGTTCAGCTCCAAGTTCGCCAAGGCGGCCAAGCTCGCCCCGTGGCTGGCCGACCCGTCCGTCGTCTCCTCCGACCCGGGCACCCACCCCGAGGCGGTCGCCGAGGCCGGCGTGGACGTGTACGCCTTCACCCACAACGAGACCTCCACCGGCGTCGCCATGCCGGTCGAGCGCGTCGCCGGCGCCGACGAGGGCGCCCTCGTCCTGGTCGACGCCACCTCCGGCGCGGGCGGCCTCCCGGTCGACATCGCCGAGACGGACGTCTACTACTTCGCCCCGCAGAAGTCCTTCGCCTCCGACGGCGGCCTGTGGATCGGCGTGTTCTCCCCCGCCGCGATCGAGCGCGCCGAGCGGATCCACGCCTCCGGCCGCCATGTCCCGGAGTTCTTCAGCCTGCCCACGGCGATCGACAACTCCCGCAAGAACCAGACGTACAACACCCCGGCCCTGGCCACCCTGTTCCTGCTCAACGAGCAGCTGGAGTGGATCAACGGCCAGGGCGGCCTCGCCTGGTCCACGGCCCGTACGAAGGACTCGTCGACCCGTCTGTACGGCTGGGCGGAGAGCGCGAAGTTCGCGGCCCCGTTCGTCGCCGACCCGGCCAAGCGCTCCCAGGTCATCGGCACCATCGACTTCACGGACGAGGTCGACGCGGCCGCCGTCGCCAAGGTCCTGCGCGCCAACGGCGTCGTCGACACCGAGCCGTACCGCAAGCTCGGCCGCAACCAGCTCCGTGTGGCGATGTTCCCGGCGATCGACCCGGCGGACGTCGAGGCCCTGACGAAGTGCGTCGACTACGTGATCGAGCAGCTCTGACCGCTCCCCTCACGGCGACGAAGGGCGCCCGGCGGCAGGCCCGCCGGGCGCCCTTCGCGTGCTGCGACGACTCTCACGCGTCGTTCACGTCGCCGTGCAGCTCACGCTCGGCACACCTCCGCCGCCGGGCGCGCCCCGCCCGCCTCACCGCGCCGTCCGGCCCTCAGCGGCTGAGCCGCTGGAACCTGCGCACCGCCAGCGGCAGGAAGACTGCCGTCAGGACGAGCGGCCAGACCCCCGCCATCAGCAGCGCGTGCCGCTCGACCCAGGAGCCGCCGCCGCCGACCGGGGTGCCGAACAGGTCGCGGGCCGCCGCAGCCGTGGAGGAGATCGGGTTCCAGGCCGCCACCCAGCCCAGCCAGTCCGGCATCAGCTGCGGGGCGACGAAGATGCTGGAGATCATCGTCAGCGGGAAGGCGACCGCGAACAGGCCGCCCGCCGCCTCCGGGTTGGGCACCAGCAGGCCCAGCCAGACGCCGATCCAGATGAGCGCGAACCGCAGCCACAGCAGCAGTCCGAACGCCGCCAGGAAGCCCCAGCCGCCGTCCGGGCGCCAGCCCATGGCCAGCGCGGTCAGCATCATGATGCCCAACTCGGCGCAGGCGACGGCCAGATCGGTCACCCCGCGTCCGGCCACCACCGCCGACGAGGACATCGGCATGGAGCGGAAGCGGTCGATGACCCCCTTGGTGGAGTCGTGGACCACCACGGTCGCGGTGTTGATGAAGCCGAACGCCATCGTCATCACGAACATGCCCGGCATCAGGAAGTCCTTGTAGTCCCCGCCGCCGGGCACCGTCATCGCGCTGCCGAAGACATAGCCGTAGAGGAGGACCGACAGGATCGGGAAGCCCAGCTGCCAGGCGATGTTGACCGGCTGCCGCCGGTAGTGGGTCAGGCCGCGGCGGACGATGTTCCAGCAGTCCGCCAGCGCCCAGTACGCGCGGCCGTGCGCGGCCGGTGCGGTCAGGTCGAGCGCGCTCATGCCGCCGACTCCTCCTTCTCCGTGCGGTGTCCGGTCAGGCGCAGGAACACGTCGTCGAGGCTGGGCCTGCGCAGCCCGATGTCCTCGACCCGTACGCCCTCGTCCTGGAGGGTGCGGGCCACGTCCGTCAGCGCGGCCACCCGGTCGGTCACCGGGGCGTGCACCCGCAACTCGGACTCGTCCGCCTCCGGTTCGCCGTCCGCCACCCGGGCGACCACCTTCACCGCCCGCGGGATGTCGGTCCGTTCGGCGACCACGACCTCGATGCGGTCGCCGCCGACCAGGTTCTTCAGCCCGTCCGGGGTGTCGTCGGCGATGGCCCGGCCCCGGTCGATGACGGTGATCCGGGAGGCGAGCCTGTCGGCCTCCTCCAGATACTGCGTGGTCAGCAGCACGGTCGTCCCGCCGGCCACCAACGCCCGGACCGAATCCCAGACTTCGCCCCGGCTGCGCGGGTCGAGGCCCGTCGTCGGCTCGTCCAGGAACAGCACGGCAGGCGCCAGGATCATCGAGGCCGCGAGGTCGAGCCGCCGCCGCATGCCGCCGCTGTAGCCGCCGACCCCCTTGTCGGCGGCGTCGGTCAGGTCGAACTGCTCCAGCAGCTCGGCCGCCCGTGCCCGGGCACGGGCGCCGCCCAGATGGAACAGCCTGCCGAACATCTCCAGGTTCTGCCGCCCGGTGAGCACCTCGTCCACCGCCGCGTACTGCCCGGTGAGCCCGATCCGCGCCCGCACCTCGCGCGCCCTGCGGGCCACGTCGAGCCCGGCCACCGTGGCGCGGCCGCCGTCGAGCCGGATCAGCGTCGACAGGATGCGCACGGCGGTGGTCTTTCCCGCGCCGTTCGGCCCGAGCAGCCCGTGCACCGTGCCGGCGCGGACGGCGAGGTCGAAGCCGTCCAGGGCGCGCTTCTCGCCGTACCGCTTCTCCAGGCCCTCGGCCCGTACCGCGTAACCGTCGTCGTCCATGGGTCCCCCTTCCACTAACTGAGTACACCGTACTCGATTACGCGTACGGTGTACTCAGTTTTTCGCGGCGGACTTAAACTGCCCCCATGAGCAGCGGCACGGGCGGCACGGAGACCAGCGGCAGCGGCGACATCGCCCGCACCCTCGACCTGCTGTGGGACACCGGCCCGCGGGCCAGCCGCGGCCCCAAACCGGGCCTGACCCTGGACCGCGTCGTGGAGACCGCCGTCGAGGTCGCCGACCGGGACGGGCTCGGCGCGCTGTCCATGCGCCGGATCGCCACGGAACTCGGCACCGGCGCGATGTCCCTGTACCGCTACGTCCCCGGCAAGGCCGAACTGCTCGACCTGATGCTCGACCGGGTCCAGCGGCCCTCGCGGAACCCGGCCGACCTCGGCGACGGCGGCTGGCGCGGCGCGCTGGAGGCCCTGGGCCACGCCACCCTCGCCCTGTACCGCCGGCACCCCTGGCTGATGGAGGTCAACCAGTCCCGCCCGGTCCTCGGCCCGAGCGCGCTGGACGGCATGGAGAAGGTGCTCTCCCGGATCAAGCCGATGGGCCTGTCCGACCCCGAGCTGGTGTCGGTGATCATCCTGATCGACGGGTACGTCGTCGGCGCGGCCCGCACCCAGCTCTACCAGGAGCACGCCGAACGCAGCTCCGGGCTCACCGACGCCCAGTTCTGGGAGGCCCAGCGCCCGGCGCTGGAGAAGGCCATGAAGAGCGGACGCTACCCCGTCCTCGCGGGACTGTCCGAGGACACCTTCGGCCCCGGCTTCGACCACTTCGACTTCGGCCTGCAGCGGATCCTGGACGGCCTCGAGGTGCTCGTCGCCGGGCGGCGCACCACGGAGTGATCAGCGGGCCCGGCGGCGCGTCAGCCGGAGGACGAGCAACAGGACCAGGGCCGCCACCACCACGCCGCCCGCCTTGACCGTGCCCCCGGTCCCGTCGCCGCCGCCGCTCTCCGCCCCCTCGGCGCTCCCGCCGCCGGCCGACGCCCCCTTCCTGCCGCCCCCGCCGGGCGCCTCCCGGGACTCGACCGCGCTCTGCGTGCCCTCGCTGCCGTACATCAGCCGGGACCCGTCGGCGGAGTACGTCACGGACTCCCCCTGCCCCTGGAGCGGCACGCTCAGCCGCCCCTTGCGCTGCAGCTCGCCGCCGTTCCAGGAGTAGTGGATGCCGCCGAAGTAGCCGCGCACCGCGAGCTGTTCGCCGTCCGGGGAGAGCGCCGCGTCGGTGGCCCACAGCTCCACCGGGGCGATCGGACGGAACACGTTGTCCCCGGTCGCCGAGAGCTTCGCGGGCCCCTCGTACAGGTGCCCGCCCTCCTCCTTCTTGTCGACGATGTAGACGCGCCCGGTCTTCGGGTGCACCACCATCGACTCGGCGTCCCGGGCCCCGTCGGAGTACTTCACGACGTACTGCGTGGCCCGCACGGTGGCGTCCTTGAGCTCCTTCGGCTCGGGCAGCTCGTAGATCCAGACGTAGGGCCAGGTGCCGCCGAGGTTGTCGCCGATGTCCCCGACGAAGATCCGGTTGCCGGGCCCGATGGAGACGGCCTCGACGTCCCGGGGCGAGCCGATGCCGGTGAGGGTGAGGCGGGCGACGGTCTCACCGGTCGCGCTGTCGACGGCGTAGAGGTAGGGGCCGTCGTCGCTGTCGTTGTGGGTCCAGTAGACGCCGGGGTGGAGACGGGAGGCGGCGAGCCCGCTGGACTCGGTGATGCGCGGGTCCTTGACGGTGAACCCCTCGTCGCCGTCGGCTGCGGAGGCGGGCACGGCCGGGGCGCTCATGAGGAGTGCCGCGGCGAGCAGGGCGAAGGGTCGGCGCATGTGCCAAGAGTGCCATCCCGCACCGCACTTCACGGCGGGTGTTCGGGCTCACATCGCGGTGACCGGGCCGATCGACCATGATGACGGGGTGCTCAGGTTCATGCCCGTAGGTGACTCGATGACGATCGGGAGCGCGGGTGAACACACCTGGCGCTACCGGCTGTGGCAGCACCTGTGCACGGCGTACGGCGGCCCCTTCACGCTGGTCGGCCCGCGCGAGACGCTGCACGACCCGGCGACGGACGCCCCCACCTCCCACGCCTACGCCGACCCCGGCTTCCCGCGCGGCCACCTGGCCGGCTGGGGCGAGGGCTGGCACCACATGACCCCGCTGATCGGCGAGACCGCGCGCTCCTGCCGCGCGGACGTGCTGCTGGTCTCGCTGGGCCTGATCGACCTCGGCTTCTACACCGACGCCGAGCAGACGGCGGACAACGTCCGCGCGTTCGTCGCGGAGGCCAGGGCGGCGAGGCCGGGCATCCGCATGGCCGTCATGCCGGTGATCCGGAACATCCGGGCGGAGGCCGACACGGCCTTCGCCGACCAGGTCGCCCACTTCAACGAACTCCTCGCCAAGACCCTCACCGACCTGGACGCACCGGACTCCCCCCTGCTCCTCGTCCCCCCGCCCGCGTCGTACGACTTCCACACGGACACCTACGACGGCACCCACCCCAACGAGACCGGCGAACACAAGATCGCGGGAGCGTTCGCGGAGGCGCTGTGGCGCGAGTGGGGTCTGGGCGGCCGCTACGAGGCGACCTAGCCGCCGGGGGCGCCCCTGGCATATGCACCCGGCCCCGTGTCCCACCCGCCGTGCGTATCGTTGTACCGCGCGGCCGACTCGTCCGTGGGCGGCCGGGGAGGAGCGCCACGATGACCGTCCTCGACGACAGGATCGCGATGGCCGAGAGCGACAACACGCGCCAATTGGACGAGATGTTCGAGCGGCTCGAGAAGATGCCCGTCCCCGAGGGATACAAGGTCGAAATCGTCGGGGGGGCTGTCTACATGGCGCCGCAGCGGGACATCCACTGGGAGACCATTCGCATGATCCTCTGGGCCCTGGAAGACCGGTTCGGGCGACAGGCCAGGCTGTTCTCGGATGTCCGCATCGACTTCCCCGGCCACCGCAACGGGTTCTGCCCGGACGTCGCGAAGATCAGAGACGGAGCGCGCAAGGACGACCAAGGCAAGTGGCGTTACCAGGACGTGGAGTTCGTCGCCGAAGTCATCTCCAAGGACACGGCGCAGAACGACTATGACCCCAAGAAGACCGCGTACGCCCTCGCACAGGTGCCGGTCTACCTGATCGCCGATCCTTATGTCCGCAAGTGCCGCCTGTTCACGCACCCCAAGAACGGCACCTACGTGAGCGACACGTCCATCGACTACGGCGGCGAGGTCGACATGACGACCACCCCTGTGGGCCTGGTCCTCAAGACCGACGGCTTTCCGTGCGACCGGCCTCCTCTTGCATAGAGCGCACTCCAAGTCGTTGGCTTGACGACCATGAAGTACACGCAGCTCGGACGCACGGGACTCAAGGTCAGCCGGCTCGTCCTCGGGACGATGAACTTCGGTCCGCAGACCGACGAGGCCGACAGCCACACCATCATGGACGCCGCGCTGGACGCCGGCATCAACTTCTTCGACACGGCCAACGTCTACGGCTGGGGCGAGAACAAGGGCCGTACGGAATCGATCCTCGGGAACTGGTTCGCCAAGGGCGGCGACCGCCGGGACAAGGTGGTCCTCGCGACCAAGGTGTACGGGAACATGGCCGCCGACGGCGACGCCTGGCCCAACCACGACAAGCTGTCGGCGGTGAACATCCGCCGGGCCGTCGACGCCTCGCTGAAGCGGCTCCGGACGGACTACATCGACGTGTACCAGTTCCACCACGTCGACCGGGACACGCCGTTCGAGGAGATCTGGCAGGCGATCGACGTCCTGGTCCAGCAGGGCAAGATCCTCTACGCCGGTTCCTCGAACTTCCCCGGCTACAAGATCGCCCAGGCCAACGAGATCGCCGCCCGGCGCGGCGGCACCATCGGCCTGGTCAGCGAGCAGTGCCTCTACAACCTCGCCGAACGGCGCGCCGAGATGGAGGTCATCCCGGCCGCGCAGGAGTACGGCCTCGGGGTCATCCCGTGGTCACCGCTGCACGGCGGTCTGCTGGGCGGTGTGCTGAAGAAGGAGGCCGAGGGCGGCCGCCGCGCCTCCGGGCGGGCCGCCGACACCCTCGCCGATCCGTCGTCCCGGGCGCAGATCCAGGCGTACGAGGACCTGCTCGACAAGCACGGCGTCGAGCCCGGCGAGGCCGCGCTGGCCTGGCTGCTCACCCGGCCGGGGGTGACCGGCCCGATCGTCGGTCCGCGCACCGCCGCGCAGCTCGCGTCCGCGCTGAAGGCGGTCGAGCTGGAGCTGGGCGAGGAGCTGTTGACCTCGCTGGACGAGATCTTCCCGGGTCCGGGGCCGTCGCCGGAGGCCTTCGCCTGGTAGCGGCGGGTACGGCGGCCGGCGGCGGCGCTACCTGCCCAGCGCCGCCGCCAGAGCCACCACGACGAACATCAGTACGAGCGCACCGGCCATGATCCGGTTCCGGGTCTTCGGGTCCACGTCGTCGAGCCTAACCGGCCGCGCCGAGTGCCCGGCGGGCGACCGCCTCATAGCGGGGCTGTTCGCCGGGCACACCGGACCTCGGCAGGCTGCTGCGCACGAGCACCAGTTCGTCCACGGTCCAGACCCGGCTCCGGAAGTCGCGCAGGGCGTCCACGTACGGCCGTACGTCCAGGCCGTCCCGGCTGCGGGCCACCGTCAGGTGGGCCTTGTAGCGGCGGTGCTCACCCATGTCCAGGCCGGCCTTCCGCGCCGCCGCCTCGGCCCGCCCGGCCAGCAGCCGCATCGTGCGCAGGTCGCCCTCGGCCCCGGCCCACAGCGCCTTCCCGCGCCCGAACTGCCCGCCGCCGAGCAGCCCCAGCCGGAACGGCTCGGTCCGGGACGCGGCCCGCCCCAGCCGCGCCGCCAGCTCGGGCACGAGCCCGTCGTCGACCTCGCCGTAGAACGCGAGCGTGAAGTGCCACCCGGCCCGCTCGGTCCACCGCATCCCGTCCGCCCCGGGCAGCCCCCGCAGCCCCCGCAGCGCGACGGCCAGCTCCCGCACCACGTCCTCGGGCGGCAACACGGCGGCGAAGAGTCTCATACGCCCAGTCTCGCAAGGGAACGTACGTACGCTCACGCGTGTCCTGGTCGCCGTGCGTATCGTTGTACCGCGCGGCTGTGCGCATTGAGCGGCAGCCGGGGAGGAGCGCCACGATGACCGTCCTCGAAGACAGGATCGAGATGGCCGAGAGCGGCGACGAGCTCACGCTCGACATGATGTTCGAGTGGCTGGAAAAGATGCCCATCCCCGAGGGTTACAAGACCGAGATCGTCGGGGGGCACATTTTCATGACGCCACAGCGGGACACGCACTGGGACATCATCGCGGACCTCTACGATCAACTGCGCGCGAAGTACCCGCGCAAGCGAGTCAAGTCCGACGTCCGCATCGACTACCCGGGGCACCTCAACGGATTCGCCTCCGACGTGACTCTGATGGCCGAGGGCGCAACCAAGAACGCCGACGGGCGGTGGCGTTGCGAGGACGTCCAGTTCGTCGCCGAGGTGATTTCCAGGAAGACCGCCGGCAACGACTACGGTCCCAAGAAGGACGCGTACGCCGCCGCCGGGGTGCCGGTGTACCTGATCGTGGACCCGTACACCGGCGAGTGGCACCTGCACACGCTGCCGGGGGACGGGAAGTACCACGGCAGCGTGTGCTTCGGCTTCGGCATCGAGATCGATCTGGCCAGGACCGCCGTCGGTCTCGTCCTCAGGACCGACGAGTTCCCCCGCGGCTGACCCCGGCCCGGCGGATGTCATACCGCCGGGGCCAGGGCCTCCTGGTGTTCCCGGGGGACGAAGCGCACGCGGGGGTGGCCGCCGTGCCAGCCGACCGAGAGGCGCAGGCCGCCGGCCCTCGCCAGGATCAGGCCGATGACGGCCGCCGCGGCCAC
Source organism: Streptomyces fungicidicus (assembly GCF_003665435.1). NCBI lineage: Bacteria > Bacillati > Actinomycetota > Actinomycetes > Kitasatosporales > Streptomycetaceae > Streptomyces > Streptomyces fungicidicus. The sequence goes on from NZ_CP023407.1 coordinate 3,431,349, forward strand.
CGCGACCGCGCCGCCCGCCGCGAAGCCCACGCGGGCGCCGTAGGTGTCGGTGACCCAGCCGACGATCGGGGCGCCGACCGGGGAGCCGCCGAGGAAGACCATCATGTAGAGGGCCATCACGCGGCCGCGCATCGCCGGGTCGGTGGACATCTGGAGGCTGGTGTTGGTGGTGACGTTGACCGTCATCGAGACCAGGCCCAGCGGCACCATGATCAGGGCGAACATCCACAGCTCGGGCGAGGCCGCGGCCAGGATCTCCAGCCCGCCGAAGGCCAGTGCGGCGACGATCAGCAGCCGCAGGCGGGCCGTGCCGCGCCGGGCGGCGAGCAGGGCGCCGGAGACGGAGCCGACCGCCATCAGCGTGTTGAACATGCTGTAGACGCCCGCGCCCCCGTGGAAGACGTCGTCGGCGAAGGCCGAGAGGTAGACGGGGAAGTTGAACGCGAACGTGCCGATGAAGCCGACCAGGACGATCGGCCAGATCAGTTCGGGGCGCCCGGTGACGTAGCGCAGGCCCTCGCGCAGCTGGCCCTTGCCGCGCGGGGCGCGTTCGACGGTGTGCAGCTCGCGGGAGCGCATCAGCAGCAGGCCGGCGAGCGGGGCGATGAAGGACAGCCCGTTGAGGAGGAACGCCCAGCCGGTGCCGACGCCGGTGATCAGCAGGCCGGCGACGGCGGGGCCGACCAGGCGGGCGGACTGGAAGTTCGCGGAGTTCAGGCTGACCGCGTTCTGCAGCTGGCCGGGGCCGACCAGCTCGGTGACGAAGGACTGGCGGGCCGGGTTGTCGACGACGGTCGCGAGGCCGAGGGCGAAGGCGGCGACGTAGATGTGCCAGACCTGGACCTGTCCGGTCAGGGTGAGGGCGGCCAGCGCGAGGGAGGTGAGGGCCATCGCGGTCTGGGTGACGAGCAGCGTGGGCCGCTTGCGCAGACGGTCGACGAGGACGCCGCCGTAGAGGCCGAAGAGCAGCATCGGCAGGAACTGCAGGGCCGTGGTGATGCCGACGGCGGCCGAGGAGCCGGTGAGGGTGAGCACCAGCCAGTCCTGGGCGATGCGCTGCATCCAGGTGCCGGTGTTGGAGACGACCTGGCCGAGGAAGAACAGGCGGTAGTTCCTGATCCGCAGCGAGGAGAACATGGAGTTCTTGCGGGCGGAGGTGTCGAGGGCGGACAACGTGTCGTGGGGTTCAGGTGCGGGGGCGGAAGCTGCTCCGGATCCCGTACTCAAAAGGTTCGCCTCCTTGCTGCCGCCGCTGCCCGCGGCGCTGCTGCGTACTCAGATGTGTGCGAGTTTCTCCAGTACGGGGGCGGCGGCGCGCAGGGTGGCCCACTCGTCCTCGTCGAGGTCCTCGACGAGGGTGGCCAGGAACGCGTTCCGCTTGCGGCGGCTCTCCTCGAGCATCGCCTCGGCCCGCTCGGTCTGGGTGACGACCTTCTGCCGGCGGTCGTCGGGGTGCGGTTCCAGCCGGACGAGACCCTTGGCCTCCAGCAGGGCCACGATGCGGGTCATCGACGGCGGCTGGACGTGCTCCTTGCGGGCGAGTTCGCCGGGGGTGGCGCGGCCGAAGCGGGCCAGGGTGCCGAGCACCGACATCTCGGTGGGGCTCAGTGACTCGTCGACCCGCTGGTGCTTGAGCCGACGGGACAGCCGCATGACGGCGGAGCGAAGGGCGTTCACGGCGGCTGCGTCGTCGCCATGGCTGAAGTCCGGCATGTTCTTTAGCTTAACTCATTACTCTCGCTAAAGACCACTCGTGCGACGCGCCTCGCCCGTGACTCCCGCCACTGTCGCACAGGATCACTCGTAAGAGTGATCCAACCGCGATTCGGCACACATCGCACCGCGGGGTGCGGCAACGCTCCTCCGTATGGCGACCGAGGTGCTCAGCCTGCGCATGGACCACGACTTGCTCGAACGGCTCCGGGAACACGCCGCCAAACGCGGCATGAGCGTCCAGGACTATGTCGTCCGGACGCTCATGCGCGATGACTTCGACCAGCGGTTCCGGACCGCCGTCGAGGAGACGGAGAGGTTCTACGGGGTCACGTGAGGCCGTGGACCCCGGCGCGGGATCAGGTCAGGCCCAGCGCCGGCATCAGGTAGTAGAAGGCGAAGACCGCCGCCACCACGTACATCGCCGGCGGCACCTCCCGCCCGCGGCCCGCCGCCAGCCGCAGCACCACGAAGGTGATGAAGCCCATGCCGATGCCGTTGGTGATCGAGTAGGTGAACGGCATCATCACCATGGTCACGAAGGCCGGGATGGCGATGGTGTGGTCAGCCCAGTCGATCTCCTTGACGGAGCCGGCGAGGATCAGGAAGCCGACCGCGAGCAGCGCCGGGGTGGCGGCCTGGGACGGGACCATCGTGGCGACGGGCGTGAGGAACAGCGACACGGCGAACAGGCCGCCGGTGACGACGTTGGCGAAGCCGGTCCGCGCGCCCTCGCCGACACCGGCCGTGGACTCCACGAACGCGGTGGTGGCGGAGGCGGAGCTGGCGCCGCCGGCCGCGACCGCGACGCCGTCGATGAAGAGGACCTTGTTGATGCCGGGCATCTGGCCCTCGCCGTCGGTCAGCTTGGCCTCGTCCGAGACGCCCATGATCGTGCCCATCGCGTCGAAGAAGCACGACAGCAGCACGGTGAAGACGAACAGCACACCGGTCAGCACGCCGACCTTGGAGAAGCCGCCGAACAGGCTGACCTGGCCGATCAGGCCGAAGTCGGGGGTGGCGACCGGGTTGCCGGGCCAGGTCGGGGTCGTCAGGCCCCAGGAGGGGACGTCCGCCACCGCGTTGATGATCATCGCGACGCCCGTCATCGCGACGATCGAGATGAGGATCGCGCCGGGCACCCGGCGGGTGATCAGGGCCAGCGTGAGCAGCGCGCCGAGGATGAAGACCAGGACCGGCCAGCCGTTGAGGTGGCCGGTGGCGCCGAGCTGGAGCGGGACGGTGGTCTGCGCGGCGTCCGGGATGCGGGAGACGAAGCCGGAGTCGACCAGACCGATCAGCATGATGAACAGGCCGATACCGATCGCGATGGCCTTGCGCAGACCGAACGGGACGGCGTTCATCACGCGCTCCCGCAGACCGGTGGCGACCAGCACCATCACGACGAAGCCGGCCAGCACCACCATGCCCATGGCGTCCGGCCACGACATGCGCGGCGCGAGCTGGAGCGCGACGACGGAGTTCACGCCGAGGCCGGCGGCCAGGGCGATCGGGACGTTGCCGATGACGCCCATGAGGAGCGTGGTGAACGCGGCGGTCAGGGCGGTCGCGGTGACCAGCTGGCCGTTGTCCAGCTGATGGCCGTACATGTCCTTCGCGCTGCCCAGGATGATCGGGTTCAGCACGATGATGTAGGCCATCGCGAAGAAGGTGGCGAGACCGCCGCGGATCTCGCGGGGCAGGGTGCTGCCCCGCTCGGAGATCCGGAAGTAGCGGTCGAGGGCGCCAGACGCGGCACCGGACCCCGGCTGCTCGGGGGTGGGGGCCTTGGTGGGGGCCGACGTGGGCATGCGGGGACCTCATCACCGGCGGGCGCCCCCCGAAGCCCTTTGGTGTTTTCTACGAATGAAAGTGGCCAGAGACAAACAGATTCAGTATGAACATATAACGTCGCCGAATCCATCTCCGCGCGTAGAACGCGCGCCACCCTGCGGTACGCCTCACACTCCCGATCCCTCGTAAGCTGTGCGCATGGCCGGGCTATTCACGGGATCCCCCAAGCACGAGGCGCCGGAGCCCCTGGAGGGCCCCGTGGTCGCCACCATCATCGGCGGCACGATCATCTGGTTCGTCCTGTTCCTGGTGCAGCTGCCGTTCTACGGCTGGTTCGACGACCACGGCCACACCTGGTGGCTGTGGACCTGCCTGGCCGGCGGCGGGCTCGGCTTCATCGGCATCTGGTACGTCCGCAGGCGCGACGCCGCCATCAAGCGGGCGGCGGCGGACGGGGCGGCGGCCCCGGACCCGTCCGCGACGGCCGAATGAACCCGGCCGGCGGGCGCGCGGCCGCCGTACGACCACGGCACTACGGCCGTCCTCCCCAGGTCTGATCTTCCTCCGACGCGGTGGGTGAACCCCCAATTCCGCCCGTACTGTCGAATGCATGACGCATCTCGACACGGGGGGCCAGGTCGACGGCGCGCACCCCGCCACGGTCACCTCCCCGGAGACCGGACTGACCTCGTCGGAAGTGGCCGAACGGGTCGCCCGCGGACAGGTCAACGACGTGCCGGTGCGCAGCAGCCGGTCCCTCGCGGAGATCGTCCGGGCCAACGTCCTCACCCGGTTCAACGCGATCATCGGCGTGCTCTGGATCATCATGCTGGTGGTCGCGCCCATCCAGGACAGCCTGTTCGGCTTCGTGATCCTCGCCAACACCGGCATCGGCATCGTCCAGGAGTGGCGGGCGAAGAAGACCCTGGACTCCCTCGCGGTGATCGGCGAGGTACGGCCCACGGTGCGCCGGGACGGGACGGCCGCGGAGGTCGCCACCTCCGAGATCGTGCTGGACGACCTGATCGAGGTCGGGCCGGGTGACAAGGTCGTCGTCGACGGGATGTGCGCCGAGGCGGACGGCCTGGAGATCGACGAGTCCCTGCTCACCGGCGAGGCCGACCCCGTGGTGAAACGCCCCGGGGACCGGGTCATGTCCGGCAGCTTCGTCGTCGCGGGCGGCGGCTCCTTCCAGGCGACCAGGGTGGGCCGCGAGGCCTACGCGGCACAGCTCGCCGAGGAGGCGTCCCGCTTCACCCTCGTCCACTCCGAGCTGCGCAGCGGCATCTCCACGATCCTCAAGTACGTGACGTGGATGATGATCCCGACCGCGATCGGCCTGATCGTCAGCCAGCTGGTGGTCAAGGAGAACGAGCTGAGGAACTCCGTCGCCCGCACGGTCGGCGGGATCGTGCCGATGGTCCCCGAGGGGCTGGTGCTGCTCACCTCCGTCGCCTTCGCGATCGGGGTGATCCGGCTGGGCCGCAAGCAGTGCCTGGTGCAGGAGCTGCCCGCCATCGAGGGACTGGCCCGGGTCGACACGGTCTGCCTGGACAAGACCGGCACGCTCACCGAGGGCGGCATGGACGTCACCGGGCTGCGGGTGCTCGGCGACGGCGACGAGACGTACCTGCGCAAGGTGCTGGGCGAGCTCGGCTCGGCCGACCCCCGCCCGAACGCCTCCCTGCAGGCGATCATCGACGCCTACCCGGACACCACCGGCTGGCGCCTCACCGACACGCTGCCCTTCTCCTCCGCCCGGAAGTACAGCGGGGCCACCTTCGAGGAGCGGGAGGGCTCCGGGGAGACCGTCAGCTGGCTGCTGGGGGCGCCCGACGTGCTGCTGGACCCCGCCGACCCGGCGCTGGCCGAGACCGAACGGATGAACGAGCAGGGGCTGCGGGTACTGCTGCTCGCCCGCGCCCGCGACGGCGTGGACGTCGACGACCCCGCGGCCGCCGAGGGCGTGCGGCCGGCCGCGCTGGTGGTGCTGGAGCAGCGGCTGCGCCCGGACGCGGCCGACACCCTGCGCTACTTCGCCGAGCAGAACGTCCGCGCCAAGGTCATCTCCGGCGACAACGCGGTGTCCGTCGGGGCCGTCGCGTCGAAGCTGGGCCTGTCCGGTACGGCGGTGGACGCGCGCCGGCTGCCGGCCGACCGGAAGGCGATGGCCGGGGCGCTGGACGAGGGCACGGTGTTCGGGCGGGTCACCCCGCAGCAGAAGCGGAACATGGTGGGCGCGCTCCAGTCGGACGGCCATACGGTCGCGATGACCGGGGACGGCGTCAACGACGTGCTGGCGCTGAAGGACGCGGACATCGGCGTGGCGATGGGCTCCGGTTCGGAGGCGACCCGGGCGGTCGCGCAGATCGTGCTGCTGAACAACAGCTTCGCCACGCTGCCGTCGGTGGTGGCGGAGGGGCGCCGGGTGATCGGCAACATCACCCGGGTCGCGACGCTGTTCCTGGTGAAGACCGTGTACTCGGTGCTGCTCGCGGTGCTGGTGGTGGTCTCGCGGGTGGAGTACCCGTTCCTGCCGCGCCATCTGACGCTGCTGTCCACGCTCACCATCGGGGTCCCGGCGTTCTTCCTGGCCCTGGCGCCGAACAAGGAGCGGGCGCGGCCCTACTTCGTGCGGCGGGTCATGCGGTACGCGATCCCTGGCGGGGTGCTGGCCGGGCTGGCGACGTTCGCGTCGTATCTGGTCGCCCGGGAGCACTACACCGGTCCCGGCTCGCTGGACGCGGAGACGAGCGCGGCGACGCTGACGCTGTTCCTGATCTCGATCTGGGTGCTGGCGATCATCGCCCGGCCGTACACGTGGTGGCGGATCGGTCTGGTGGCGGCGATGGGCGGGGCGTTCCTGGTGGTGCTGGTGGTGCCGTGGCTGCAGGACTTCTTCGCGCTGAAGCTGGTGGGGGTGACCATGCCGTGGGTCGCGACCGGGATCGCGGTCTTTTCGGCGGGGGTGCTCGAGCTTCTGTGGCGGTGGGTGGACCGGCGGTTTCCCGCGTGAGCGCGGGTGCGTGGGGGGTTTCGCGCAGTTCCCCGCGCCCCTGAGGGGGGTGGGTGCCTGCGGCCGGGTGGCTTCCGCGGGTCTGTGGGGGGTGAGCGCGCAGTTCCCCGCGCCCCTGGAGGGGGTGCGGGGAACGTCGGTCGAGATGGTGCGGGATTACTTCACGTCGACGAAGTCGCCGGCGGCGTTGATCGCCGGGGTGGTCGAGGTGCCGGCGAACGCGTAGCGGTAGTAGCCGTCCACGCCGGCCGTGACGGTGGTGGACAGGTTGCCGGTGCTGTTGGTCTTGATGGTCTTCAGCGTGGTGTACGTGCTGGAGCTCTTCTTACGGAACTGCAGCTTCACCGACTGGCCGGTGTAACCGGCGTACTTGCCGGTCTCCCAGTTGGCCCGGGACAGCTTGCCCGTGACGGTGATCGTCTTGCCCTTCTTCACCGGCTCGGGGGAGGCGTTGACGGTCAGCTTGGAGTAGCGCTGGACCTTGTGGGTGCCGTGGTAGTCGTTCCAGTACATGCTGCCGTCGCCCGCGAGCGCGCCGACGGTCACCTTCCAGGTGCCGGCCAGCGCGTTCTTGTACAGGTCGACGCCCGGGTAGGCCGTGATGGTGAGCTTGCAGGTCGAGGTGGTGGCGCTGGAGGCCGTGCAGGTGGCGGCGTCCTGGTTCGGGCCCAGGTAGCCGTCGAGGCCTTCCTCGACGTCGGTGCCGTGCCACAGGTCGACGTAGGCGTCCTGGATGCCCGTCGCGTGGCTGGCGGTCACCGACACGGTGACGGTCTTGGCGTTGGTGGTGCCGACGACCACGGCCTTGCCCGAGTTGACGGTCACCTTGGTGATGACCGGCAGTTCGTCGGCGGCGGCAGCGGCGCGGAACGCCGACTTGGCGGAGGGGTTGCCGAAGCGCTCGGTGGCGCTCGGCTTGTCGAGGTCCGCGTTCCCGGCGTCGGCCTGGGCGGCCGGGGCGGCGAGGGCGGTGAGGGCCAGGGCGCCGGTGACGGCGGCCACGGTGGCACGAATTCGCATGTGTTCCCCACGTGGAGAAGGGGACCCCGGCTCTGGTCGTTTCGTACGGCTCGTCGTCGGCGCGGGGCCCCGAATGATCGTGGAGTCTGTTGACTCGCAAGATCAGATGCGCCTCCCGGCCGAATGGTTGTACGAGCAGTGAACATTTTATGGAGACGCCAACCGGAGGGTTCCCTCTCACTTCTCGGTGTGTGAGCGACCATGGAATCTGCCGGCCCAGTGATCGGAGGCAGAAACCCTGATGGTGCGCAGGAAGAAGACCGGGGACTCGCAGTCGCAGACGGAGTCCCAGTCCCGGTCGCGGACGAGCGAACTGGCGGGTCAGCTGGCCGCCCCGGTGCGTGCCTTCATGGCGACCGAGGCGGGCAGCGCGGGACTGCTCCTCGCCGCCGTGGCGGTCGCGCTGATCTGGGCGAACTCGCCCTGGTCGGAGGCGTACACCTCGCTGTGGCACACCGAGGCGTCCATCGCCGTCGGTGACGCCCGGCTGTCGATGGACCTGAGCCACTGGGTCAACGACGGCCTGATGGCCCTGTTCTTCTTCGTGATCGGCCTGGAGGTGCGCTACGAGATCTCCGTGGGCTCGCTGAACGACCGCCGCCGGATCGTGATCCCGGGCCTCGCCGGGCTCGGCGGCATGCTCGTGCCCGTCCTGCTGTACCTGGCGGTCGCGCCGGGGGGCGAGGCCGCCCAGGCCTGGGGCGTGGTCATCGGCACCGACACGGCGTTCATGCTGGGCGCGCTCGCCGTGGTGGGCCCGCGGTTCGTCACCCAGCTCCGGGTCTTCCTGCTCGCCATCACCGTCATCGACGACATCGTGGCCGTCACCGTGATCGGCCTGGTCTACTCCGGCAGCATCAGCGTGCCGGAGCTGATCGCCGCGCTCGTGCTGGGCGTGATCCTGTCCGCGCTGACCCGTTTCGGCGTCTGGCACGCGGCCCCGTACGTGCTGGTCGTCCTGGTGCTGTGGTTCGCCGTGCTGTACGCCGGTCTGCACGCCTCCATCGCCGGCATGCTCGGCGGTCTCCTCATCCCCTCCCGCAACCCGTCACGGGAGGGCGTGGACCAGGCCACGCGGCTCTTCCGCGCCTTCCGCCAGTCGCCCCGCGCCGACGTCGGCAAGACGGCGCGCAAGGGACTGCAGAAGGCCGTCTCGGTCAACGAGCGGCTCCAGACGATGCTCCACCCCTGGTCCAGCTACGTCATCGTGCCGGTGTTCGCCCTGGCCAACGCCGGTGTCGATCTGCGCGACGGCGTCCTGACCAACGCGCTGACCTCCCCGCTCACCTGGGCCGTGGTCGTGGGTCTCGTGGCCGGCAAGCCCCTCGGCATCTGGGGCGGCGCCGTCCTCGGCGCGCGGGCCGGCCTCGGGAAGCTCCCGACCGGCGTGGGGCAGGGGCACGTCCTGGGCGGCGGCGCGCTCTCCGGCATCGGGTTCACCGTCTCCCTGCTGATCGTCGGGCTCGCCTTCGAGGACCAGGTCGCCCGCACCGAGGCGACCGTCGGCGTCCTGCTCGCGGCCCTGTTCGCAAGCCTCCTGGGCTGGCTGGTGTTCCGTCTGGCCGCACGGCGCGGCCAGACGGACGCGGACCTGCCCCGCTATCTGGACCGCCCGGTCGACCCGGAGCACGACCACATCCTCGGCCCCGTGGACGCGCCCCTGACCCTGGTGGAGTACGGCGACTTCGAGTGCCACTTCTGCGCCCGCGCCACCGGCGTCACCAAGGAGCTGCGCCAGCGGTTCGGCGACCGGTTCCGCTACGTGTTCCGGCACCTCCCGCTGCCCGACGTGCACCCGCACGCCGAGCTGGCGGCGCGGGCGGCCGTCGCCGCCGCCGCGCAGGGCCGCTTCTGGGAGATGCACGACCTGCTCTACGAGCACCAGGACGCGCTGGAGTACGAGGACACCGCGGGCTACGCCATCGACCTGGGACTCGACATGGAGCGGTTCCTCCACGACATCGACGCCGACAGGACCGCCGAGCGGGTCCGCGAGGACGCCGCCAGCGCCGAGGCGAGCGGGGTCCGCGGCGCCCCGACGTTCTTCATCGGCGAGCGCCGGCACACCGGCCCGTACGACGCGGGGACCCTCGCCCGCGAGCTCGAGGAGTACGCCGCCGCGCAGTCCGGCGCCCACCGGGCGGACTGACCGGACGCCCCGCCGGGCGGGCCGGTCCGCCCGGCTTACCCGTCCAGCTCACCCGGCCGGTTCACCCGGTCGCCCCGGCCGACGGGGCGGACTGACCGCCGGGGCGGACTCACCAGACGCCCTGCCCGACCGGCCCGCCCGGCCCGCCCGGCCCGACCGGCCCGCCCGGCGGGCCGGTCCGGCCGGGGCCGGTCCTGCCGGCGGGCCGGTCAGTCGAACCAGCGGTCGCGGGCCAGCTCCTCCGTCCGCGAGGGGTCCTCCAGCAGCGCCGCCACCTCGAAGCGGCGGGGCCACTGGCCGGCCGCCCAGGCCAGCCCCGCGGCCACGCCCTCCAGCGTCGCGGCGTGCAGCACGCCGTCGCCGGCCAGCCGCCAGTCGATCTCCACCCCGTCGACGACGAGCTCCTCGTGCTCGACGTACGAGGCCGGGGTGCGCGGGCCCAGCAGCACCCGCACCGGCTCCGGCACCTCGTGCTCGGCGCCCTCGGAGTCCACCCCGCCGGTCACGGACTCGCTGAGCCGCCGCACCTGGAACAGCTCGGCCAGCTCGGCGGCGCGCGCCGGACGCACCGGCAGCAGCGGCACACCGGACGTGAACGGCAGCAGATCGGGCGAGTCCACGACCACCGCTTCGGCGGCCTCCACCACCTCGACCCGGCCGTCGACCACCGCGCGCAGCTCGTCCGGCAGGGTCACCTGCTCGGGGTCCAGCTCGGCCAGCGCCCCGTACAGGGCGTGCAGCTGGGCGGCGGTGACCGGGCGGCCGGGGTCGGCGAGGCGGTCCAGCAGTTCGGCCGCGCCGCCGGGCTCGTCGAGGAGGGCGGCCACCGAGGTCCGTACGCCGAGCGCCCGGAGCACCTGCTCGTCCTCGAAGCCGGTCGCGTCGGCCTCGTCGTACAGGCCGCGCAGCAGCGGGTCGCCGCCGGCCGCGCGCAGTCCGGCGGGGCGGCGGCCGCCGATCACCGGGTGACCGCGCAGCCACCAGGCGGTGTACGGCCGCACCACCTCGTGGGTGCCGTCGTGCAGCAGGATCCGCACCTGTTCGACGAGGGCGTCCCGCAGCGGGGGCCGTGACAGCAGGGCCAGCGCCTGCGGCCACCGGTCGTCGGCCACCAGGTCGAGGTCGCGCACGGCGACGATCTCGGTGGCGACCGGCGGGACGGGGCTGTCCGGGAAGCGGTCCTGGACGTCCTCGCTCCACACGTCCACGGCGTCCAGCAGACCGGCGTCGTCGGGCTCGGCGAAGTCGCCGTCGCGGGGCTCCAGTTCGTCCGGGTCGAGGACCACGTCGGTGGCGCGGACCAGCGCGAAGCCGACCAGCACGCCACAGGCGGCCAGCGGCTGTTCGCCCCACCTGGCGGCGAGTTCGGCGTCCACGGCGGCGAGTTCACCCTCCCGCATGACCCGGGCGAACGGCCCGTCGGGGAAGACCAGTTCGCAGGCCGGGGAGAGTTCGCCGTCCTCGTCGGGCAGGGCGAGGGCGCCCAGCCAGGGCTCGTCGCCGGGTTCGAGCCCCGCGTCCCGCACCAGCCCCAGCACCACATCGGCGAGTTCCTCGGCGTCGGGGGCGTCCTCCTCCCAGTTCACCCCGCCGTCGTCGTCGAGCGACGCGGCGACGGCGGCCCGCACCTGCGGGGTGGTGAGGACGGCCCGCGGGGTGGCGGGGAGGGCGCCGAGCTTCTCCAGGAGGGGGTGGGCGGCGTCCGGGTGGGCGACCTTGAGGCCGAGCCGGGCGAGCAGTTCGGCGTCGGGGGACGCCGAGTCCGCGGTGGGCAGCAGCACCTGCCGGGGGCCGAGCGTGGTGCGCCCGTCGGCCAGCGGGACGGGCAGCCCGGACAGCCGGTCCGGGTCGACCCCGGCGAGGCTGTCGTACAGCCGCCGCCACCAGTCGGGGGACTTCTCCAGTCCGGCCAGCCGGTCGATCGCGTCCGCCAGCGGCACCCGGGCCACCCCCAGGGTGCGCAGCTCCGCACGGCGTTCGAGGCCGGCGGGCAGCAGGGTGGGGAGCACCTCGGCCAGCACCCGTACGGTGTCGGCGCCCGCCCCCTCGACGACCTCGGCGTCCCGGGGCCGCAGGGACTCGGGCAGCTCGGAGTCCTCCTGGCGCCCGACGGCGGGCGGCAGGAAGGAGGTGCGGGGCAGCCGTTCGAGGACGGCCTGGCGCAGGGCTCCGTCGAGTCCGCCCTTGCCGAGCGGCCCCGGCACCAGGCCGATGATCCCGGCGGTCACCGGGTGCCAGTCGGCGAGGAGCCCGGCGTATGCGTCGGCGGCGCGCTGCACCAGGAAGTCGGTGAGCGGGCCGGGGGCGGCGTGCCGGCGGGTGGAGTCCAGCGGGAACGAGGCGATGAGCAGCGCGGGCACGCCGAGCGGCTCGTCGCTGGGGGTGGGGGCGTGCACGACGGGGCTGGTGCGGGGGCGGGCGGGGCCGCCGTCGGAGTCCACGGGGACGGCCCAGGTGACCGACCAGTGCGGCCGCAGCCGCTCCTCGACGGGCCGGTCGGCGAGCAGGTCGGGGGTGAGCGGGCCGTGCGCGGCCGCGGTGCGCCAGCGGGTGGCGCCCTCCCGTGAGTCCTCGACGACGACGGTGCCGTCCTCGTCGCGGCGGCTCAGGGTGCGCGGCTCCGCGTCCCCGGTCTCGACGACGACCTCCTCCAGGCCGGGCAGGGCGAGCAGCAGGGCGTCGTCGACGGCGTCGAGCAGCCGCTCGGCGAGGTCGGCGGCGGCGGTGTCGCGCAGCGGGAGGATGACGGCGGTGTCGTACGGTCCCGGCGCGGTGCCCTCGGCGGGGAACGGCAGCCGCAGCAGCGGTACGTGCCCGTCCCGGCGGCGGATCTCGTCGCCCAGTCCCGGACTGTTCCGGGCGGTGTCCCCGGCGAGCTCCCGCGCCTCGGGCAGCGACCAGCGCACCCCGCCGTGCCGCCCGACGACGGCCGGCTCGTCGGTCACGGCGAGCACGGCGGCGAAGCCGACGCCGAACCGTCCCACGGCCCGGTCGGGGGCGTCCCGCTTGGCGGAGGCGCGCAGCGTGGACAGCGACTCCACGCCGGCCGCGTCCAGCGGCGCCCCGGTGTTGGCGGCGACGAGGACGTTGTCGCGCAGGGTGAGCCGGAGCCGTCCGGGCACGCCCGCGCGGGCGGCGGCGTCGGCGGCGTTCTGGGCGAGTTCGACGACGAGGCGGTCCCGGTAGCCGCCGAGGACGAGGTCCTCCTCGGCGTTGGCGTCCTCACGGAAGCGGGCGGGGCTGGTGGCCCAGGCGTCCAGGACACCGCGTCGCAGACGAGCCGTACCGAACGGATCGGCCCCCTCGGCGGCGGGCCGCACGTACTTGCTCACGTTGACTCTCCTCATCGGCCCTGATCGGCGTGAGGTCGAAGGTACCGCCCCACGACACCCCGGCGACGCGGTGTCCGCCTCCGGCGGCACGGTGTGGATGATCGGTGCTGTGCTGCTCGAGTCGCTGTCCGTCGCCGCCCTGGCCGTGGTGCTGGTGTGTGCCGTCGTCCGCCCGTTCCGCTGGCCGGAGGCGGTGTTCGCGGTGCCCGCGGCCGGCGTCGTGGTCGCCACCGGGGCGATCTCGCTGGAGGCGGTGCGCGAGGAGGCCGCCCGGCTCGGGCCGGTGATCGACTTCCTCGCCGCCGTGCTGGTGCTCGCCAGGCTCTGTGACGACGAGGGGCTCTTCCACGCCTGCGGGACCTGGATGGCCCGCTGGGCCCGCCGGGGGCCGCGCAGGCTGCTGGGCGCGGTCTTCGCCCTCGCCTCGCTGATCACCGCCGCGCTCAGTCTGGACGCCACCGTGGTCCTGCTGACCCCGGTGGTGTTCGCCACCGCCACCCGCATGGGAGCCCGGCCGGCCCCGCACGTCTACGCGGGCGCGCACCTGTCGAACACGGCGTCCCTGCTGCTGCCCGTGTCGAACCTGACGAACCTGCTGGCGTTCACCGCCACGGGTCTCACCTTCACCCGCTTCGCGCTGCTGATGACCCTGCCGTGGCTGGCGGCGATCGCCGTGGAGTACGCCGTCTTCCGCCGTTTCTTCGCCGCCGACCTCGACGCGGAACCGACCGCCCCGGAGGTGGCGGAGGGCCCCGTGGAGCTGCCCCTGTTCGCGCTGCTGACCGTGGCCGCCACGCTCGCCGGGTTCGCCGTGGCGTCCGCGTTCGGCGTCGACCCGGCGTGGGCGGCGGCGGCCGGCGCGACCGTGCTGGCGGTGCGCGCCCTGGCCCGCCGGCACACCACACCGGCCGCGATCGTCCGCTCCGCCGACCTGCCGTTCCTCGCGTTCGTCCTCGCCCTGGGCGTGGTCGTACGGGCGGTCCTGGACCACGGCTTGGACGACGCGCTCGGCGCGGTGCTCCCCGACGGCACGAGCCTCCCGGCCCTGCTGGCCGTCGCGGGCCTGGCGGCGCTGCTCGCCAACCTGATCAACAACCTGCCGGCGGTCCTCGCCCTGGTCCCGCTGGCCGCCCCGTCCGGCCCCGGCGCGGTCCTCGCCGTCCTGCTGGGCGTGAACATCGGCCCGAACCTCACCTACGCGGGCTCGCTGGCCACCCTGCTGTGGCGCCGCATCGTCCACCATCACGCCCACGAGGTCAGCCTCAAGCGCTTCACGCTGCTGGGCCTGGCCACCGTGCCCGCGGCGCTGGTGGCGTCGACGGTGGCGCTGTGGGTGTCGCTGGAGCTGCTGGGCGGCTGATCGCCCTCCACGGCCGGGAGGCAAGTACTACGATCACGCGAACCGGTTACCGGACGTTCACAAGGCGGGGGCATGAGCGACGAGACGGTTTTCCAGGCGGCGTACGACGAGGTCCTGCGCAAATGGCCGGACGGGGTGACCGCCATCGACGTGCCGACCCCGTACGGCAGCACCCGGGTGCACGACTGCGGCCCCGAGGACGGTACTCCCCTGGTCCTGCTGCCCGGCGGCGGGACGACCTCGATGGCCTGGTACGCCAACGCCGCCGCGCTGGCCGCCGCCCACCGGGTGTACGCCGTCGACCTGATCGGCGACTACGGCCGCAGCGTGCACGACGGGGCTCCGCTGCGGGGCGCCGGGGATCTGACAGCCTGGCTGGACGCGCTCTTCGACGAGCTGGACCTGGACGGGGCGCACCTGGCCGGTCACTCCTACGGCGCCTGGATCGCCCTGAACCACGCCCTGCACGCGCCGCACCGGCTCGGCGGGCTCGCGCTGCTCGACCCGGTCCAGTGCTTCGCCCGGATGAGCCCGCGCTACCTGCTGCACGCGGTGCTGACCACGCTGAAGCCCGCCGCCGAGCGGCCCGGCGCCCTCCACCGCTGGGAGACCGGCAGCGATCCGGAGGACCCGGTGTGGCGGGCGTTCCTGGCCGGCACCGCCGTGGCGAAGCGGTCGAAGGTCGTCACCATGCCGCGCCCCCGCGAGGACGCCCTGCGGGCCTGTTCCGTACCGACCCTGGTCTGCCTGGCCGGGAAGAGCCGCGCCCATGACGCGCCCCGGGTGGCGGCCGCCGCCCGCCGGCTGATGCCCCGGGCCGAGGTCGTCATCCTCCCCGACGCCTCCCACCACTCACTCCCCACCGAGCGGCCCGCCGAGCTCAACCGCCTGCTGGTGGACTTCTTCGCCTGACCGGGAGACGCGGACCACATTCACCGGGCGTCCGGACCGGCCTCCCGGTGACAAGCGGCACAGGCGCGTCATCGCGTACTACCCGGAATAGTGGACAAGCCCGGCTTCTTATATCGGACATTTGCCACCCAGAGCTGATGGATCAGCTTGAAATGGGGGCTTTCGCCCTACCTGGAGCCCTCCGTCAAGAGACGTGCGTCTCACGCCCGAAGTACGGCCTTTCGTCGTAGGTCACACCTTTGCGGCTTTTGACCGGTGCCGGTTACCAAGGAACGGCCAGCACGGCACGGACCCGTTCCGCCACTGGCTTCCCCCGTCCCCTCCCCCATGAGGTTTCGATGTTCCAGCGCGTCACGTCCCGTCTCCCCCGTACGTCCCTGACCCGCACCCGCGCGACCGTCCTGGCCGCCGGCCTGGGCACCACGGTCGTCCTGGGAGCCGGGGTCGCGGTCGCCGCCGAGACTTCGGCCGCTCCCGCCACCGCCGTCCAGGCGCAGGCCGCCAAGGCGAAGGCCTCCTGGACCTCCCCGGTGAAGAACTACAAGCTGTCCGCGAGCTTCGCGCAGAACGGCGGCATGTGGGCCTCCAAGCACTCCGGCCAGGACTACGCCGTCCCGACCGGCACCGCGGTGAAGGCCGCCCACGGCGGCACCGTGGTCAAGGCCGGCGGCAACGGCGCCGGTGACGGTCCGGCCTACGGCAACGCGATCGTCATCAAGCACGGCAACAAGACGTACTCCCAGTACGCCCACCTGTCGCAGATCAACGTGAAGGTCGGCCAGGTCGTCAAGACCGGCCAGAAGATCGCCCTGTCCGGCAACACCGGCAACTCCAGCGGCCCGCACCTGCACTTCGAGATCCGCACCACCCCGAACTACGGCTCCGCCGTGGACCCGGCGAAGTTCCTGCGCGCCAACGGCGTCAGCCTCTGACCCGACCCCGCCGCAGCACCCGAGCGACCCCGAGCACGGCCCCACGGCCGCACTCGGGGTCGCTTTCGGCGATCAGCCCTCGGACGCGTACGGGACGAAGCGGGCCCAGGTCTCGGGGGTGAAGGCGAGGCGGGGGCCTGTGACGTCCTTCGAGTCGCGGACGTGGACGGTGCGGGGGGTGAGGGCGAGCTCGACGCAGGAGTTGCCGTCGGTGCCGTCGCTGTAGCTGCTCTTGAACCAGGCCAGCTCGGAGGCGTCACCAGCGGAGATCTTGCGGATCATGTTTCTCCCAGCAGTAGGTGCTCGATGAAGGCCAGCGACTCCCTGGGCGAGAGCGCCTGCGCGCGGATGGTGCCGTACCGCAGCTCCAGGATGCGCAGCTGCTTCGGTTCGGAGGTCGGCCGGCCGTTGAACGCGCCGTCGGAGCGCCCCACCGCCGTGCCGTCCGCGAATTTCAGCACTTCGATCCTGCCGTCCACCCCGGGGTGGGCTTCGGTTTTCGTCGGCATCACCTGAAGCGTGACGTTGTGCAACCGCCCCACCTCAAGCAGACGTTCGAGCTGCTGTCGCCACACCATTGTGCCTCCGACTTCCCTCTGCAACGTCGCCTCTTCCAGGACGAAGCTGACTGCAGGGGCCGGGACGCGTTCAAAGACCGACCGCCGTTCCATGCGAGCGGCCACCATCCGCTCCACATCGTCCGGCGCATACGGCGGCTGCGCCGCCCGGAACAGCGCCCGTGCGTGCTCGGGTGTCTGCAGCAACCCGCTGATGCTGTTGCACACGTACACCCCGATCTCGACCGCCCGCCCTTCCAACTTCGCGATGTCCCGGACGGTCTTCGGATACCGGACCTTCTTCACGTCCTCCCAGGCCGCCGCGATCAACCCGCCCGCCCCCAGGACCTCGTCGGCCCTGTCCAGGAACTCTTGCTGGGGGATCCGCTTGCCGCCCTCGATCTTGTAGATCATGTCCTCGCCGTAGCCGACCGCCCTGCCGAACTCGGCGGCCCGCATCCCCGCCGCCTCGCGCCGCAGCTTCAGCTGCCGCCCGACGGTCGTGATGACCGCGACGCCCCACTCGTCGTCCGGGTCGACCTCCCAACCCGGCTCGTCCGCCTCGCCCTTGAGCCGACCCGCCTCCGCCTCGACCGCCGTCATGCCGCACCTCTCCCTCGTAACCGTCCGTGACGCACCCCGGCGCCCTACCCGTACCAACTGTCGGCACAGCCCCGACAGCACCGGACAACCACCGGACAGTGACCGTACGCACGCGCTGAGTGACACTCCACGGTAGGCATATCCGGCCACGCTGAGTGATGTGAATCAGCGAACTGCCGAACCCAGCGCCACTGTCAGGAACTTCAGCGTGCTGCTGTCCGCGACCCCCCGAAGCGCCCGCCTCGCCCGGCTCCTCACGGACGCCCACCTCAGCGACTGGGGCTACGACTCCGAGGCCGCACGCCACGTCGTGGCCGAACTGGCGACCAACGCCGTCACCCACGGCCGCGTGCCCGGCCGGGACTTCCGCCTCGCCTTCTACGTGGTGGACCACACGCTCCGTATCGAGGTCACCGACACACGCGGCGAACGCCTCCCGGACCCTCAACCGGCCTCCCACGACGCCGAGTCCGGCCGCGGACTGCTCCTGGTCGAGGCACTCGCGGACCGCTGGGGCGTGTCCGAGGACCGCTTCCCGCGCAAGACCGTCTGGGCCGAACTACGGCTTACGGCACCGGAACCCGAGATCTGAAGCTCCGGTGCCGTCGGCGCCTTCCCAAAGCAAGAACCCGGGGAGAAAACACCCCACCAAGCCCCACCCCTCCCGCCCGAGACACGCGATCACTCGGGCGGGTGAACATCACCGGCTCAGCTGGATTTTCGAACCCCCGACACCTCTACGCTCAGCGCACACAACCCCGAAAAAGACTTCGGCCCCCGCCGGGACGGCAATCCCAGTGCGAGGGCCTGACCACCAAGGAAGTCGGCCTTCCCGATGGATACCCAAAACCCTAGCGCGCCCCCGCGCGCCGAGTCAGCCGCCGACCGCAATCCGACCCGATCGCGTCACCACACCGGCGGCGTCATCCACGAGAACACCCGCCACACCACCCGCTTCGTGGTGATCGGCAACCACCTCACCCAGCACAAGGAACTCTCGCTCCTCGCCATCGGCCTCGGCTGCCACATCCAGTCGCTGCCCACCGGTGCCGGCGCCGACATCAAGTCGCTCGCCGCCCGCTTCCCCGAGGGCACCACGCGGATCGCCGCCGCCCTGCGCGAGCTCGAAGCCCACGGCTACCTCCGCCGCGAACGCGTCCGCACCCCCACCGGCCGCATCATCACCCGCACCGTCTCCTGCAACCAGCCCGGCCACCCACGGCGCCCCGCCGACACCAACTGCCCCGACCCACAGCCCCGACCCGCACAGCCGCGACGGGCCCAGCCCCGCCCCCGCAAGGCCCTCCCCGCCGTCCCCCAGCCCAGTTCCACGGCCCCGGCCCTCCACCAACAGGCCGCCGATCTCCTCACCGGCCTGCGCCGCCAAGACCCCCGCCTCCTGCTCTCCACCACCGATACAGAGCACCTGGCCCCCGGAGTCATCGCCTGGCTGGAACGCGAGGTCACCCCCACCGCCGTACGCCACGCCCTCACCGCCGACCTCCCCGACGACCCCCTACGCCGCCCCGCAGCCCTCCTCGCCCACCGCCTCACGGCCCAACTGCCACCCCCACCCCCGTACCGCACCCCGGCCGACCCACCGCCCGTCCGCCACGGCCTCCGCACCTGCGACAGCTGCGACCGCGCCTTCCGCGCCCCCGAGACCGAGACCCACTGCCGCGACTGCCGCCCGACCGCACCACGCATCCGTTGAGCAGGAGGAAGACACCACGATGTTCGCGCACGAGTACCTCAGCCGCCCCGAGCAGACCCCGGACGCCCTTCGGGCCGCCCTCGCCGCGGTCGACCCGAAGCGGCTGCCCGAGATGCAGCGGACGAAGGACGACGCCTTCGCCAAGGCCGTGGAGTGGCAGTCCCTCAGCCCTGTACGGAGCTGGGTCCTGGCCTGGGCGCGGGACATCGAGATCGCCCGCCGCCCCGACCTCGCCGCCCGTCACGCCCGCGCCAGGAGCAACCTGGAACACGACGACGCCGCGACCGCCCGGGAGGCCCTGCGGGAGCTGAGCGGCGTCCTGAGCGAAGCCTCGGAGGCGGTACGCGTCCGAGCCGCGCCGCCCCCGACTGCCGCTACGAGTGCCCCAGCTCCGCCGTCGAGGCGTCCTCCGTCGCCGGGACCGAGCCGGAGTCGGGGGACGGGCGCAGCGGGAAGGGGTCCACGCGGGTCTCGTCGATGACAGGCGGGGCCGGCTGCGGGGGCTTCGGCATGACCGCGGCCTCGGAGTGGCCGCCGCAGCCGTAGGCCAGGGAGACGACGTGGCCGTCGGCCGGGGAGAACTCGTTGGCGCACACGCCGAACGCCTGGCCCAGGGAACCGCCGATCGGGTTGAGGAAGCCGCACGACATGCACGTCGCGGGGGCCGCCTGCGCCATCGGGGTCTTCGCGCCGAACGACTCCTCCCAGCGATCGGCGGCGGTGTGCAGCCCGTAGCGGGACAGGACCCGGGCGCGGCGCATGCCGAGTTCCTCGGCCACCGCCGCGATCGTGCCGCGGGACGGGGCGACCTGCAGATGGGCCGGGGTTCCCTCGGTGACGTCGGCGTCCTCCGCCTCCACCAGGTCGGCCATCTCGTGGGACACCGCCGAGCTGGGCAACGGCTCCTCCTCGCCGGAGTAGCCGGGCTCCAGGCGCAGGTCCTCGGCGTCGGTGGGGAGGAGGTCGCCGGGGCCCATGTCGCCGGGGCGCAGCCGCTCGCTCCACGGCACCCACTCCGGCGCGAGGACGGCGTCGGGGCCGGGCAGCAGCACCGACTCGTCGACCGTGACGATCTTGGCGCGGGAGGCGCGGGCGACGGTGACGGCCCAGCGCCAGCCGCGGTAGCCGGGCTCGCTGCACCCGAAGAAGTGCGTGACGACACGGTCCCCCTCGGAGACCATCCCCTCGTGTTCGCCGACGACGCCGGGCGCGGCGGCCTCCTCGGCTGCGGCGCGGGCGAGGTCGACGGCCTCGGCGCACAGACGGTCGGGGGTGCGGCTTCGCGTTGTCGCTGCGCTCACAGGTATCGCTTCTCTCCTACGCCGTCTCACGAGTGCGCCACTCCCAGCGCGGGGGGCGGACGGAGCGGACAGTGGGACCGCGTCGACGTCCGCGCCGCAACGTGCTCGGGCGCGCCTCCATCCATTCTGCGGGATGGCTGAGATAGGCACGCTACCTTCTCCTGTGCGCTGGGCCTACACCGACGGTTGTTCCATCGGTCCCGCGCGCCGGTTTCCGGGCCCTCGACGTTGCGCCGTACAGCGGGAACCACGGCGGCGTCCACGGTGATACTGCACTACACACCGGGTTCTCGGGGCACTATGTCGTCGTGGCTACCGCGAGGACACCTGAGGGCGCCACCGGGACCGGTGGGCCGAAAGGGGTAAGGGGCAGCGGCCGACGCTTCGGGACGAGCCGGGCGGGCGGCCCCTTCCGCGCGCTCGGGCGGGCCCTGCGCTTCCCGGTGACCAGAACCGCGCGGGGCATCCGCCGGGCGACGCACGCGCACGGCGCCGGGGAGTCCGGACTCGGCAAGCTGATCGAACTGCACGGCGTGAACGGCGCCGGCGACGTCATGATCACGGTCGCGCTCGCCTCCACCGTCTTCTTCTCCGTGCCGACCGACGAGGCGCGCGGGCGTGTCGCCCTCTACCTCGCCATCACCATGGCGCCGTTCACCCTCCTCGCCCCGGTGGTCGGGCCGCTCCTCGACCGCCTCCCGCACGGCCGCCGCGCCGCCATGGCCGGCGCGATGCTCGCCCGGGCGCTGCTCGCGCTGGTGCTGTCCGGCGCGGTCGTGACCGGCGGGCTGGAGCTGTACCCGGCCGCGCTGGGCGTGCTGGTCTCGTCGAAGGCGTACGGAGTGGTCAGAAGCGCGGTCGTGCCACGGCTGCTGCCACCCGCCTTCTCCCTGGTGAAGGCCAACTCACGGGTGACGCTCGGCGGGCTGCTGGCGACCGGGATCGCCGCGCCGATCGGCGCGGGCCTCCATCAGATCGGGCCGCGCTGGCCGCTGTACGGCGCGTTCGTGATCTTCGTGGCGGGAATGTTCCTGTCCTTCCGGCTGCCGCCGAAGGTGGACTCCGCCAAGGGCGAGGCCATGGCGCTGCTCGCCGCCGACGAGCAGCACCTGCACGGCCCGCACCGCAAGACGGAGAAGCGCCCCGGGCTGCGCACGGTCGGCCCCGCCGTCACCCACGCGCTCGCCGCCAACGCCTCCATCCGCTGCCTCACCGGCTTCCTGATCTTCTTCCTCGCCTTCCTGCTGCGCGAGCACCCGATGACCGGTCAGAGCGCCGCGGTGTCGCTGGGCATAGTGGGCGTGGCGGCCGGCACGGGCAACGCGCTGGGTACGGCGGTCGGGGCGTGGCTGAGGTCCCGCGCCCCGGAGGTCATCATCGTGACGGTGGTGGCGTGCGTGGTGAGCGCCGCGATCCTGGCAGCGGCCTTCTTCGGCGCGGTCCTGGTGGCGTGCCTCGCGGCGATCGCCGGGTTCGCGCAGGCGCTGGCCAAGCTGTCGCTGGACGCGCTGATCCAGCGGGACGTGCCCGAGCTGGTGCGGGCGTCGGCGTTCGCCCGTTCGGAGACGCTGCTGCAGATGTCGTGGGTGCTGGGCGGAGCGATCGGCATCGTGATGCCGCTGATCGGGCCGCTGGGCCTGGCGGTGGGCGCGTCGATCGTGGCCACGGGCTGGCTGACCACCGTCCGGGGGCTGATCCGCTCGGCCCGGCAGGGGCACGGGGGGCAGGAGCGAGTGGCGTAACGCTCCGGCCACGCCGTACCCCCACGTGGGGAGACTGGCACACGTGCCCGATAGCCTTCGCCCATGACCACGTTGCAATCCGTAGTGCGACGCCGCCGTGCCGTCGCCGCCGCCGGCGCCGTATCCGCCGGGCTGCTCGTCCTGGCCGCCTGTGACAAGCCGACGCCGATGGCCACGATCACCGTGGGCAGCGACTCGGTGAGCTCGGAGGCCACCTGTGGCGGCGAGGGCGAGGCCATCAAGGCCGCCGACCTGAACAAGTGCCTGCAGGACAAGGGCATCGACGAGATCTCCGTCGACCCCACCGAGACCGTGCGCTTCGGCGTCGACCCGGACATCGCCGACAAGGGCTGGACCATCCTGATGAACGGTCAGCCGCTGGTCGAGTCCAGCAAGAAGACCTACCAGGCCATCCCCGGCAGCGTGTTCTTCAACGCCCAGTACGGCGCCCAGGGCAACTCGACCCTGGTGTCGATCAAGGAGGGCGAGAGCGAGACCACGGGGCTGTGGTCCTTCCGCCTGAAGAAGTCGGACGACTGATCACGTCGCCGTCACACGTCCTCGTGGCCACCGCGGTCCCCGCCGAGCGGGACGCGGTGGCCCGGGCGTTCCCCGGCGGGACGGAGCAGGTGTTCCTCCCCGGCGTGGAGCTGGTCCGTACGGGCGGCGGGTGTGACCTGGTGGCCGCCGGCGTCGGCCCCGCCTCGGCCGCCGCCTCCACCGCCGCCGCGCTCACCGCGGCCGCGCTCGGCGGCACGCCCTACCGTCTCGTCGTCTGCGCCGGTATCGGCGGGGGTTTCCCGCCCGAGGCGCCGGTCGGCTCGCTCGTCGTCTCCCGCACGATCACCGTGGCGGACCTCGGCGCCGAGACCGCCGACGGTTTCCTCCCCGTCACCGAACTGGGCTTCGGGCGCGTCGCCCACTTCCCGCCGAGGTCACTGGTGCGGGAGGCCGCCGAGGTGACCGGCGCCCGCTCCGGCACCGTCCTGACCGTCTCCACCGTCACCGGCACCGCAGCCCGCGCCGCCGCGCTGCGCGCCCGGCACCCGGACGCGCTCGCCGAGGGCATGGAGGGCTTCGGGGTCGCCGAAGCGGCCGTCGCCCAGGGCGTGCCCGTGCTGGAGGTGCGGGCGGTGTCGAACCCCGTCGGCCCGCGCGACCGCGCCGCCTGGCGCATCGGCGACGCCCTGACCGCCCTCACCGAGGGCTTCGGGAAGCTCGCGCCCGTTCTGAGGAGTTGGACTCAGCATGACCACCAGTGAGCAGCAGCGGCTGCGGATCGCCTACTCCCCCTGCCCGAACGACACCTTCACCTTCGACGCCCTCGCGCACGGCCGCGTCCCCGGCGCGCCGGCCGTCGACGTCACCTTCGCCGACATCGACATCACCAACGGCATGGCCGAGCGCGGCGAGCTCGACGTGCTGAAGGTGTCGTACGCGGTGCTGCCGTACGTCCTCGACGAGTACGCCCTGCTGCCCTGCGGGGGTGCGCTGGGCCGGGGCTGCGGGCCGCTGGTGCTGACCCGCGAGGAGGGCGTGGACCTCACCGGCCGTACGGTCGCGGTGCCGAGCGAGAAGTCGACGGCGTACCTGCTGTTCCGGCTGTGGGCGGCGGAGGTCGTCCCGGGCGGGGTGGGGGAGATCGTGGTGATGCCGTTCCACGAGATCATGCCCGCCGTGCGGGACGGGAAGGTCGACGCGGGACTCGTCATCCACGAGGCCCGCTTCACGTACCAGGACTACGGGCTGACCCGGCTCGCCGACATGGGCGAGCACTGGGAGCGGACCACCGGGCTGCCGATCCCGCTGGGCGCGATCATCGCGAAGCGGTCGCTGGGCGGGGAGACGCTGACGCGGCTCGCCGACTCCATCCGCACATCGGTGCGGGCTGCCTGGGACGAGCCCGAGGTGTCCCGTCCGTACGTCATGGAGCACGCCCAGGAGATGGACCCGGCCGTCGCCGACCAGCACATCGGGCTGTACGTCAACGAGTTCACGGCGAACCTGGGCGAGGACGGCTACGCGGCCGTACGGGGACTGCTCACCCGTGCGGCGGCCGAGGGACTGGTGCCGCCCCTCGGCCCGGACGCGCTGCGGTTCCCCTGAGTCTCAGACGTCGAGCTGGTCGGCGACCGCGCGGAGCAGACCGGCGATCTTCTTGCCCGCGGCGCGCTCGGGGTAGCGGCCCCGCTCCAGGGACGGAGTGATGTTCTCCAGCAGGGTGGTGAGGTCCTGGACGATGGAGGCCAGCTCGTCGGGCTTCTTGCGCTGGGCCGCCGCCACCGACGGGGTCGGGTCCAGGATGGTCAGGGAGAGGGCCTGGTCGCCGCGCTGCCCGGCGACCACGCCGAACTCCACGCGCTGGCCCGGCTTGAGGGCCTCGACTCCGGCGGGGAGGACCGAGGAATGCACGAAGACGTCGCCGCCGTCGTCACGGGAGAGAAAGCCGAAGCCCTTCTCGCTGTTGAACCACTTCACCTTGCCGGTGGGCACGTCTGTCCTCGTCCTCGTACTCGTCGGGAAAACTGCTTCTGAAATCGGCTCGTGATAGCACTCGGGCGGGCCCGATGACCCGCCGGTCCAAGGCTAATGGTCTTCAGGCCGGTGACAAGACGTCACCGGGTTGTTCCTTCGCGCAGGAACTACCCTGGTCCGGTGCGTGACAAAACCCAAGCGAATTCCAGCGCGCCCGGTGACGGTCTGGTCCGTGCCGGTGCCATCGTCTTCTTCCTCGGCGCAGTGGCCACACTGGTCACTGTGGCCCCGTTGTTCCTCGACACGACGCCCTTTCCGACGTACATGTTCGGATTGAGCATGCTCATGGCCGTCGGATTCCTGATGGCCGGAGCGGGCGTACTGCGTTCGGCCGCGGCGGGACGCCGTCAGGCGCGGGCGGCCGGGGTTTCCGGCCAGTTGTCCGAGTAGTAGTCCGAAAACCATCGCGGGAATTCCGTCAGGCCGGTGAGGACGACATCCGCGCCGGCCTCGCGGAGTTCCTCCGGGGCGCAGGGGCCGGTGGCGACGGCGACGGCCAGCGCGCCGGCGGTCCGCGCGCCGCGCACGTCGCCGACGTGGTCGCCGACGTAGACGGCGGCCTCGTGCTCGCGCAGCGCCAGCGCCTTCTGCTCGGCCCACAGGTTCCCGATCACCGCGTCCGGCTCGATGCCGAGGTGGGCCAGGTGCAGCTTCGCGTTGGGCTCGTACTTGGCGGTGACGACGATCGCGCGCCCGCCGGCCGCCCGTATCGCCGCTATCGCCTCGCCGGCGCCGGGCATGGCGGGCGTGGCGGCGACGGCGTACGCCGGGTACATCTCCCGGTACAGGTCCGCCATCTCGTCGACCTGCTCGGCAGGGAACCAGTTGATCAGCTCGTCCACGAGCGGGGGGCCGAGCCGGCTGACCGCGAGCTCGGCGTCGATGTACGTGCCGGTGCGCTCGGCCAGGGCGAGGTAGCAGGCGCGGATGCCGGGGCGGGAGTCGATGAGGGTCATGTCGAGGTCGAAGCCGACGGTGGGCGGGGTGGTGAGGGCCATGCGAGCCATTCTGCCCGGGCGGACCCCGTCCCGGGCCGGGGCTGGGGTGCGCTGCACCGGTGCCCGGCGTGGGTGCGGGCCGGGGGGGTGTTGCGCAACCCGGCGACAGCGGGGTGCCGTCGCGCCCACCCGTGCCGCCCCAGCGGCACGACTGCCCGCGGCTCGCGAGGGTCGCTCACGGCGCGGAGGGGGCGGGGCGGGGGTGGTCGCCCGCAGTGGCTGGCGCGTCCGCGCCCTGTGCCCCTTCCAGCCGGCGCAGTCGCGCCAGTCCGAGGACGGCCACCCCCGACCCGGCCCCGCCCCACCCACCGCCGGGGCTCAGGTGCGGCGTTGGGAGCGCCAGGTCAAGAACAGGGCCGTCGTGAGGGCAGCGGCGCGAATGACCCAGGGCCAGGTCTCGGAGATCGCCGCGTTCATCTGCCCCTCGGCAACGGGCGTCCCCCAGCGCCCCTCCGTGCGCCCCCAGAGCCACACCACACCCCCCGCCAGCGCGAGACCCGGCAGGATCACCACCGCCCACTTGACCTCCGCCCTGGTCAGCCGCCGCGAGGCGTAGGCGATCAGCCAGCCCAGGATCAGCGCGCGCCAGTCGCCGATCACCGTCCCGGCGACCAGCAGCCCGGCCGCGACAAGCAGCAGAGGGTTGCTCCAGCGCCCGGACGGCAGCCGCGGCAGAAAGCGGCGCCGACGCCCCGCAGCAGCGGGCTCCTCGGCAGCCTCCACAACCACCGGCTCCGCCACCGCCGCGTCCTCGTCCTTCTCCTTCGCGGGAGGCGGCTTGAGCAGTTCCGGGATCTCCACACCGCCCACGAACCCCGGCACCTCGTCACCGATCCCGAAGGCGGAGTTGTCCACCCGCCACCAGTCGGGCTGCGACGCGCTGTCCCCCAGCTCGTCCATACCGGCCCGGTGCGGCGGCGACGGCCCGTCGTCGGGAGCCTGACCCGCGGCCCCGGCCCCGGCCCCGGTCGGCCGCGGCCGGGGCACCACCCGCCGCAGCACACCCTTCGGCCGGTCCCCACCGTCCCGCCCAGACTCCCGCTGCACCGGCACCGCGGCGGCAGGCTCCGCCGGGGCATCCGCGGGCGCACCCGAGGACTCGGCCGCCGTCACGACCTCCGTAGGCGTCCCCATACGGGAGATGATGCGCCGCACCGCCGCGGGGGAGTCGACGACCGTCTTCGCCCTGCGCCGGTCGATCTCGTCACGCAGCCCGGCCACCAGCCGCATGCGTGCCGCCGACGGCAGCTGCCGCTGCTGGGCCACGTCCCCGACGCGGCTCAGATACTCGTAGACGACCTGGTCACTCTCGATTCCCACGAAGTCCCCTCCGGGGCGGATGCGTTGGGACACCGTCGCCCGACGGTACCGCGAGTCCACCCGCCCGACCCAACTCCCGGCACGCCACGGACACCCCCACCCGCTAACGTGATGCGGATGAGCACCGAGGAGAACCCCGCGGCGGCCCCCCGTTCCCTCGCCGAGGCACTCCGGGGCCGGGACGACGCGGCCCTGGCCGCGCTCCTGCGCAGCCGGCCGGATCTCATCACGCCCGTGCCCACCGACCTCACCCAGCTCGCCACCCGCGCCGGCACCCGCGCCTCGGTCGTCCGGGCGCTGGAGCGCCTCGACCGGTTCGCGCTGCAGACGGCGCAGGCGCTGGCGGTGGCCGCGGACCCGGCGTCGTACGGGGAGCTGCTCGGCCTGCTGGCGGGCGACGACGGCGACCCGGCGGTCTCCGCCGCGCTGCCGCACGCCCTCGCCACCCTGCGCGAACAGGCCCTGGTGTGGGGCGGCGACGACCGGCTCCGGCTGGTGCGCACCGCCCGCGAGCTGCTGTCGCCGTCGCCGCAGCACCCCTCGCCGACAGGTCTCGGCCCCACGGTGCGGGAGGCCACCGCGGGGATGTCGCCGGGGAGGATCCAGGAGATCGTGGCGACGGCCGGCCTGCCGTCCACGCACGACTCCGTCTCCGCCGTGACCGCCCTGACCACTCTGTTCGGGGACCCGGAGCGAATGTCCGCGCTGCTCGACGAGGCGCCCGCGGAGTCCGTGGAGGTGCTGGAGAGACTGGTCTGGGGACCGCCGTACGGGCAGGTCACCGCCGATCCCGCGGCCCGGCTGCGCTGGCTCCTCGACCGGGGCCTGCTGCTGCCGACGGCGCCCGGGACGGTCGTACTGCCGCGCGAGGTGGCGCTGCGGCTGCGGGCCGGACGGGCGCACCGGACGCCGGAGCCGCTGCCGCCGCCGGTCGAGGCGGCGGCCACGCACCGTCCACAGGTTGTGGACGCGACGGCGGCCGGACAGGCGTACACGGCCCTGGCGACCGTCGAGGAGCTGCTGAAGGACTGGGACGAGGGCGGCCCGGCGGTGCTGCGGGCCGGCGGGCTGAGCGTGCGGGACCTGAAGCGGACCGCCGCCGCCCTGGACACGACCGAGCCGGTGGCGGCGTTCTGGGTGGAACTCGCCTACGCGGCGGGGCTGCTGGCCTCCGACGGGGAGGCCGACGAGCGGTACGCGGCGACGCCGGCGTACGACGAGTGGCGGGAGCTGCCGACCGCGGAGCGGTGGGCGCTGCTGGTGACGGCCTGGCTGACGGCGACCCGGACGGCGGGCCTGATCGGCGGCCGGGACGCGAAGGACCGCACGCTGTCGGCGCTGGGCCCCGGCCTGGACCGGTCGGCCGCCCCGGAGGTACGGCACCGGGTGCTGACGCTCCTCGCCGCGCTGCCCGAGGGCGCCGCCCCGTCCCACGACGCGGTGCTGGCGCGACTGCACTGGGAACGCCCGCTGCGCGGCGGCGGCCGGAGCACGGCCGGACCGGACACCTCCGCGACGGAGGACCGCCGGGGCGAGGACCTGCGGGCGCGCATCGCCCGGTGGACGCTCTCCGAGGCGGAGATGCTGGGAATCACCGGCCGCGGAGCACTCTCCGCCCACGGCCGGGCACTGATCGGCGCACCCGCCCCCGAACCCCGCAGCCCAACCCAGGAGCCCACCGGCCCGGGCGACAAACTGCCGGTGCACCACCTGACGCACCACCGCCCGGCCCTCCCGCCCCCCGCCCTCTCCCCCACCCAGCAGTCGACGGCCACCGCTGCCGCCGCCCGCCTGCTCGCACCCCTGCTGCCCGAACCCCTGGACCACGTACTCCTCCAGGCCGACCTGACGGCGGTCGCGCCCGGCCCGCTGCAACGACCGCTCGCCGACATGCTGGGCGTCCTCGCGGACGTCGAGTCCAAGGGCGGCGCGACCGTCTACCGGTTCACCCCCGGCTCGGTGCGGCGCGCCCTCGACTCCGGGCAGGCCGCCTCCGACCTGCACGCCTTCCTCGCCGCGCACTCCCGTACGCCGGTGCCGCAGCCGCTGGCGTACCTCATCGACGACGTGGCCCGCAGGCACGGGCACCTCCGGGTGGGCGCCGCGTCGGCGTACGTGCGCTGCGACGACGACGCCGTACTCAACGAGATCCTCGCCGACAGGCGGGCCGCCGGTCTGGGCCTGCGCCGGCTCGCGCCGACCGTGCTGGCCGCGCTGGCGGACCCGGCCGGGCTGCTGGAGGGGCTGCGCGCGATGGGCTTCGCCCCGGCCGCCGAGTCCGCCGAGGGCGACGTCCTGATCGCCCGGGCCGACGCCCGCCGCACCCCGCCGCGCACCCCTCCCGCGCCGGTCCCGGACGGACCGCCGGTGCCCGACGACACCCTGCTCACGGCGGCGGTGCGCGCCGTCCGCGCAGGCGACCTCGCCGCCACCACGCCCCGCAGGACGTCCGCCGGTGACCCCGCCGGCCCCGGAGAGCTGCCCCGGACGACGGCCGCCGAGACCCTCGCCACCATGCAGGCCGCCGTCCTCACCGGCGAGGCGCTGTGGATCGGATACGTCAACGCCGAGGGCGGCGCGAGCCAGCGCGTGATCGCCCCGGTCCGGGTCGAGGGCGGCTTCGTCACGGCGTACGACCACACGGCGGACGAGGTCCGCACCTATCCGCTGCACAGGATCACGGGGGTCGCGGAACTGGCGGAGGACGAGGGCTGACTCGTTCGGGTGTACCGCGGGGTCCATGCACGCCACGCCGGAGTGTTCCCCCTGATGAGCGAGGTCGCGGCCCCCGACGCATCGCGCCACGCTCCCCTGGGCAGCCACCTGGTGCCCTGAACGGGCCCAAAGACCACCGCGGCCCGTACCCACCCGCGACAGAAGGGACCCCCACCGCCAACCCCAACCCGAACCCGAACCCGTACCCACATCCGTATCCGTATCCGTATCCGTTTCTCGTGTTCGCGTCGCCGCGCGGGCCGGTCCCACGTCCCCGGGCCCGGTCCGCGCCCCGCCGCGGCGGCCGCCCGCCGACGGCGCGGAGGGGACGGGGCGGGGGTGGCCGCCCGCAGTGGCTGGCGCGTCCGCGCCGGACCACCTCTTCCAGCCGGCACAGTCGCGCCAGTCCGAGGACGGCCACCCCCGACCCGGCCCCGCCCCACCCACCGACCTCACGCGCCCGCCCACGGCAGCGAGGTCCCCGGTGAACAACCTCACGCCACCCCCACGAAAGCAGCCCGCCCACCCAGGACCACGAACGCGCGCGATCAGGCAAACTGGACGTTTGGCCGTGCAGTGCCGAGCCCGTCCCAGAAAGGCAGCCGCGCGTGAATGGTCCGCTCATCGTCCAGTCCGACAAAACCCTGCTCCTCGAGGTAGACCACGAGCAGGCCGACGACTGCCGTCGCGTCATCGCGCCCTTCGCCGAGCTGGAGCGGGCCCCCGAGCACATCCACACCTACCGGGTGACCCCGCTCGGCCTGTGGAACGCGCGGGCGGCCGGGCACGACGCCGAGCAGGTCGTGGACGCGCTGGTCCAGTACAGCCGCTACCCGGTGCCGCACGCGCTGCTCGTCGACATCGCCGACACCATGGACCGCTACGGCCGGCTCAGCCTCGTCAAGCACCCGGCGCACGGACTCGTGCTGACCAGCACCGACCGCCCGGTCCTGGAGGAGGTGCTGCGCTCGAAGCGGATCGCCCCGCTCGTCGGCGCCCGCATCGACCCCGACTCGGTGGTGGTGCACCCCTCGGAGCGCGGGCAGATCAAGCAGACGCTGCTGAAGCTCGGCTGGCCCGCCGAGGACCTCGCCGGGTACGTGGACGGCGAGGCGCACCCCATCGAACTGCGCGAGGACGGCTGGGCGCTGCGCCCGTACCAGAAGCAGGCGGTGGAGAACTTCTGGCACGGCGGCTCCGGCGTGGTCGTCCTCCCCTGCGGCGCCGGGAAGACGCTGGTCGGCGCCGGATCCATGGCGCAGGCGAAGTCGACCACCCTGATCCTCGTCACCAACACGGTCTCCGCCCGCCAGTGGAAGCACGAGCTGGTGAAGCGGACCTCGCTGACCGAGGAAGAGATCGGCGAGTACAGCGGGACCCGCAAGGAGATCCGCCCCGTCACCATCGCCACCTACCAGGTGCTGACGACGAAGCGGAAGGGGATCTACCCCCACCTGGAGCTGTTCGACTCCCGTGACTGGGGCCTGATCCTCTACGACGAGGTGCACCTGCTGCCCGCCCCCGTCTTCAAGTTCACCGCCGACCTCCAGGCCCGCCGCCGCCTCGGCCTGACGGCGACCCTCGTGCGCGAGGACGGCCGCGAGTCGGACGTGTTCTCGCTGATCGGTCCGAAGCGGTTCGACGCGCCGTGGAAGGAGATCGAGGCGCAGGGCTACATCGCCCCGGCCGACTGCGTGGAGGTCCGGGTCAGCCTCACCGAGTCCGAGCGGCTGGCGTACGCGACGGCGGAGCAGGAGGAGAAGTACCGGTTCTGCTCGACGACGGCGACCAAGCAGCGGGTGACGGAGGCGATCGTCAAACGGTTCGCGGGCCAGCAGATCCTCGTCATCGGACAGTACATCGACCAGCTCGACGAACTGGGCGAGCACCTGAACGCACCGGTGATCAAGGGCGAGACCTCCAACGCCCAGCGGGAGAAGCTGTTCGACGCGTTCCGGGAGGGCGAGATCAGCGTCCTGGTGGTGTCCAAGGTCGCGAACTTCTCGATCGACCTGCCGGAGGCCACGGTCGCCATCCAGGTCTCGGGCACCTTCGGCTCCCGGCAGGAGGAGGCCCAGCGGCTCGGCCGGGTGCTGCGGCCCAAGGCGGACGGGCACAAGGCGCACTTCTACTCCGTGGTCGCCCGGGACACCATCGACCAGGACTTCGCGGCGCACCGCCAGCGGTTCCTGGCGGAGCAGGGCTACGCCTACCGGATCATGGACGCGGACGAACTGCTCACGGAGAACTGAGCGGACGCGGGGGACCGGGGACCGGCTACCTGCGGCGGACCCCGGCCTCCTCGCCGTACTCACCGAGAAGGATCACGTCGAAGGCGGCGCCCAGGAACACCTTCACGGCGCGCAGGGCGTCGCCGAGGCGGTGCGGATGGCTGCCCTGGACGGGCGTGGCACCGGTCGGCCGGACCGGCGACGGGGCTGGGTTGATGGTCGCTGCACTCATACGTCCATGGTTGCTCTTCATCCGCCCCGCGGGCATCGGCCCAGGGGACCGATCCGCGGGGCCCCCGCGTCCGTCTCCAGGGCTACCCACGACGGCCGGCACCCCCAAAACGGACGGCCCCCTCCCCTAGGGGTCGCGGGGTCCGGAACGAAGAAGAAGCCACGCCGAAAACCGTTTGGACCCCGCCGCCCCCGCGTCCTAGAATCTCCGCTCTTGCCCGCCTCCCCTCACGGAGCGCCGCCGCCCGGACGGAAACCGGCCGGCATTCCGCAGCAGCCCAGCAGCAGGTCCCACGGAGGCACCCCCTTGTCCGCGTCCATGCCCGTTGACGAGCCCGTAGACGATCCCGCGAGCGAGAACCCCGCGAGCGGGCCCGCGGCCGATCCGCTCACCCGCGAGCGCACCCATCTCTCCGCGTCCCGCTCCGCGCTGCGCGCCATGCGGGAGGACGTCGAGGCCCTCGACATCCGCGACGTCACCGCGAACTGGGTCAACGCGGCCGTACTCGAGCGCCAGATCGACGAGCGCATCAAGGCGCTGGCCGACCTCAGCGACACCCCGCTGTTCTTCGGCCGCCTCGACTACCTGCACTCGCCGGGCGCCGCTCAGGCGGAAGGCGCGGAGGGTGAGCGCTTCTACATCGGGCGCCGGCACGTGCACGACGCGGACGGCGACCCGATGGTGATCGACTGGCGGGCGCCGGTGTCGCAGCCGTTCTACCGGGCGTCCAAGAAGGACCCCCTCGACGTCGGGCTGCGCCGCCGCTTCGGCTACACCGGCGGCGACCTCACCGCGTACGAGGACGAGCACCTCTCCGACCCGGCTGAGGCCGCCACCACCAGCAAGCTGCTGCAGCGGGAGATCGAGCGGCCGCGCGTCGGCCCGATGCGGGACATCGTCGCCACGATCCAGCCCGAGCAGGACGAGATCGTACGGTCCGGGCTGTCCGGCAGCGTGTGCGTGCAGGGAGGCCCGGGGACCGGGAAGACGGCCGTCGGTCTGCACCGGGTCGCCTATCTCCTCTACGCCCACCGCGAGCGGCTGGCCCGCACCGGCACCCTGGTCGTCGGGCCGAACCGCTCCTTCCTGCACTACATCGAGCAGGTGCTGCCCGCGCTGGGCGAACTGAGCGTGGCGCAGGCCACGGTCGACGACCTGGTGGCGCACGTGGAGGTGCGCGGGACGGACGACGCGCCGGCGGCGGTGGTCAAGGGCGACGCCCGGATGGCCGAGGTGCTGCGCAGGGCCCTCTACTCCCATGTGACCACGCCCACCGAACCGGTCGTGGTGGTGCGCGGCTCCCGCCGCTGGCGGGTACCGGCGCACGAGCTGGAGGAGCTGGTCCGCCAGTTGCTCGACCGCGACATCCGCTACGGCGCCGCCCGCGAGGCACTCCCACAGCGCATCGCGCACGCCGTGCTGGTGCAGATGGAGCGGGCCGGTGAGGCGCCGGACGACAGGGTGCAGGACGCGGTGGCCCGCAACAGCGCGGTGAAGGCGGCCGTGAGGACGGTCTGGCCGGCGGTCGACCCGGCGAAGCTGGTGCTGCGGCTGCTGGGCGACCCGGAGTTCCTGGCGGAGCACGCGGAGGGACTGCTCGACGAGCGGGAGCAGAAGGAGATCCTCTGGGCGAAGCCCGCGCGGTCGGTGAAGTCGGCGAAGTGGTCGGCGGCGGACGCGGTACTGATCGACGAGGCGGCCGACCTCGTGCGGCGCACGCACTCCCTCGGGCACGTGGTGCTCGACGAGGCGCAGGACCTCTCCCCCATGCAGTACCGGGCGGTGGGCCGCCGCTGCACCACCGGTTCGGCGACGGTCCTCGGCGACCTGGCCCAGGGCACCACGCCGTGGGCGACCCGGAGCTGGCAGGAGGCGCTGGCCCACCTGGGCAAACAGGACGCCGTGATCGAGGAGTTGACGGCCGGTTTCCGCGTCCCGACGGACGTCATCACCTACGCCTCCCGGCTCCTCCCCCACATCGCACCCGGCCTCACGCCCGTGGCGTCGATCCGCGAGAACCCCGGCTTCTTCGAGGTCCGCCGGGGCGAGGGGTCCGCCGACGTGGTGGCCGCCTGCCGCGAACTCCTGGGCAACGAGGGCTCGGTGGGCCTGATCGCGGCGGACGCACGCGTCCCGGAGCTGGCGGAGGAACTGACCGCGGCGGGCATCCCCTTCATCGCCCCCGGCGAGGAGACGACCCTCGAGTCCCGCCTGACCCTGGTCCCGGCCTCCCTGGCCAAGGGCCTGGAGTACGACTACGTGGTCCTGGACGAACCCCAGGCGGTGGTCGACGCCGAACCCGACCTCCGCACCGGCCTCCGCCGCCTCTACGTCTCCCTCACCCGAGCGGTCTCAGGCCTGCTCATCACCCACACCACCCCCCTCCCCACCCAACTCAGTTGACGCCGGGGGGGGGAGGCGCCCCGCAAACGCCGGGCCGCGCGCCCAACCCCCGCTCAGCCCCCCAACACCCGCCGCCACTCCGCGACGGCCTCCACCGAAACCGGCCCGCTCCAGCCCCCCGGCCGAGCCGCCCCGCCGATGTGGAAGGCATCGACCCCGCCCTCCAGCAACACCGGCACATGCTCCAACCGCAACCCGCCCCCCACCAGCAACTGCTGCTCGTACCCCGGCTCCCCCCGCCGCCCCGCCTCCGCGAGCAACGTCGGCAGCCCCGCGTCGACCCCCTGAGCCGACCCCGCCGTCAGATAGGTGTCCAGCCCCGCCATCCCGTCGAGCCGCTTGCGCAGCACCTCCCGGTCGGCGGACCCGTCGATGGCCCGGTGGAACGTCCACGGGCACCCCTGCAGCTCACCGGCGAGCCGCTCCACGGCGTCCAGATCCACCCCGCCGTCCGCGTCGAGGAACCCGAGCACGAACTCCTCCGCCCCGGCCTCCCGCATCGCGCCCGCCGCGTCGACCAGCCGCTCCACGGACCCCGCCGCGAACCCGTCCGCCAGCCGCAGCATCACCCGCACCGGGATGTCCACGGCCGCGCGGATCCCGGCGACCGTCGCCGCCGACGGCGTGAGCCCGTCCGCCGCCATGTCCGTGACCAGCTCGAGGCGGTCCGCACCACCGGCCTGGGCGGCCACGGCGTCCTCGACGTCGAGCGCGATCACCTCCAGGACTGCACGCTTGCTCATGGGACCCCATTCCTCGGCATCAGGCGGCGACTACAGGTCTAGTCCAATCCAAGCGTACGCCCGGAAGCCCGCCCACGGCTCCCCCGCCCCACCGGCGGGCCGCCGGCCGCATCAGTCCCCGAACCCATAAGTCCCCGAAGGGTTCAGTCCCCGAAGATGTTCAGCTCCGCCGCCTCCACCCCGGCCAGCTCGTAGGAGGCCCCGTCCACCGGCCGCCCCGCGTACAGCCGTACGAGCGTCGGCCCGTCGCCGATGTAGCGCGCCGGGGGCCGCTCCCCCGAGAAGTCGCCCAGCCGCACCGGCTCGTCGGCGTCGTCGAGGTCGGCGTGCAGCGGCGGGTGGCCCGGCCGGCCGGTCACCTGGCTCAGCAGGGTCAGCGCGTACGGCAGCCCCGCGCCCCCGTACGCGCCCGGCTCGCCGAGCGCGACCCGCACGTCCCCGGCGTGCACCCACTCGCCCAGCGCGAGCCGGTCCAGCCGCCCGCCCGCCTTGGCGATCAGGGGCCCCGCCCCGGTCAGCCCGCGCTCCAGCTCGTCGAGGACCCGGGCGTTCGTCCACCCGGCGCGCTCGGCGATGTCCCGTTCGTTGCTCTCGGGGGAGAACACCCCCTTCTCGTACCGGCTCTCCACCACCCGCGACAGGGCGGCCGAGCAGTGCGCCAGCACATCCCGCACCGTCCATCCCGGACAGGCCGCCACCGGAAGCGCGAAGTCCGCCTCCGCCCTCCCCCGCAGCAGCGGGACCAGCGTGTCCCGCTCGACGGTCAGCAGCCGCCCCGGCAGCTCCGGGTCCCGTACCTCGTGCACATCCGCAGGAGTCGTCATGCCGACCACGCTAGTGCGGAGGAGGGCCTGCCGGTGCCCCCCGGCACCGGCAAGCCCTCCTCGTCACCTCGAACCGGACTCGTCAGAAGGTCAGGCTCCAGGAGTCGATGTACCCGGTGTCGCCCGAGTAGACGTCGGTCACCCGCAGCTGCCAGGTGCCGGACGCCAGGTGGGAGGAGGCGTTGACCGTGTACGTCCCGATGACGTTGTCGGCGCTGTCGGAGGCGCTGGTGTTCTTCAGCGTGTACAGGGTGCCGTTGGGGGCGACGAGCTGGACCTTGAGGTCGCCTCGGTAGGTGTGCTTGATGTCGACCGCGACCTGGAGGTCCGAGGGGGCGTAGCCGCTGACGCCGCTCACCTGGATGTTCGAGTAGACGTAGCGCCCGTCACCGTCCGGGATGGACCAGTTCTCGGAGTTGGTGAAGGTCTGCCCGCCGGGCTCCGGGTCCGGGGTGCCGCCGCCCGTCGCGCTCAGGGTGCGCGCCGCGTCCGCGAGGCCGTAGCCGCAGCCGCCGCTGCAGGAGCCGGGCAGGGCACGGGCGTTGTCCTTGATGAGGGACTCGACACGGCTCGGTGTGAGGGCCGGGTCCTTCTCGTACATCAGGGCGGCGAGCCCGGCGATGTGCGGCGTGGCCATGCTGGTGCCCTGGTAGGCCTTGTAGGTCTCGGCGCCGGGCGAGGTGGTGCTGCTGTTCAGCGTGGAGAGGATGCCGTTGGCCGAGCTGACGGCCGTCTCGCCGCCGGGGGCGGTGATGTCGACGGGGCCGTAGTTGGAGTAGCTCGCCCGGTTGCCCTCGCGGTCGCTCGCGGCGACGCTGATGACGTTGGAGCAGTTGGCGGGGGTGAACAGGGACGCGTTGGCGTTGGAGTTGCCGGCGGCGACGACGACGGTCGTGCCGCGGCTCACCGCGCCGTTGATGGCGTCCTGGGTGACGGTCTGGCAGGCGCCGGAGCCGCCGAGGCTCAGGTTGATGACATCGGCGGGGTCGGTGTTGACGGGCACGCCGGGGACGGAACCGCCGGAGGCCCACACGATGGCGTCGGCGATGTCGGCGGTGCTGCCGCCGCACCGGCCGAGGACGCGGACGGGCTGGACGGTCGCGTGGTACGCGATGCCGGCGACGCCCTTGCCGTTGTCGGCGACGGCGGCGATGGTGCCGGCGACGTGCGTGCCGTGCCACGAGGAGTTGCTCGGCTGGGAACCGGAGGAGCACTCGTTCGCGGTCGTCCAGTCGCCCGGGTCGGCGGGGTTGCTGTCGCGTCCGCTGTTGTCGCGGGCGTTCCACGCGTCGGAGATGAAGTCGTAGCCGGGGACGATGTTCGCGGCGAGGTCGGAGTGGGAGACGTAGCCGGTGTCGATCACGGCCACGTTGACGCCCTGGCCGGTGGCGCCGCCGGTCCAGGCGTTCTCGACGTTCATTCCGGCGGTGGACTCGTAGAGGTCCCACTGGCTGCCGTAGTACGTGTCGTTCGGGGCGGCCATCGCGTACATACGGGTGTCGCGGGAGACGTACGCGACGTCCGGGTCGGCCTCGAAGGCGTCGATGACGTCCTGGAGGGGGCGTCCCTTCAGGTCGTCGCCGAGGTCCACGAGTGCGGCGCCGGTGCCCAGCCGGCGCTCGAAGTCGAGGCTCTCGCCGGCCTTCCTGCCCTTGGCCCTGGCGTCCTTCTCGGCCTCGGCGTCGGACCCGGCCTCGCCGGCCTTCTTCTCGTAGCCGACGATGAGGCGCTCGACGGACGCGTCGGCGGCGGCCTTCGGCCCGGCCGGGGAGGGCTGCGCGACCGGCGCCGCCACGGCGGCCGTGACGCCCGAGCCCAGGAGCGCTGCCGTCGTCACCGCCAGGAGGGATATGCGCAGGTGTCTGGAACCGTTCAAGGTGGGGTTTGCCTTTCACGAGCCGGTTCCGGGCTTGCGGAACCGGCGAATAGTTCTGCTCATGACAATCCACGTGCTTGCCCGCGCCGGGCCGCCCAGGGGAGGGAGGACTGGCGGGCGGCCGGTGGGGGGACGCGGGCAAGCACGACCCGTCCGACCGGACGCGATCACGGCGGGATGTGCCGCGCTGGCTGAACGTCCGGTGAACCGGTGGCAGGAACCTACGGGCGCACCCGGGGGCCGACTATCCGGAGGGTGTTACCTACGGATACTCATTTAACTTCCCCCCGGCCCGCGTTGGGCACGCGGACCCGGAGAACACGCGGACCCGGGGGCACGCGGAACAATGGGGTCATGGCCGACACCGATGCCCTGCGTGCCCGTTTCGTCCGTGCGCTGGAGGGAGCGCGCGGGTCCGCGAGCGGGCCCGAGGCGGCGCCCTACGCCGACAACCTGCTCGCCCGCTGGCGGGAACCGCAGCGGCACTACCACACGCTCGCCCACCTCACGGCGGTGCTGGACCACGTCGACACCCTCGAGGCGTACGCGGACGACCCCGACGTCGTGCGTCTGGCCGCCTGGTTCCACGACGCGGTGTACCTGCCGGAGCGGTCGGAGAACGAGGAGCGCTCCGCCCGGCTCGCCGAGCGGGCCCTCCCCGAGGCCGGGGTGCCGGCCGGGAAGGCCGCCGAGGTCGCCCGGCTGGTCCGGCTGACCGTCACCCACGACCCCGCCGACGGCGACCGCGACGGGCAGGTGCTGTGCGACGCCGACCTGGCGGTCCTCGCCTCGCCGCCGTCCGCGTACGCCGCCTACGCGGCCGCCGTCCGCGAGGAGTACGGCTTCGTGCCGAACGAGGCGTTCCGCGCGGGACGGTCCGACGTGCTGCGCCAACTCCTCGCCCTGCCACGCCTCTTCCGCACGCCGTACGGGCAGGAGCACTGGGACGCCACCGCCCGCTACAACATGCGGGGCGAGCTGGAAATGCTGTCGACCGCGACAGCGCCGCCCGCCTAGCCTGCCCCCCATGCATGCTGTGGGAGCGCAACAGGTGGAGGAAGCCGTCGCGGACTGCGTGGCGGCGCTGGGGGCGGTCACCGACCGGGACTGGAAGGGGGCCGGGGCCGGGCGGCTGGAGTGGGACTGCCGGAAGGCGGCGGAGCACATCGCGGACGACCTCGTCGCGTACGCGGGGCGGCTCGCGGGGCGCGCGGCCACCGCCCGCCTGCCCTTCACGATCGCGTTCGGCGAGGACACCGGCAACACCGGCGTCCTGAGGTCGGTCGAGGCGACCGGCGCCCTGCTCGCCGCCGCGATCCGCACCACCCCCCGCGCGGTCCGCGCCTTCCACCCGTACCCCTTCGGGCACGCTAACCGTGAGGGCTTCGCCGCGATGGGCGTCGCCGAGGTCCTGCTGCACACCCACGACATCGCCGAGGGCCTGGGGATCTCCCACGAACCGCCGGCGGAGCTCGCGTCCTTCGTCCTCACCCGGATCTTCCCGCGGGTCAAGCCCGGCCCGACCCCCTGGCGGACCCTGCTGTGGGCCACCGGGCGCGGCGAGCTGCCGGGCCGGGACCCGGTCACCGCGTGGCGCTGGAGCAACAACCCGGTGCTGCGCTCCGAGCGGCTCGCCCTGGAGGGCGTCACCCCGGCGGTCGCCACCGATCTCTCCCTGAGCGGTCACGGCGGGTTCGACTGGGTCGACTCGGGCCCGTTCGAGGGGACCCGGGAGGGCGCCGGGATGCTGCTCAAGCAGTACGAGGAGGGGATCTTCCACCCGGAGTGGGGGATGTACGTACTGGTCCGGCGCGAGGACGACCGGGCGGTGGGCGCGATGGGGTTCCACGGCGTCCCGGACCCGGAGGGCAGCGTGGAGATCGGCTACGACCTCTCCGTGGACGCCCGCGGCAACGGCTACGCCACCGAGGCGCTGCGCACCCTGTCCGGCTGGGCCCTGGAGCAGGACGGCGTACGGACCGTGGCCGCCGTCGTCGAGGAGGAGAACGTGGCCTCGCAGAAGGTCGTCACCCGGGCCGGTTTCACCGAGGTCACCCGGCAGGAGGGGCAGATCTCCTACGCGTTCCGCGGCTGAGCCGCGCCCTTGCGGCGCCGCAGCCCCGCCCCGTGCAGCAGCCGCACCACCTCGCGGCTGCTCACCTCCAGCGCCCCGGCGCCCACGGCGTCGGCGTACCGGTGCTGCGGGATGTCGTAGTGGTCCCGTTCGAAGGCGCGTCGGGGGACGCCGAGCCGTTCGGCGAAGGTGTGCAGTTCGTCGTAGGAGACGTCGCTGACCAGGTGGGACCAGAGCCGGCCGTGGCCCGGCCAGGTGGGCGGGTCGATGTAGACCGTCACCGGGACTCCGCCCGGTCCAGTCCGCCCACCGCCGCGACCCGCACGCCCGCCTTGTGGCACACCCAGTGCGGGTCGGGGCCCAGTT
This sequence comes from Streptomyces fungicidicus, assembly GCF_003665435.1. Taxonomy (NCBI): domain Bacteria; kingdom Bacillati; phylum Actinomycetota; class Actinomycetes; order Kitasatosporales; family Streptomycetaceae; genus Streptomyces; species Streptomyces fungicidicus. The sequence continues at coordinate 3,471,811 of NZ_CP023407.1, forward strand.
CGGGCTCCACCTCCAGCGCGTGCGGGTCGCCGTCACCGCACACCGGGCACAGCGGCCAGCGCCCGTACCGCTCCAGCAGGGCGTCCTGGACGTCCTGGGCGACCAGTCCGGCGAGGAACCCGGCGCCCTCCGGCCACTGCTCGACCCACCAGCGCCGGTGCGTCACGGAATCCTCGACCAGGGACACCACGTCCGCCTCGGCGACCTCGCGCACCGCCAGATCGGCCAGCACGAGGGCGCGCGCCGCGTGCAGCGCCTGCTCCAGGGGGCCGACCGGATGGGCGCCGGGTTCGCCGTGAGGGTCCATGGTCCCATTGTGCGCACTCTTGACCGCACAACCCGAACGAAAATATCTTTCATACCGTGACCAATGAGGTGAAGGAAATTTTCGGGGGCGGACGCGGGACCGGCGGTCCCGGCGGAGGCACGTCAGCGCTGCCCGCTCCCGCCGCGCTCGCGGCCAAGGTCCGCACGCTGGCCCCGTCGATGACCCGTTCCATGCAGCGCGTCGCCGAGGCCGTCGCCGACGACCCGGCCGGCTGCGCGGCCCTCACGGTCACCGGACTCGCCGAGCTCACCGGCACCAGCGAGGCCACCGTGGTCCGCACCGCCCGCCTGCTGGGCTACCCCGGATACCGGGATCTGCGGCTGGCGCTCGCCGGTCTCGCCGCCCAGCAGCAGTCCGGCCGCGCGCCCGCCATCACCACCGACATCGCGGTGGACGACCCGATAGCCGAAGTCGTGGCCAAACTCGCCTACGACGAGCAGCAGACCCTCGCCGACACCGCGGCCGGGCTGGACACCGTCCAGCTCGCCGCCGCCGTGGCCGCCCTGGCCGGCGCCCGCCGCACCGATGTGTACGGCGTCGGCGCGTCGGGTCTTGTCGCCCAGGACCTCACCCAGAAACTGCTGCGGATAGGCCTGCTGGCGCAGGCCCACAGCGACCCGCACCTCGCCGTCACCAACGCGGTGCAGCTGCGCGCGGGGGACGTGGCGATCGCCGTCACGCACTCCGGATCGACCGGCGACGTCATCGAACCGCTCCGGGTGGCGTTCGAGCGCGGGGCGACGACGGTGGCGGTCACCGGCCGCCCGGACAGCCCCGTCACCCAGTACGCCGATCACATCCTGACCACCTCCACGGCCCGCGAGAGCGAGCTGCGGCCGGCCGCGATGTCCTCCCGGACCGGGCAGCTGCTGGTGGTGGACTGCCTGTTCGTGGGAGTGGCGCAGCGGACGTACGAGTCGGCGGCGCCGGCCCTGGCCGCGTCGTACGAGGCGCTGGCACACCGGCACCGGGCGGTGCGCAGAGCGCCGTAGGGCGCGCCGTGGTGAGCGACCGCGGGTGCTCCATGGCCGGCCCCGCCCACGCGGCGGCGGCCGGCGGCAACCGGACGCCGTCGCGCGTCCCCGAGCGTCCTTCCCGACCCCCCAGACTGGAAGAACCCCGTTATGACCTCCACCTCCCCCGACCGTGAGCTGCGCTCCCAGCTGGAGTCCCTGACCACCGAGGCGTACCGGCCGGAGCTGGCGGACGTCGACCGGCTGCCGACCCTCGAGATCGCACGGCTGATGAACGGCGAGGACGGCTCGGTGGCCGCGGCCGTGGCCGAGCAGCTGCCCCGGATCGCCGCCGCGGTCGACGCCGTCGCCGCCCGGATGGCCCGGGGCGGCCGGCTGATCTACGCGGGCGCCGGCACCGCCGGCCGGCTGGGCGTGCTGGACGCCTCCGAGTGCCCGCCGACCTTCAACACGGACCCGGAGCAGGTCGTCGGCCTGATCGCGGGCGGCCCCGCCGCCCTGGTCACCTCGGTGGAGGGCGCCGAGGACTCCCGCGAGCTGGCCGAGTCCGACCTGGCCGCGCTGACGCCGACCGCCGACGACACCGTGGTCGGCGTCTCCGCCTCCGGCCGCACCCCCTACGCGATCGGCGCCGTCGAGTACGCCCGGGCGCGGGGCGCCCTCACCGTGGGCCTGGCCTGCAACCGGGGCAGCGCCCTGGCGGCGGCGGCCGAGCACGGCATCGAGGTCGTCGCGGGCCCCGAGTTCCTCACCGGCTCCACCCGCCTCAAGGCGGGCACGGCGCAGAAGCTCGTCCTCAACATGCTGTCGACGATCACGATGATCCGGCTGGGCAAGACGTACGGGAACCTGATGGTCGACGTCCGCGCCTCCAACGAGAAGCTGCGCGCCCGCTCCCGCCGTATCGTCGCCCAGGTGACGGGGGCGCGGGACGACGTCGTCGAGAGCGCCCTGGCCGCCACGGACGGCGAGGTCAAGCACGCCATCCTGGTCATCCTGGCCGACGTGGACGCGCCCACGGCCGCCCGCCTCCTCACGGAGTCCGCCGGCCACCTGCGGGCCGCGCTGGACCGGTCCCGGACCGGCTGAGTCCCGCGGACGGCCGGTCACGGCCTGCGGCGCAGGCCCCCGTACAGCACCCCGGCGGTGACGAGCAGCGTCAGACCGGCGGTGCTCGCCAGGGTGATCTCCGGGGTGTTCCCCTGGTCCGGGCCGTCGGGCAGCCGGGGGCCGAGCAGCCCGAGCGGGTCCTCGCGCAGGACGACCCGGTCGCCGGGCCGGGCCTGCCCCCAGCAGTTCTCCCGCTGGGACACCTCGTACGTCCGCCGCTCGCCGCCCAGCTCACGGACCGTGCAGAACATGTCGGGCCCGCGCCGCGCGTCCCGGTCCACGACCCGGGTCACCACGGCGTCCACCGGCTCCCCCACGGTCCGCATGTACCCGTCGTACACCGCGGGTCCGGCGAACAGGGTCAGGGCGAAGCCGCCGAAGCAGACCAGGGTCGCCGCACCGGCGCGTTTCCAGGCGAAGCCCACGAGGCAGCCGGCGCAGGCGACGGTCGCCATCACGAGGACGACGCCGAGCCAGGTGGACCACTGGGTGACGGCGGCGCTCAGCAGCAGCGCGGCCGGCAGCGCCAGCGCCCACAGCACCGAGGTGAGGGCCGTGGCCCGCGCGGGCCGTACCTCCTTGCCGCCGGGTGGGTCCGCCACCGCCGTCCCGATACCGCTCACGCCCCGCCCCCTTCGACAGCCGACCGTCCGACCAGGCATCGTAGGGCCTCGCCGGTGCCGTCCGGCGGCCGGCCGGTGCACGCTGGGATACTGGACCCACCCCACACGGAGACGACGATGAACCACGCGCAGCTCACCGCACTGGGCCGCGCCCTGCGTGTGCTCGGTGAGCACGGTGAGGCGCTGTCCGCCGACACCCCGGACGCCCGGCTGCACGAAGTGAAGGACGATCTGCGGCGCGCCCTGGACCTGCTGGAGGAGAGCGTCAGCACGGCCGCGCCGAGCACGCGCTGCGCCGAGCACCCCACGGGGCCGGTCGACGAGAGCGCCCCGGACCTGTGCCTGCTCTGCGAGACCCGGCGCCGCGCCGCGCGACGCGCCGAGTTCAACGGCCCCGCCGCGCCGCACCGGCAGGCCGGGCCCGCCCCGTCCCGGTACGGGGTGCGCGGCGACCGGCCGCAGCCCCAGCAGCGCTGGCTGCCGGAGCTGTGGAACGGGCAGACGTGGCAGCTGTGCGGCACCCCGCGCCGGGACCGGCGCGAGGCCGAGCTGTACATCGCGGCACAGCGGCGCGGGCCCCGGCCGGCCATGGCGTACCGGATCGTGCACGAGTTCACCGACTACGAGGTGCTGCGCGTGTGGGGGACGCCGGTGCGGGTCGACATCGAGCCGATGGGCAACCCGTAGGGCCGGGTCAGGCCCTGGATGCCTCGGCGGCCTTCCCGGGCACGGTCCCGCCGACGGCCGCGGTGGCGGCACGACGGCGCGGGATGAACGCGGCGATGGCGAAGCCGAGCAGCGCGGCTCCGGCGCCGAGCGCCAGCACGGTGCGGAAACCGCCCTCGCCGGGCAGCGTGTACGGGCCGAACGAGGTGGTCATCTGCGCCAGTACGACACCGGCGACGGCGCTGGCCACGGAGGTGCCGATGGACCGCATCAGGGTGTTGAGGCTGTTGGCGGCGCCGGTCTCGGAGGCGGGTACCGCGCCCATGATGAGCGCGGGCATCGCGCCGTAGGTGAAGCCGATGCCGGCGCCGATGACGCAGGACGCCAGGACGAAGTGCCAGACCTCGTCCATGAGCAGCACGTTGAGGCCGTAGCCGGCGGCGACGATCAGCGCGCCGGTCATCAGGGTGATCTTGGGGCCCTTGGCGCGGGAGAGGAGCGCGGAGACGGGGGCCAGCGCCATCATCACCAGACCGGACGGGGCCATCACGAGGCCGGCGGCCAGCAGGGACTGGCCGAGGCCGTAGCCGGTCTCCTCGGGCAGCTGGAGCAGCTGCGGGATGACCAGGGACATGGAGAACATGCCGAAGCCGATCGCCACCGAGGCGAGGTTGGTGATCAGCACCTGGGGGCGGGCGGTGGTGCGCAGGTCCACCAGCGGCTGGTCCACGCGGAGTTCGTAGAAGCCCCAGACCAGCAGGATCACCACGGCCGCGGCGAACAGACCGAGGGTGGTGCCGCTGGTCCAGCCCCAGTCGGCGCCCTTGGAGATCGCCAGCAGCAGGCTGACGAGTCCGGCGGCCATGCCGGCCGCGCCGGGCAGGTCGAACCGTCCTCCGGTGCGCACCCGCGACTCGGGCACGGTGACCAGCACGAGGACCAGGGCGACGACGCCGAGGGCGGCGGAGGTCCAGAAGAGGGTGTGCCAGTCGAAGTTGTCGGCGATCAGCGCGGCGGCGGGCAGGCCGAGGGCGCCGCCGACGCCGAGCGAGGCGCTGATCATCGCGGTCGCCGAGCCCAGCCGCTCCGCGGGCAGTTCGTCGCGCAGGATGCTGATGCCGAGCGGGATCACACCGGACGACAGGCCCTGCAGGGCCCGGCCGACGATCATCGGGACCAGGGAGTCGCTGAGTCCGGCGACGACGGAGCCGATCACCAGCATGGCCATGCTGAGCAGCAGCATGCGGCGCTTGCCGTACATGTCGCCGAGCCGGCCCATGACCGGGGTGGCGACGGCCGCGGCGAGCAGGGTGGCGGTGATGGCCCAGGCGGTGTCCGAGGCGGAGGCGTTCAGATACTGCGGCAGCTGTCCCACGATCGGGATCACCAGGGTCTGCATCAGCGAGACCACGATGCCGCCGAAGGCGAGCACGGCCACCACGGCGGTGGGATGGGCCGGAGCGGGGCCGCCCGGCGGGGCGGGCCGGTCGAGTGCGTCGGACATGAAGGGAGATCTCCGTCGTTGACTCAGGGATGCTTGACTGAGGCAACTTTAAATGCAGTTGTTTGACTTAAGCAAATTAAAAGCCCGTGACAAGGAGGTGACGCCCCGTGTTCCGGGGCGTCACCGGCCGGCCCGACCGCTCAGCTCAGCGTCTGCAGGGACGCCGCGTCGTACGGCGCCAGCTCGTCGAAGCGCCCGGCCAGCACCTTGGCAGCCCACTGCGGGTCCTGGAGCAGCGCCCGGCCCACGGCGACGAGGTCGAACTCGTCCCGCTCCATCCGGTCGAGCAGGTTGTCGAGGCTGCCGAGCTCGGCGCCCTCCCCCTGGAAGGCCTTGAGGAACTCGCCGTTCAGGCCGACCGATCCGACGGTGATGGCGGGCCTGCCGGTCAGCTTCTTCGTCCAGCCGGCCAGGTTGAGGTCGGAGTCCTCGAACTCGGGGAGCCAGTAGCGGCGCGTGGACGCGTGGAAGGCGTCGACACCGGCCGCGGCGAGCGGGGCGAGGATCGCCTCCAGCTCCTGGGGCGTCCGGGCGAGCCGGGCGTCGTAGGCGTCCTGCTTCCACTGCGAGTAGCGGAAGAGGACCGGGAACCCGGGCGACACGGCCGCGCGGACCGCCGCCACGATCTCCGCCGCGAACCGCGCGCGGGCCACCGGGTCGCCGCCGTAGGCGTCGGTGCGGCGGTTGGTGCCGGACCAGAGGAACTGGTCGATCAGGTAGCCGTGGGCGCCGTGCAGCTCCAGCCCGTCGAAACCGATCCGCTCGGCGTCGGCGGCGGCCTGGGCGAACGCGGCGACGACGTCGTCGATGTCGCCCTGCGTCATCGCCTTGCCGGCGCCCTCGCCGCCGTCCATCCGCAGTCCGGACGGGCCGACGGCCGGGGCGTCCGGGTAGGGCGCCTGCCCCTCCTTGCGGACCATGCCGATGTGCCAGAGCTGCGGCACGATCGTGCCGCCCGCCGCGTGCACCGCCTCGGCGACCTTCGCCCAGCCCGCGAGCTGCTCCGCGCCGTGGAACCGCGGCACCCGGTCGCTCAGACCGGCGGACTCGTGCCCCACGTACGTCCCCTCGGTGACGATCAGTCCGACACCGGCGGCGGCACGGCGGGAGTAGTACGACACGACGTCCTCACCGGGCACACCGCCCGGCGAGAACATCCGGGTCATCGGCGCCATGGCGATGCGGTTGGGGATGGTCAGCCCGTTGAGGGAGACCGGCCGGGAGAGGACCTCGGCGGCTCGGGCGACGGTTTCCGGGGAGGTGACGGTCACAGCAGGACTCCTCATGGGGGGGGTACCGGATGGTATGTGCGCGTGCATTAAATGCACGACGGCGTCAACCGCGGGGGGCGGAGGGGCATTCCGCCGTCCCGGCACACCCGCCCGTGATCCCCGCCACATCGGCAGCGACGGGGTCCCCGCACGCCCGAGGGCGGCACCCCCTGTCGGAACAGGGGATGCCGCCCTCGGTCGTACTACGGACGGATCCGATCCTCGGGAGGATCAGAAGTCCATGTCACCGCCCGGCATGCCGCCGCCGGCCGGGGCCGCGGCCTTCTCCGGCTTGTCGGCGATGACGGCCTCGGTGGTGAGGAACAGCGCGGCGATGGAGGCGGCGTTCTGCAGGGCAGAGCGGGTCACCTTCGCCGGGTCGATGATGCCTTCGGCGATCATGTCGACGTACTCGCCGGTCGCGGCGTTCAGGCCGTGGCCGACCTGGAGGTTGCGGACCTTCTCCACGACGACGCCGCCCTCGAGACCACCGTTGACGGCGATCTGCTTCAGCGGGGCCTCCAGGGCGAGCTTCACGGCGTTGGCGCCGGTCGCCTCGTCACCCTCGAGCTCCAGCTTCTCGAAGACCTGGGAGGCCTGCAGCAGGGCCACGCCACCACCGGCGACGATGCCCTCCTCGACGGCCGCCTTGGCGTTGCGCACGGCGTCCTCGATGCGGTGCTTGCGCTCCTTGAGCTCCACCTCGGTGGCGGCGCCGGCCTTGATGACCGCGACACCGCCGGCGAGCTTCGCCAGGCGCTCCTGCAGCTTCTCGCGGTCGTAGTCCGAGTCGCTGTTCTCGATCTCGGCGCGGATCTGGTTCACGCGGCCCTGGACCTGGTCGGCCGAGCCGGCACCGTCGACGATGGTGGTCTCGTCCTTGGTGATGACGACCTTGCGGGCCTTGCCCAGCAGGTCGAGCGTCGCGTTCTCCAGCTTGAGGCCGACCTCCTCGGAGATGACCTCGCCGCCCGTGAGGATGGCGATGTCGCCGAGCATGGCCTTGCGGCGGTCGCCGAAGCCCGGGGCCTTGACGGCGACGGACTTGAAGGTGCCGCGGATCTTGTTGACCACCAGGGTCGACAGGGCCTCGCCCTCGACGTCCTCGGCGATGATCAGCAGCGGCTTGCCCGACTGCATGACCTTCTCCAGGAGCGGGAGCAGGTCCTTGACGTTGGAGATCTTGGAGTTGGCGATCAGGATGTACGGGTCGTCGAGGACGGCCTCCATACGCTCCATGTCGGTGGCGAAGTACGCCGAGATGTAGCCCTTGTCGAAGCGCATACCCTCGGTGAGCTCCAGCTCCAGACCGAAGGTCTGGGACTCCTCGACGGTGATGACGCCTTCCTTGCCGACCTTGTCCATGGCCTCGGCGATGAGCTCGCCGATCTGGGTGTCGGCGGCGGAGATGGAGGCCGTGGAAGCGATCTGCTCCTTGGTCTCGACATCCTTCGCCTGCTCGAGCAGGGCGCCGGAGACGGCCTCGACGGCCTTCTCGATGCCGCGCTTCAGGGCCATCGGGTTGGCGCCGGCGGCGACGTTGCGCAGGCCCTCCTTGACCAGGGCCTGGGCGAGAACGGTCGCGGTGGTCGTACCGTCACCGGCGACGTCGTCCGTCTTCTTGGCGACTTCCTTGACCAGCTCGGCGCCGATCTTCTCGTACGGGTCCTCGAGCTCGATCTCCTTGGCGATGGACACACCATCGTTGGTGATCGTGGGGGCGCCCCACTTCTTCTCGAGGACGACGTTGCGGCCCTTGGGGCCGAGCGTCACCTTGACGGCGTCCGCGAGCTGGTTCATGCCGCGCTCGAGGCCGCGCCGCGCCTCCTCGTCGAACGCGATGATCTTGGCCATGTGAAGTGGTCCCTCCAGGACTGGGGGTGATTCCTTCGGACCGCGCCCGCGCCCGCGACGGACGGCTCGCCGGCCCCGTGGTTCCTTCCCCACACGGCCTGCGGGCCTCACCGACCCGGTCCTTCGTTGTCACTCTCACCTTCAGAGTGCTAACGCAATGATTAGCACTCGACCCATGCGAGTGCAAGCGCCTTCGGGGAGTCGCGGGGCCGCTCAGCCGCGCGCGAACACGGCGAAGGGCCCGCACCCCGGGGGTGCGGGCCCTTCGCCGGCAGAAGATCTTGCGGCAGGTAGCGCGTTCAGGCGCTGAGACGAACCATGTCGGCCTGCGGGCCCTTCTGACCCTGCGAGATCTCGAACTCGACCCGCTGGCCTTCTTCGAGGGTGCGGTAGCCGTCCATCTGGATCGCGCTGTAGTGGACGAAAACATCCGCACCACCGTCGACCGCGATGAAGCCGTACCCCTTCTCCGCGTTGAACCACTTGACGGTGCCCTGAGCCATGCCTAACTCCCCTATTACTGGCCCTTGCACGGATCCGCACTTCGCGGATCCGGGTCAGACCTCACCCCCCAACGGTTGGGGGCGTGCGCCGGAACGCGTCGACCGCGGCTGAATGTATCTGTCCAACTGCCGTCTGCAACAGGTCAATCGGACGAGAAATCTGGACTACACCGGTCCGGAATGTGGCGAGAATTCACCTGAATCCGGGGCAAGTCGGGCCGCATATAGGGCGCAAATGCCGCGAAAGGGGCCCGCAGTTTGGCTGCATCCAATCGGGCGGGCGGCAGGAATTCAATGTTTCCGATCAGTGGATCGGGAGCGCGTTCCCCAACCCTACCGTGCTCAATCCAATGGAATTGCCCCCTCCGCTTCTCTTACGGAGGGGGCAATGCGCCGAACGCTCGGTAACCGTGATTACCGAAGGTAATGATCAGCCGCCGGCGACCGCCGGAATGATGGAGACGCCGGCCCCGTCCGGGGTGGCCGTCTCGAGGCCCTGCTCGAACCGCACGTCGTCGTCGTTGACGTAGACGTTCACGAAGCGCCGCAGCTTGCCCTGGTCGTCCAGCACCCGGGCGGCGATCCCGGTGTGGTTCTTCTCCAGGTCCTGGATGACCTCTCCCAGGGTGGTGCCCTCGGCACCCACCTCGGCCTTACCGCCGGTGTAGGTACGCAGGATGGTGGGGATACGCACGGTAACGCTCACAACAAAACCTCCGGTCAGGTGACTTGCCCAGGGGGCGGACGAACGACTCAGCCGAGCCCGGCCGCACGGAAGGACTCCAGGTTGGGACGGATGGTCGCACTCATCCCCGTGCCGGCCACCGCGTCCAGCGTCTTCAGACCGTCCCCGGTGTTGAGCACCACGGTGGTCAGGGACGGGTCGAGCGCCCCGCTCTCCAGAAGCTTCCTGGTGACTCCCACGGTCACCCCGCCCGCGGTCTCCGCGAAGATCCCCTCGGTCCGCGCGAGCAGCCTGATCGCGTCCACGACCTGCTCGTCCGTCACGTCCTCCACCGCCCCGCCCGTCCGGCGGGCGATGTCCAGCACGTACGGCCCGTCGGCCGGGTTCCCGATCGCCAGCGACTTGGCGATCGTGTCCGGCTTCTGCGGGCGCACGACGTCGTGTCCGGCCTTGTACGCGGTGGACACCGGCGAGCAGCCCTCGGCCTGCGCGCCGAAGATCCTGTACGGCCTGTCCTCGACCAGCCCGAGCCCGATCAGCTCCTGCAGCCCCTTGTCGATCTTCGTGAGCTGCGAGCCGGAGGCGATCGGGATCACGATCTGGTCGGGCAGCCGCCAGCCGAGCTGCTCGCAGATCTCGTAGGCGAGGGTCTTCGACCCCTCGGCGTAGTACGGCCGCAGGTTGACGTTGACGAAGCCCCAGCCCTCTCCGGCCGGGTCGCCGATCAGCTCGGAGCAGAAACGGTTCACGTCGTCGTAGTTGCCCTCGATGCCGACGAGCTCGCCGCCGTACACCGCGGCCATGACGACCTTGCCCTGCTCCAGGTCGTGCGGGATGAACACGCAGGACCGGAAGCCGGCGCGGGCCGCGGCGGCGCCGACCGCACCGGCGAGGTTGCCGGTGGAGGAGCAGGAGAGGGTGGTGAAGCCGAAGGCGCGGGCGGCCTCGATGGCCTGGGCGACGACACGGTCCTTGAAGGAGTGCGTCGGGTTGCCGGAGTCGTCCTTGACGAACAGCTTGCCGGCGTCGACGCCCAGCTCACGGGCGAGGTTGTCGGCCTGGACGAGCTTGGTCCAGCCGGGGTTGAGGTTGGGCTTGCCGGCCACGTCCGCCGGGACGGGCAGCAGCGGCGCGTAGCGCCAGATGTTCGCGGGTCCCGCCTCGATCCGCTTGCGGAGTTCCTCGGTGTCGTAGGCCGAGAAGTCGTAGGCGATCTCCAGCGGGCCGAAACACTCCTCGCAGGCGAAGACGGGCCCGAGGGGTACGCGGTGACCGCACTCGCGGCAGGAGAGCGCCGCTGCGGGGCCGAGGTCCACTGCGGAATCGGTGGTGGTGGCAACAGTCTGCACAGCCATGGAGGCGAGGCCCTTTCTCCTCATCTTCCTCACGGCGCACCTCGCCGTGAGACGGATTTGGCACCTTCCCTAGCCGGGAGCCTCGCCACGTCCGTGTGACAAGAACCGACTGGAGGGTTGCCGGGGCTTCATCGGGCCGTATCCCTCTGCCCCTCTGGATGAGCGGTGTTCAGTTGTGGTGCGCGCGGTGACCCCGGCATGCGGTGGTCATCGGCGTTGTTCAAGACTGTAACCGAAGGCCTGCATGGTTGAGATAGTCGTCCGAACCGCGAGATGGATCACAGGCCAGTGAGGAGCCGGGGACCGTGCTGGAAGAAGTCGAGCGCTGGCTCATCGACCGTTCCTGGTCCGTGGCCGACCGACCGCTCCACCGGATCCTGGCGGCGAAACGCGCCACGGGGCAGACGGTGAGCGTGGTGCTGCCCGCGCTGAACGAGGAGGCGACCGTCGGCGACATCGTGTCCGTCCTCCGCCACGACCTGGTGCTCCAGGTGCCGCTGGTCGACGAGGTGGTGGTGGTCGACTCCGGCTCGACCGACCGCACGGCCGAGGTGGCGGCGGCGGCCGGCGCGACCGTGGTGCACCGGGACGCGATCCTGCCGCGTCTGGCGGCGGTGCCCGGCAAGGGCGAGGTGCTGTGGCGCTCGCTGCTGGTCACCTCCGGGGACATCGTCTGCTTCGTCGACGCGGACCTCAGGGAGTTCTCCTCCGACTTCGTCTCCGGCATCGTCGGCCCGCTGCTCACCGAGCCGGACGTACAGCTGGTCAAGGCCATGTACGACCGCCCCCTGGGCTCGGCCGCGGGCCAGGGCGGCCGGGTCACGGAGCTGATGGCCCGCCCGCTGCTGAACATGCACTGGCCCCAGCTGGCCGGCTTCGTGCAGCCGCTCGGCGGCGAGTACGCGGCCCGCCGCACCCTGCTGGAGCAGCTTCCGTTCCCGGTCGGGTACGGCGTGGAGCTCGGCATGCTGGTCGACGCCCTGCACCTGGTGGGCCTGGACGCGCTCGCCCAGGTCGACGTCGGCGTCCGCAAGCATCGCCACCAGGACGGCCAGGCGCTCGGCCGGATGGCCGCCGCGATCTACCGCACCGCCCAGCTCCGCCTGGCCCGCGGCCATCTGATCCGCCCGTCGCTGACCCAGTTCGAGCGGACCGGCGACAACTTCGAGCCCCGTACGTACTCCGTGGACACGGAGGAACGGCCGCCGATGGCGGAGATCGCCGAGTACCAGGCGCGGCGGGTGGCCTGAGCCGTATACGGCCGAACCGTGCGTTTGAGGTGCCGGGGGCCGGGCTAGGTTGAGGCGTATGGCTTCAAGCTTCGGTGCTGCTCAGGTGCTGGTCGCCTCCAATCGGGGACCGGTCTCGTACGAGGTTGCGGACGACGGGTCGCTGCGCGCCAAACGGGGCGGCGGCGGGCTGGTGTCCGGGCTGTCGGCGATCGGGCCGGACGCGGGGGCGCTGTGGGTGTGCTCGGCGCTGTCCGACGGCGACCGGGAGGCCGTGCGGCGCGGGGTGGGCGAGGACGGCGTGCGGATGCTGGACGTCCCGGCGGACGTCCACGCGGACGCGTACAACGGGATCGCCAACTCGGTGCTGTGGTTCGTGCACCACATGCTGTACCAGACGCCGGTGGAGCCGGTCTTCGACGCGGAGTTCCGCCGCCGGTGGGCGTCGTACGAGGCCTACAACCGCGCGTTCGCCGAGGCGCTGGCCGAGGAGGCGGCGCGGGGCGCGGCGGTGCTGGTGCAGGACTACCACCTGACCCTGGTCCCCGGGATGCTCCGCGAGCTCCGCCCCGATCTGCGCATCGGCCACTTCTCGCACACGCCGTGGGCGCCGCCGGAGTACTTCCGGATGCTGCCCGACGACATCGCCGGACAGGTGCTGCGCGGGATGCTCGGCGCCGACCGGCTCGGCTTCCTCACCCACCGCTGGGCGGACGCGTTCACCGCCTGCTGCGAACGGTTCACGGACGGGCTCGGGGACACCGCGGTGGGGGTGCACGGGCTGGGCGCCGACGCCGACTTCCTGCGTGCCCGCTCCCACGAGGCGGACGTCGAGGAGCGGATCGCCGTGCTGCGGGAGGAGATCGGCGCCGCACCCGAGGGCGGGCCGCGCCGGACGATCGTCCGTGTGGACCGCACCGAGCTGTCGAAGAACATCGTGCGCGGCCTGCTGGCGTACCGGCAGCTCCTGGACGACCACCCCGAGTGGCGCGAGCGCGTCGTGCACATCGCCTTCGCCTACCCCTCCCGGCAGGATCTCGCCGTGTACCGCGACTACACCGCCGAGGTGCAGCGGATCGCCGAGGAGATCAACGAGCGGTACGGGACACCCGGCTGGCGGCCGGTCGTGCTGCACGTCAGGGACGACTTCGCGCGCTCGCTCGCCGCGTACCGGCTGGCCGACGTGGCGCTGGTCAACCCGATCCGCGACGGCATGAACCTGGTGGCCAAGGAGGTCCCGGTGGTCTCCGACGCGGGCTGCGCGCTGGTGCTGTCGCGGGAGGCGGGCGCCCACGAGGAGCTGGGCGAGGACGCGATCACGGTCAACCCGTACGACGTCGTGGAGACCGCCGGCGCCCTGCACGAGGCCCTGGCCATGAGCCCGGAGGAGCGCGCCGACCGCGGCAAGCGCCTGGCCGCGGCGGCGACCGCGCTGCCTCCGGCACGGTGGTTCCTGGAGCAGCTGGACGCGCTGCGGGACCGGAAGCCCGGCTGACCGGACACGCAGGCGTGCGAGGGCGCGGGCGCGGATAGGTTGACGGTATGGATTCCACCGACCCGCACGCCACGCCGACGCCCGCCACGCAGGCCGGACGGGAAGGGCTGGAGGCGCTCCTCTCCCGCCCGGGGAAGGCACTGATCGGGCTCGACTTCGACGGGACGCTCGCGCCGATCGTGCCCGACCCGGAGCAGGCCCGCGCGCACCCGGACGCGGTGCCCGCGCTCGCCGCGCTCGCCCCGAAGGTGGCCGCGGTCGCGGTCGTCACCGGCCGCCCCGCGGGTGTCGCGGTACGGCACGGCGGCTTCGCGGGCGTGCCCGGTCTGGAGCACCTCGTCGTCCTCGGCCATTACGGCGCCGAGCGCTGGGACGCCGTGACCGGTGAGGTCACCGCCCCCGCCCCGCACCCCGGGGTCGCCGCCGTCCGCGCGGAGCTGCCCGGCCTGCTCGACCGGGCCGGGGCCTGGCAGGGCACCTGGATCGAGGAGAAGGGCGGCCGGGCGGTCGCGGTGCACACCCGCAGGGCCGCCGATCCCCAGGCCGCGTACGAGGCGCTGCGCGAGCCGCTCGCCGGGCTCGCCGCCCGGCACGGGCTAGTCGTCGAGCCCGGCCGCCTGGTCCTCGAGCTGCGCCCGCCGGGCATGGACAAGGGCGTCGCCCTGAGCGAGTACGCCCGGGAGATCGGCGCCGGGTCGGTCCTCTACGCCGGGGACGACCTGGGCGACCTCGCCGCCTTCACCGCCGTCGACAAGCTGCGTTCCGCCGGTGTGCCCGGGCTGCTGGTGTGCAGCGGAAGCGACGAGGTCACGGAACTGCGCGACCGGGCGGACCTGGTGGTCGACGGCCCGCCGGGCCTCGTCCACCTCCTGGCAACCCTGGCGGCACACATACACTGACCGCCGCCCCACACCCAAGAGTTCGCCCCCGCCGCCCCTTCCCGTCCCCTCCCCGGGGCTGTGCCCCGGCCCCCCTCCCTGATGCCGCCCACAGCGCGTAGGTGCGCGCCGGGGGGTGTTGCGCAGCCCGGCGCTTACGGGGTGCCGTCGCGCCCACCCTCCCCACTCTCGGCTTCGCTCGAGCGGGAGGTACCCCCATCGCCCCAGCGGCACGACTGCCCGCGGAGAGCGGGGGGGGAGGTTGGTGCGGCGGGTGGGCGCGTACGGCGCGGAGGGGACGGGGCGGGGGTGGCCGCCCGCAGTGGCTGGCGCGTCCGCGCCCCCGACGTATTCCAGCCGGGGCAGTCGCGCCAGTCCGAGGACGGCCACCCCCGACCCGGCCCCGCCCCACCCACCACCCCAGGCGCGTCCTCAGCGCTCCGAACGCCGCGCTTCCCGAACCCGCCGGAGGCGATTGACGGTCACCGGATCGTGGGCGAGGGCCCGGGGATCGTCGAGGAGGGCGTTGAGCAACTGGTAGTAGCGCACAGGAGCCAGCCCCAGTTCCTCCCGGATCGCGCGCTCCTTCACACCGGGCCCGGCGAACCCCCGGCGCTCCAGCGCCAGGATGTCCCGTTCACGCCGGGCCAGCCCCTGTTCCCCGTCCCCCGTGTCCATGTCCCGCAGGCTACTCCGCGTTCTCCGCGCGCGTCGCCGTCGCCTGGAGTCCGCCGAGGACGCCGGCCGGGCTGCCGCCCGGCGCGACCGCCTTGCCGATCTGCTTCTTGACCGCGGCGTTCACCGCCGCCCAGGAGGTGTTGCCGACCGGGTAGAGCTCCGAGGTCGGCAGCTGGTCGAGGAACGGCTTGAGCTCCTTGTCCCGGTCCGACGCGGCCATCGCGCGGGACGCCGAGTTGGTGACCGGCAGCAGGTTGTACTCGCGGGAGAACTCGAGCACGTTCTCCTCGCTGTAGACGAAGTCGAGGAAGTCGCCGACCTGGTCGCGGTTGCCGTTCTCGTTGAAGGCCATCATCCAGTCGGCGACGCCGAGCGTGGCCTCGCTCTCCCCCTCGGCCCCCGGCGTCGGCACCATGCCGAACTCCACGCCCTTCTTCTTCGCCATCTCCATCAGCGAGGGGTGCCCGTTGAGCATGCCGACGTCCCCGGCGGCGAACGCCTCGAACCCGTCGGCCCGGTCGAGCTTGCCGGGTGCGACGGGACCGGTCAGGCCCTTGCCGACCAGTTCGTCCTTCAGCCAGGCGAAGGTCTCGACGTTCGGCGCGGAGTCGACGCTGTAGATACCGGTGATGTCGGTGTAGCCGCCGCCTCCGCTGAGCAGCCACTGCATGGTCTCGGCCTGCGCCTCCTCCGGCCCGAGCGGCAGCGCGTACGGGTACTTCACGCCCTCCGCCTTCAGCGCCTCGGCGTCGGCGGCGAGCTCGTCCCAGGTCCGCGGCGGGGTGATGCCGGCCTTGTCGAACAGCTCCTTGTTGTAAAACAGCACGCGCGTGGAGGAGGCGAACGGCATGCCGTACTGCACGCTGTTGACCTCGCCCGCGGTGGAGAGCTGGGAGACGAAGTCCGCCTGGACGGGGATGGAGAGCAGGTCGCCCGCCTTGTAGAGCATGTCCTTGGCCGCGTAGTCGGCGTACGCGCCGATCTGCGCCATGTCCGGCGGGTCACCGGCGTCGACCATCTCCTTGACCTTGCGGTCGACGTCGTTCCAGGAGTAGACGCTGACGTCGATCTTCACGTCGGGGTGCTCGGACTCGTACCGCTCGGCCAGTCCGGCCCAGTACTTCTCGGAGCTGTCCGCCTTGCCGGTGCCGTAGTCGGCGGCGACGAGTCTCAGGGTCACCTCGGACGATCCCCCACCGACGCCGCATCCGCCGAGGACTCCCGTCAGTCCCAGTGCGGAGACCACCGCGATCGCCCTTGTCCTGACCCGCCGCTGCACGTGCTCTGCCCCTTGCCCCGGCGCATACGCGCCATCCGACGACATTCCGATAGTCGGAATAAGGTCTACACCACGTGAGTGGACTAGACCTCTTGCGGGTCGTCGGTCCACACTGTCACCCGTGAGACATGTCATCGCCCTCGATGTGGGCGGCACCGGGATGAAGGCCGCCCTGGTCGGGGCGGACGGCGCGCTGCTGCACCAGGCCCGCCGGGCCACCGGTCGCGAACGCGGCCCGGACGCGGTCGTCGCGGACATCCTCGGCTTCGCGGCCGAACTGCGCGACCACGGCGCCCGCCGGTTCGGCGAGCCCGCGTCCGCCGCCGGCGTCGCCGTCCCCGGGATCGTCGACGAGGCGGAGGGAGTCGCCGTCCACGCGGTCAACCTCGGCTGGCGGGACGTGCCGCTGCGCGCCCTGCTCACCGAGCGCCTCGGCGGGGTGCCCGTCGCCCTCGGCCACGACGTCCGCACCGGCGGTCTCGCCGAGGGCCGCATCGGGGCGGGCCGGGGCGCCGACCGCTTCCTGTTCGTGCCGCTGGGCACCGGCATCGCGGGCGCCATCGGCATCGACGGCCGGGTCGAAGCGGGCGCGCACGGCTTCGCGGGCGAGATCGGCCATGTCGTCGTACGGCCCGGCGGCGCCCCCTGTCCCTGCGGTCAGTCCGGCTGTCTGGAGCGGTACGCGTCCGCCGCCGCGGTGAGCGAGGCGTGGGCGGCGGCCTGCGGCGACCCGGACGCGGACGCGGCGGACTGCGCGAAGGCCGTGGCGTCCGGGGACGCACGGGCCCGACGGGTCTGGCAGGAGGCGGTGGACGCGCTCGCCGACGGGCTGGTCACCGCGCTCACCCTGCTGGACCCGCGCACGCTGATCATCGGTGGCGGGCTCGCCGAGGCGGGGGAAACGTTGTTCACGCCGCTGCGGGAGGCCGTCCGGCGGCGGGTCACCTTCCAGAAGCTGCCGTCCCTGGTCCCCGCGGCCCTCGGGGACACCGCCGGCTGCCTCGGCGCGGGCCTGCTCGCCTGGGACCTGCTCGACGACGACACCACTGACCCCTCGTATCCCTCGGAGGTAACCACCTGATGGCCCCCACCAAGGTTCTCGCCGGTGCCCGGGTGGTCCTGCCCACCGGGACCGTGGACGACGGCCGCGTGATCGTCGAGGGCACCCGGATCGCCGGTGGGGGTCCCCCCGGGCCGCGGCCCGCCGGAGGTCCGGGGGAGGAACCCGCCGGCGCCGAGACGGTCGACGTGTCCGGCCACTGGGTGGTCCCGGGCTTCGTCGACATCCACAACCACGGCGGCGGCGGCGCGTCCTTCGCCGGCGGCACCGCCGAGGACGTCCTCCAGGGCGTGCGCACCCACCGCCTGCACGGCACCACCACGTTGGTCGCCTCCGCCGTCACCGGCGACCTGGACTTCCTCGCCCGGCACGCCGGGATGCTGGCGGAACTGGCCCAGCAGGGCGACATCGCGGGCATCCACTTCGAGGGGCCGTTCATCTCCCCCTGCCGCAAGGGCGCGCACGACGAGGGGCTGCTGCGCGACCCCGACCCGGCGGAGGTCCGCAAGCTGATCGACGCGGCGCACGGACAGGCCCGGATGATGACGCTCGCCACCGAGCTGCCGGGCGGCCTGGACTCCGTACGGCTGCTCGCCGAGCACGGTGTGATCGCGGCCGTCGGGCACACCGACGCCACGTACGAGCAGACGCTCCAGGCCATCGACGCGGGCGCGACCGTGGCCACCCACCTGTTCAACGCGATGCCGCCGCTCGGCCACCGCGCCCCCGGTCCGATCACCGCCCTGCTGGAGGACGAACGGATCACCGTCGAGCTGATCAACGACGGCACGCATCTGCATCCCGCCGCGCTCCAGCTGGCCTTCCACCACGCGGGCCGGGAGCGGGTCGCCTTCATCACCGACGCGATGGACGCGGCCGGCTTCGGCGACGGCCGCTACATGCTCGGCCCGATGGAGGTCGAGGTCGCCGACGGGGTGGCCCGGCTGGTGGAGGGCGGCTCGATCGCCGGCTCCACGCTCACCCTGGACCGGGCCTTCAAGCGGGCGGTGACGGTGGACGGGCTGCCCGTCGAGGACGTCGTCGCCGCGATCTCCGCCAACCCCGCGCGGCTGCTCGGAGTGGACGACCGGACCGGCTCCCTGGAGCCCGGGAAGGACGCCGACCTGGTGATCCTGGACGCCTCGTTCGACCTGGTGGGCGTCATGCGCCGGGGGGAATGGGTGGTCGATCCCCGACTGGGCTGATCCGTCCCCCGCTCCCGCCGCACGGCGGCCGGTCCGAGGGCTGGGCCGACCGCCGTCCGTTTGGCATGATCGTGACCACGGGCCGTACGGCAGGCGCAGGTAGAAGGGGAGGTCGGACCGGTGATCCTCACGGTCACGCTGAACACCGCTCTCGACATCACCTATCGCGTGCCGTCCCTGCGGCCGGACGCCTCCCACCGGGTCTCGGAGGTGACGGAGCGTCCGGGCGGCAAGGGCGTCAACGTGGCCCGGGTACTCACCGCCCTCGGCCACGAGGTGACGGTCACCGGCTTCGCGGGCGGCGCCACGGGGCGCGTCCTGCGGGACCGGCTCACCGAGATCCCGCTCCTCACCGACGCGCTGGTCCCGGTCTCCGGCACGACCCGGCGCACCGTCGCGGTGGTCGACGGGCGCTCCGGCGGGACCACCCGGCTCGACGAGCCCGGCCCGGCGATCGGCCACGCCGAGTGGTCCGCGTTCCAGGAGGTCTACGAGGGTCTGCTGCCCTCCGTCTCGGCGGTGGCCCTGTGCGGCAGCCTGCCCCCGGGCGTCCCGGTGGGCGCGTACGCGGGCCTGCTGCGCACGGCACGCGCGGCCGGGGTCCCGACCCTCCTGGACACCAGCGGCGCGGCGCTGCGCCGCGGGGTCGCCGGGCGGCCCGACATCCTCAAGCCGAACGCCGGGGAACTGGCCGAACTCACCGGCTCCCACGAGCCGTCGCGCGCCACCCAGGACGCCCGCAGGCGGGGCGCCGGCGCGGTGGTGGCCTCCCTGGGCGCGCAGGGGCTGCTCGCGGTGACGCCCGAGGGCCGCTGGCGCGCGGCCCCTCCGGAGCGGTTCGCCGGAAACCCGGCAGGCGCCGGCGACGCGGCCGTGGCGGGTCTGCTGTCGGCGCTGGTGGAGCACCGTCCCTGGGCGGACCGGCTGACCCGGGCGGTGGCCCTGTCGGCGGCGGCGGCCCTGTCCCCGGTGGCCGGGGACGTCGACCGGTCGGTCTACGAGGGCCTGCTGGCCGGGGTCACGGTGCGCGGGGAAGCGAACGCGGCGTAGCGGCCGGTCACTTCTTGACCTGGCCCTCCTTGAGCCACAGCTGGTCCAGCAGCACGTTGCACTTGTCGCCGTCGGCGCAGGAGACCGAGATGGTGTTGCTGCCCTTGTTGAGGGTGGGCCAGGCGAAGGTCTGGGTCCAGCCCTTGGAGAAGTCGCCGTCCTTGGCACGGGCGAAGTTGTCCATGTTGAGCTTGGAGCCGAACTCCTTGCCGTTGACGGTGAGCGTCATCGACTGCGGGTCGTCGGTGGTGCTGTAGCGCACGAAGACGGTGTAGGCGCCGTCCTCGGGGATGTCGTTGACGGTCCAGGTGACCGAGGAACCGGGCTGGTTCAGGTTGGTCACGTAGACGCCGCCGTCGGACTGGGCGCCCTCGATGTCCGAGGCGAGGGCTGCCGTGCCGCCCAGCCGCATGGCCTTCGCGTCGCCGGTCGGCAGGTCCGCCGCCTCCTCCGCGCTCTCGCTCGCGGAGGGGCTGGGCTCGCCGCTGTCCTGGGACTGGGTGGGCGTCGAGTCCGCCTGGTTGCCGCCGTCGCCCTCGTCGTCGTCGCCGCCGATCATGGCGATGCCGATGCCGATCACGACCGCGGCGACCACCGCGATCGCGCCGATGAGCAGACCCTTGGTGTTCGGTCCGCGGCCCCGGCCGCCACCACGGCCGCCGTACGCCGGCTGCGGCGACTGGGTGGTGGTCGCGCCGCCGGGCAGCGTCTCGGGGGCGGCGTAGTGGGCGCTCGGCTGGCCGTAGACGCCCTGCTGCTGCGGAGCCTGCGGGGCGGCGGCCTGCTGGCCGTACTGCCGGGTTCCGACCGGCCGCACCCGGTTCACCGAGTTCGGGTAGCCGTAGCCGCCGGACGGCGGCTGGGCCCCGTTGGCCTGCCCGTCGGCGTAGAGGTAGCCGAACGGGTCGTCGTCCTCCGGCGTGCTCGCGCCGTTGTTGCCGGCCGTCATCCCTTGGTGCTCCTAGCTGCGGATCGGGTGCGGTACGAGTGGTGAGATAGGCGAGCCTACCCGCTTCCGGTGACCCGATCGGGTGACCCGGACCGCATCGAATCGCTGACCTGGGGTTCAGCCCGCCCGGCGATGCTGTTTGGGACGAGATCGTTTCTCGACGTACATCCGCTCGTCGGCTGACTTCAACACTTCGTCCGCAGTCAGGCCGCAGTGTGCCCATCCGATGCCGAAGCTGGCCCCGACCCGGACGGCCCGGCCCTCGGCCCGGATGGGCTGGATGATCTCGTTGCGCAGCCGTACGGCGAGGTCCTGGGCGTCGGCCCGGCCGAGCCCGTCGGCGAGTATCACGAACTCGTCGCCGCCGAGCCGGGCGACGGTGTCGCCGTCGCGCACGCCGTTGCTGAGCCGGCGGGCGACCTCGATGAGCACCGCGTCACCCGCGTTGTGCCCGAACCGGTCGTTGATCGACTTGAAGCCGTCGAGGTCGCAGAAGAGGACCGCGAGGCCCTTGGCCCCGTCGTCGAACTCGGCGGCGGGCGCGACGGTGTGCACATGGTGGTCGTAGCCGTCGAAGGTCTCGGCGCCCGGCGGGAAGTCGAAGTCGTGTCCCCGGTCGAAGGCGGGCGGGCCGTAGGCGGCGTCGTGGGAGTCGAAGGACTCGAAGGGTTCCATGGAGTCGACGGCGGCGGGCAGCACGCCCTGCGGCTGCTGCCGGCACAGCCGCGAGGCCAGCCGCGACCGCAGCTCGGCGGAGTTCGGCAGCCCGGTGAGGGAGTCGTGGGAGGCGCGGTGGGCGAGCTGGAGCTCGCGGCGCTTGCGCTCCTCTATGTCCTCGACGTGGGTGAGCAGGAAGCGCGGTCCGTCGGCGGCGTCGGCGACCACCGAGTTGCGCAGCGACACCCAGACGTAGGTGCCGTCGCGGCGGCCCAGGCGCAGCTCGGCCCGGCCGCCCTCGGCGGAGGTGCGCAGCAGGGTGCCGATGTCCTCGGGGTGGACCAGGTCGGAGAAGGAGTAGCGGCGCATCGCGGAGGCGGGGCGGCCGAGCAGGCGGCACAGGGCGTCGTTGGTGCGCAGGATGCGGCCGTGCTGGTCGCCGCCCATCTCGGCGATGGCCATGCCGGAGGGGGCGTACTCGAAGGCCTGCCGGAAGCTCTCCTCGCTGGCCCGCAGCGCCTGCTGGTCGCGTTCGAGGCGGACCAGGGCGCGCTGCATGTTGGCGCGCAGCCGGGCGTTGCTGATCGCGATGGCGGCCTGGAAGGCGTACATCTGGAGCGCCTCGCGGCCCCAGGCGCCGGGGCGCCGGCCGTTGCGCGGGCGGTCCACGGAGAGCACGCCGACCAGTTCCCCCGAGTTGCCGCCGCCCTGCGGGCCGGGGGCGTACATCGGGGCGAAGAGCCGGTCGGAGGGGTGCCACTCGTCCTCGAAGCGGGGCGCGGGCCCGTCGGTGTACCACTGCGGGACGTCGTCGTCGTCGAGGACCCAGCCCTCGCTGTGGGGTATGAAGATCAGGTCGCCCCAGCGTTCACCCATGTTCAGACGGCGGTCCCAGGACTCGCGGGAGCCGGCCCGTCCGGTGATCAGGGCCTCGGCGGCGGTGTTCCCGGCGAGGGCGGCGACCACGAGATCGCCGTCGGGGCGTACCAGGTTGACGGCCGCCAGCTCGTAACCGAGGGCGCCCACGACGCCGTCGGCGACCGTCTGCAAGGTGTCCGCCAGGCTGCGGGCCGTGTTCATGTCGGCCATGGCTTGGTGGAGTTGTCGCAGCGACGCAAGGCGGACGTAGGGTTCCGACTCGGTCTCCATCCTCGCCCTCCCCCCGAGACCTCGGAGCGAATCAAGGGTTCTCTTCGGCGTATCGTCCCAGCAGCTTCCCCGCCACTGAATCACAGCGCGCTGCCCACTCGGTACACAGGGTCAACAATTCTTTCCCCTTGTGACTCAAGTCACAGGCAAACGTGAACAACTGCGGGGCCTTTTGGTAATTTCCCGGGGATTCACGGAACGCGGTTTTCTGCGGTGGTTTCGCATGACCTGTCCCCCTCGGACGCTGGTCCTAGGTCCCGGTTGGGGCCAGGGGCCGATGCGGTACCCGTGCAGCGGAGATTAGCGTTTCCCGCGTGCCGAACACTTCCGCCTCGTCCGCGATCACCGTTCCGTCCGCCGCCCGGCATGCTGAAGGGGTGAGCAACGACGAGTTCCGGGCCGCCCTGTCCCGGCTGGCCTCCGGCGTGGTCCTGGTGACCGCGCAGGAGCCGCCGCTGGACCCCGACGACCCCTCGGCGCCGGCCGGCGAGGACGTCGGCATGACGGCCACCGCCTTCATGTCGGTGTCCCTGGATCCGCCGCTGGTGCTGGTCAGCCTGCGCAACGGGTCCCGCATGGACGACCTGCTCGACGAACAGCCGCTGTGGTCGGTGTCCGTGCTCTCCGAGAGCCAGCGGCACATCGCGGGCCGCTTCGCGATGAAGGGCAGGGTCAGCGACCGCCTCCTCTTCGCCGACATCCCGTACCTGCGCGGCGAGTACAGCGGGGCCCCGCTGGTGGGCGGCGCCCTGGCGACCCTGGAGTGCCGCACCGAACAGCGGGTGCCGGCCGGGGACCACACCCTGGTGATCGGCCGCGTGCTGACGGCCCGGATGCCGAGTGCGGAAGGCGGTCCGCTCACCTATTTCCGGGGCCGTTACCGGCAGTTGGGCTGAACGTGTCGCGCACGTAGCCGAAATCCCTTTTACCGGACCGGATTTCCGTGCGTAGGGTGCGGCCGTGACGACGACAACCGCACTTCGCCTCGAAGAGATCACCGCGAAGAACCTGAAGGCCGCCCTCGCCATACGGGTACGCCCCGACCAGGAATTCGCCGTCACGCCGGTGGCGCACTCCCTCGCCGAGGCATACGTCCACCCCGGCACCGCCTGGCCCCGCCTGATCATGGACGGCGACCGCGCGGTGGGCTTCCTGATGGCCTTCCTCGACATCGACTGGCACGAGGACGGCGGCAGCGTGATCCGCTCCGGCCTGTGGCGGCTGAACATCGCCGCGGAGGAGCAGGGCAGGGGCTACGGGCGCTTCGCCGTGCAGGCGGTGGCCGAGGAGCTCCGCCGCCGCGGCACCAGGGAACTCTGGGTCACCTGGCACCCCGGCGACCACGGCCCCGAGAACTTCTACCTCACCCTGGGCTTCCACAAAACCACCGAAACCGCCGAAGAGGAATCAGTAGGCGTACTCCCCCTACCTTGACCACACCCCCACTGGAGCGCCCCAAAGGGGCGCGGGGAACTGCGCGCCCAGCCCCCACCCACCCGCACCCACCCAGGTGCCGGGGCCACCCCCCAAGCGGCCCGGGGCCACACCCCGAGGGGCCCGGGGTCACACCCCGAGGGGGCTGAGGAGGTCACCCCCAGTCCCGCGCGGAGCGCCCCCGCTTCGTCTCCGCCCGCTGCTTCTTCTCCCGCAACCGCCGCTCATTGATCCCGCGAGGCACCCGCGTCGCCCTCCGCGGCTTCGGCGGCGGCGCCGTCGCCTCCGCGAGCAGCGCCGCCAGCCGCACCGCCGCGGTCTCACGGTTGCGCCACTGCGAGCGGTGCTCGGAGGCCCGCACGGTGAGCACTCCGCCGACCAGCCGTCCGGCCAGCCGTTCGAGCGCCCGCTGCTTCCACACCTCGGGCAGCGCCTCGGTGCGGGCCAGGTCGAAGCGCAGCTCCACCTGGGAGTCGCTGGTGTTCACGTGCTGCCCGCCCGGCCCGGACGACCGCGAGAAACGCCACATGAGCTCGGCCTCGGGCAGGGAGACGGAGCCACGGATGACATGGGGACCGGACATGCCCTACAGGTTCCCTCCTCCGACCGGGCCACGTCACCCGAATATCGCAGGAATCCCCGGGCCCCGGGAACACGGGTAAAGAAAGTAAAGAGACCTGGAACCTCGCGCACCCCTCTCCGCGTTCAAGGGGGTAGCTGTAGCTTCTAGCCGTACGCAAACGAGGGAAGGGACTCCCAACAATGGCTGTAAGCCTGTCCAAGGGTGGCAACGTCTCGCTCACCAAGGAGGCTCCGGGCCTGACCGCTGTCACCGTGGGCCTCGGCTGGGACGTCCGCACCACCACCGGCACGGACTTCGACCTCGACGCCTCGGCGATCGCGGTCAACACGCAGGGCAAGGTCTACTCGGACGGCCACTTCGTGTTCTTCAACAACAAGCAGACCCCGGACAACACCATCGTCCACACGGGTGACAACCGCACCGGTGAGGGCGAGGGCGACGACGAGGCGATCAACGTCAACCTGGCCGCGCTCCCGGCCGACATCGACAAGATCGTCTTCCCGGTGTCGATCTACGACGCCGAGAACCGCAGCCAGAACTTCGGCCAGGTGCGCAACGCCTACATCCGCATCGTCAACCAGGCCGGCGGCGCCGAGATCGCCCGCTACGACCTGTCGGAGGACGCGGCCACCGAGACCGCCATGGTCTTCGGCGAGCTGTACCGCAACGGCGCGGAGTGGAAGTTCCGCGCCGTCGGCCAGGGCTACGCCTCGGGTCTCGTGGGCATCGCCCAGGACTTCGGTGTGAGCGTCTGACGGACGCCCCGCCGTCCTTCGTGACGGAGCCCCCGGCCCGGCTCGCCGCCCGGCCGGGGGCTCCGGCATGCGCTCAGGGCCGCTCCGGCTTCCCCTCCCCGTACAGCCAGTCCGCCCAGATCCCCTCGAAGTCCTTTCCGGGGGCCGACTTCTCCACGTACGCCGTGAAGTCGCCGGTGTCCGCGGTGCCGTGCCGGTGCTCCCGCGCCCAGCCCCGCAGCAGCGCGAAGAAGGCGTCGTCGCCGGCCGCCTGCCGGATCCTGTGCAGGACCATCGCCCCGCGCTGGTAGACGGGCACGTCGAAGAGGTGCGCCGCGCCGGGCGACCGCGCGGGAGGGAACGACCAGAGCGCGTCGTTCTCCTCCTCGTCGTCGAAGTAGTCGCCCTCGTACAGCGTGTCGAAGGTCTCCTGCGCGGTGTCGCCGCCGTGGTCCTCGTCCCACAGCCACTCCGCGTACGTCGCGAAGCCCTCGCTCAGCCACAGGTCCCGCCAGGTCCTCGGGGACACGGAGTTCCCGTACCACTGGTGGGCGATCTCGTGGACCAGGAGCCAGGTCTCCGGGGCCCCGGGGAAGACGGGCCGGTTCTGGGTCTCCAGGGCGTACCCGGCGTCGTCCGGGCGCTCCACGATCACTCCCGCGGAGGAGAAGGGGTACGGGCCGAAGGTCCGCTCCGCCCACTCCAGCACGCCGGGCAGCCGCCGCAGGACCGGTCCGCTCTCCTCGGCCTGCTCCGGGTCGACCGCCGAGTACAGGGGCAGTCCGCCGCCGGTCGTGGCCCGGTCGACGTCGTACCGGCCGATGGCGAGCGTGGCGGCGTGGCTCGCCGTGGGTTCGGTGGTGCGCCAGCGGTAGGTCGTCCGGCCGCCCTCGGTCTCCTCACCGGCCGGCTCCCCGTGGGACACCGCCCGCAGCCCCTCCGGCACGGTCACCGCGAGGCGGTACGTCGCCTTGTCGGAGGGGTGGTGGTTGCCGGGGAACCACGTCATCGAGCCCCTCGGCTGCCCCAGCGCCACCGCGCCGTCGGCGGTCCGCAGCCAGCCCCCCTCGGTGCCGTCGGGGTCGGTGACGGTCACCGGGACGCCCGAGTAGCGGACGGCGACCCGGAAGCGCGTGTGGCGGCCGAGTCCGTCCGGCGGCCGGACCGTCAGTTCCTGTCCGGCGCGCCGCCACGTCGCCCTCGCGCCGTCGACCGTGACCTTCTCGACCGTCATGCCCTCGAGGTCGAGGTTGAACGCGGTGAGGTCCCGCGTCGCCCGCGCGGTGAGCGTGGCCGTGCCGGACAGGCGGTGGGTGTCCGGGGCGTACGCCAGGTCGAGGCCGTAGTGGGTGACGTCGAAGCCGCCGTTGCCCGACTTCGGGAAGTAGGGGTCGCCGACCCCGCTCGCGCCGCGGGACGCCGCGTCGTCGTCTCCCGCACCGGCGCGGCACCCGGTCACCGTCATGCCGAGCAGGACCAGACCGACGACCGCGAGACGCCCCCGGGGGCCGCCGGGCCGACGGGAGAGGAGACGGCGGTGGCGACGGGAGGCGGGCACCCGCCGCATTCTACGGAGGCACCGGCACGGCACCCGCCGGCCGCGCGCGGGCCGCGGCGCCCGGACCGGGCCCGCCCGCCGCACCCGTGCGGGCGGGGGCACGGGCCCATGACACCATCAGCCCGTGCTCGACATCGGCTACGCCCTCTCCAACCGGTTCCCCGACCCCCCGCAGACCGACTACCGCCGCGCGGACGTCCATGCCCTGCGGCACGACCTGTTCTGCGGGGACGTCTACCTCGCCGACACCGAGTCGGACCGCGAGCTGTCCACATCCTGGGGATGGGTGCCGGTGCTGGACTTCGCCTGGGCGCTGTGCGACATCGTGGAGCACGTCGACCGGGACCCGGCCGGCTCCCGCGCCTCCCGGCCCCAGTACGCGGAGCTGGACTTCACCGAGTCCACCGACCGCCTGCTGTTCGAGCGCCGCTTCGGCTGGGTGGACATCGAGGCGGAGTGGCTGCCCGCCTCCGAACCCCCGCTGACCTTCTCCCACGCCGAACTCCGCCGCGAGGCACGCGACTTCCTCCACGACCTGCTGGCCGACCTGGCCGACCTCCACGAGGACCTGGCCGAGAACCCGGCCGTCTGGACCCTCCAGGCCCGCTTCCCCCGGCTGAAGTAGCCCCGGCGTCTCAGCCCTCCACCCTGATCCCCAGCTCCCCCGCCAGCACCGGCGCCAGGTCCAGCAGCTGGGAGGGGCTGATCACCGCGCCCGACAGCCGGTCCACTCCCCGCGCGATCTCCAGGGAGGCGGCGCCGCGCAGATCCACGTCGACGATGGTGACACCGGTGAGGTCGGCGCCCTTCAGGGCGCAGTCCACGAACTCCACCCGCTCCAGGCGGGCCCCGCCGAAGTCCGGCTCGACCAGGACACAGCCCTCGAAGACCACGTCCTTGAGCCGGGCCGAGCGCAGGTTCAGAAAGTCGATCTTGCCGCCCCTGATCACCACCCGCTCGAGCGCCGCCCCGTGCAGCTGCGTCCCCCCGAGACGCGCGTCGGTCACCTCGACGTCCCGCAGGGTCGCTTCGGCCAGGTCCGCCCCGACCCCCCGGACACCGGCGAGCACCGAGTCCAGCAGCCGCGCCCGGGTCAGCCGCACCTCGTCCAGCGCGCACCCCGTCAGCGCGCAGTCCATGAAACGGGCCCCCGCCCCGTCCTGCCCGGCGAAGTCCGCCTCCAGGAACTCCAGCCCGTCGTAGTCCCCGTCGGGCTCCAGCCCGCCCCCCTCGTACCGCTCCAGCGCCGGCAGCCGCAGCTCCGGGCGCCGCGCCGCCTTCACTCCCGGACCGCCGACCGCTCTCCTCGCCATGGACCCATGCTGCACCCCGCCACTGACAACCGCTCCGGCCTGCGGGAACTCCGCGCATGTCACATCCGGGCGCCGCCGTCCGTCGTCCCTGCAAAGCCGGAAGGCGACCCCGAACGAGGGAGACCCCCAGCCATGCACCGCATCACCGTCATCGGCGGCGGATTCGCCGGACTCACCGCGGCCATCACCGCGGCGGAGGAGGGCGCCAAGGTCACCGTGCACGAGGCCCACCACACCCTGGGCGGCCGCGCCCGCACCGCCGAGGGCGCCTACCGGACCAACGAGGGACCGCACGCCCTCTACAACGGCGGCCCGCACTGGACCTGGCTGCGGCAGCGCGGCCTCATCGGCCCTCTCGCGCCGCTCCCGCCCCTGGAGGCGGCCCGCCTGCGGCTGCGCCACCGGGGCGCGCTGCGCCGCACCCCGCCCTTCGCGATGCTGAAGCTGCTGCGCCGCGGCGTCGCGCGGGCGCCCGTCGGCACCGACTTCCTCAGCTGGGCCACCGGGATCGCCGGCGAGGAGGGCGCGCGGGCCGCCGCCCACTACGCGGCGGTCGCGCTGTTCCACCACGACCCGGGCTCCCTGTCCGCCGCGTTCGTGCAGGAGCGGCTGCGCCGCGCCACCCGGCTGCCCCCGGAGGCGCACTACCCGCGGGGCGGCTGGGGCGCGCTGATCGACCGGATGGCCGCCCGCGCGTGGAACCTGGGCGTGCGCATGGAGACGCTGTCCCGCGTCGACACCGTGCCCACCGGCGGCCCCGTCGTCGTCGCCACGTCGCTGGACTCGGCCCGCCGCCTCCTCGGCGACGCCTCGCTGACCTGGCCGAGCGGCCGCACCGTCCTGGTCGACCTCGCCCTGCGCACCCGGCGCGGTGACGCGTTCGCCGTGTCCGACCTGGACGCGCCGGGCTGGCTGGAGCGGTTCACCGCCCAGGACCGCACCCTCGCCCCGGCCGGCGAACAGCTGATCCAGGGCCAGATCCCCATCGCCCCGGGCGAGTCCAGGGCGGACGGCGCCGCCCGCGCGGAGGAGCTGCTGGACCTGGCCTTCCCCGGCTGGCGGGAGCGGGTCACCTGGCGGCGGGACGCCGTGGCGAACGGCCGTACCGGCGCCGTGGACCTGCCCGGCACCAGCTGGCGCGACCGGCCGGCCGTCGACCGCGGGGACGGCGTCTACCTCGCCGGGGACCAGGTCGCCGCGCCGGGCGTGCTCTCGGAGGTCTCCTTCAACAGCGCCCTGACGGCCGTCTCCCTCGCCCTCGGCCGGAACACGCTTGACCTCAAGCATGCTTGAGGTCGCACGGTGGGGTCCACAGCGGCGCACGACCCGACCCCCGGGGGACCCATATGCACGCCATCCGTCTGCACGCCTTCGGCCCCGCCGAGAACCTCCGGTACGAGGAGACCGCGGATCCGCGGCCGGGCCCGGGGCAGGTCCGCATCGCCGTCCGCGCGGCCGGTGTCCACCTCCTGGACGCCGCGCTGCGGGAGGGCGCGCGGGGCCCCGGCCCGGCCCCCGCCACCCTGCCGACCGTCCCCGGCCGCGAGGTCGCGGGAGTGGTCGACGCCCTGGGCGACGGCGCCCCCGAGGACCTGCTCGGCAGGCGCGTCGTCGCCCACCTCGGCTTCGTCCCCGGCGGCTACGCGGAGCTGGCCGTCACCGACGCCGCCCGGCTGCACGAGATCCCCGGGCGCCTGGACTTCGCCGCGGCCGTCGCCATGATCGGCACCGGCCGTACGGCGATGGGCATCGTGCAGTTCGCCGAACCGGGCCCCGGCGACGTGGTCCTCGTCCCGGCCGCGGCCGGCGGCCTCGGCACCCTCCTCGTGCAGTACGCGAAGAACGCCGGCGCCACCGTGGTCGGCCTGGCCGGCGGCCCCGCGAAGACGGCGCAGGTGGCGGCCAACGGCGCCGACCTCGCCGTCGACTACACGGACCCCGGCTGGCCCGCGCGGCTCGACGACCACCGCGGCAAGGTCACCGTCGTGTACGACGGCGTGGGCGGCGACGTCGCCCGCGCGGCGGTCGACCTGCTCGCGCCGGACGGCCGGCACATCGTCTTCGGCTGGACCTCCCAGGGCCTGGACAGCGACAGCCCGTACGTCGTCGACGGCGTCTCCGTCAACGTCCTCGGCCCCGAGATGCTGCGCAGGGCCGGCGGCCCCGACCCCCTGCGCACCCTCGAACTGCGCGCCCTCACCGAGGCCGCCGAGGGCCGCCTCACCCCCGCCGTGCACCGCTTCCCGCTCGCCGGGGCCGCCGAGGCCCACCGCGCCCTGGAGAGCAGGGGCACCACCGGCAAGGTCGTCCTGGAGCCGTAGCCGCCTCCGCCGCTACCGTGCGGAAGGTGATCGACATTCCCGAGGAACTCGCCGCCGCCCAGGAGAAGTTCAACAAGGAGGCCGGCCGGGCCTTCATCGCCGCCCTGCCGGACCTCGCCGCCGCCTTCCTGGACCGCTGGGAGCTGCGCGTCACCGGGACGCCCATGCACGGCGTGAGCGCCCTGGTCCTCCCCGTCGCCCGCGCGGACGGGACGCGGGCGGTGCTGAAGCTCCAGATCCGCGACCACGAGAGCGAGGGCGAGCCCGTCGCCCTGCGCCTGTGGGACGGCGACGGCGCGGTCCGTCTGCTGGACCACGACGAACCCACCGGCACCATGCTCCTGGAACGCCTCGACGCCACTCGGATGCTCTCCCGCCTCGAGGACGTCCACGAGGCCGTCCTGGTCGTCGCCCGCCTCCTCGCCCACCTCCACACCACCCCCGCCCCCGCGGGCATGCGCCGCCTCGACGACATCGCCCGGGACATGCTGGAGCGCACCCCCGCCACCCTGGAGCGCGTCCCGGACCCGGCCGCCCGCCGTCTCGTCGCCGACTGCGCCGCCGCCGTGCGGGAGGTCGCCGACGAGCCCGGCGACCGCCTGCTGCACTGGGACCTGCACTACGAGAACGTCCTCGCCGCGGACCGCGCCCCGTGGCTCGCCATCGACCCCAAGCCGCTGGCCGGCGACCCCGGCTTCGACCTCTGGCCCGCCCTGGACAACCGCTTCGACGCCGACGACGTCCTCTGGCGCTTCGACGCCATGACCGACGTCCTCGGCCTGGACCGCGCACGCGCCCGCGCGTGGACGTACGGCCGGCTGCTGCAGAACTGCCTCTGGGAGACCGAGGACGGCCGCCCGCTGAACGAGACGGACCTGGAGATCGCCCGCCGTCTGCGTGACCGCCCGGCATGAGAGGTCCCGGGCCGGAGAAGATCCGGCCCGGGACCACAAGGGGAGCCCCCTGTCGGATTCGAACCGACGACCTACGCATTACAAGTGCGTTGCTCTGGCCAACTGAGCTAAGGAGGCGCCGCGCGCGGCGCGCGCGAAGGCGGGTCCACTGTACACAGAGCCGGTTTCGCCGAGCCACGCACTTGCGGGAGCGGGCCCCCGCCCGGTCACCCCAGGTGGTACTCGAAGGTGTACGCCACCTTCGTCTCACCGTGGCGGTACACGAAGCCGCCGGTGCCGCGCAGTCCCGTCAGCTCCCCGGTGCCGGAGCCCTCGACGACCTCGAAGGAGCAGTGGACGGTGCCGTCGGGCTCGAAGCGGCCGCGCTCCTCGAGGACGAAGGTGCCAAAGTGGCCGTCGACCCGGCCGGCGACGAGCTCCATGCCCGCGAAGGTGCCGGTCGTCCCGGTCAGGTAGGCGATCGCGTAGTCGCAGGTGGTGGCCTCGGCCTCGATGCCGCCGGAGAACGCGTTGGTCACCGTGGCGTGCGCCAGCCGGGGGAGGCCGTCCTCCCCGGTGACGGCGCTCTCCTTCCAGTCGGCGAAGGTGAAGTGGCCGGTGGTCGTGGCGGTGGGCATGGGTGTCCCCTTCCGAGGCGACGGACGCTGATGTCCTCAAGCCTTCCGGCCGTACCTGACACCTCCTGTCAGGTACGGCCGGACAATGGGTCCCATGCGTGCCGACCGGCTTCTCTCCCTGCTCCTGCTGCTGCAGAACCGCGGCCGGATGACCGCCCCCGAGCTGGCGGCCGAGCTGGAGGTGTCGGTGCGCACCGTCTACCGGGACGTCGAGGCGCTCTGCGCCTCCGGCGTGCCGGTGCGGGCCGAGCGCGGGCCGGAGGGCGGGTACCGCCTGATGGAGGGCTACCGCACCCGGCTGACCGGGCTGACGGACGCGGAGGCCGGTTCGCTGGTCCTGGCGGGGCTGCCGGGGCCGGCCAGGGACCTGGGCCTCGGTGCCGTGCTGGCGAGCGCCCAGCTGAAGGTGGAGGCCGCCCTGCCGGGCGGCCTCGCGGACCAGGCCCGGCGGGTGCGCGAACGGTTCCACCTGGACGCGCCGGCCTGGTTCCGGGACGCCGACCCCGTGCCGCATCTGGAGGCCGTCGCACGGGCGGTGTGGGAACGGCGCGTGCTGCGGGCCCACTACCGGCGCTGGCGCGGGGACGTGCACCGGGAGTTGCGCCCGCTGGGACTCGTGCTGAAGGGCGGCATCTGGTACCTGGCGGCGCTGGCGGACGACGCGGTGCGCACCTACCGGGTGTCGCGGTTCCTGGCGGTGACGGAGACGGGCGAGGGGTTCACCCGGCCCGCGGGCTTCGATCTGGCCGCGCACTGGACGGAGTCGGCCCGGCGGATGGAGGAGGCGACGCGGCAGGGCACGGCCCGGCTGCGGCTGTCGCCGCGCGGGCAGAAGCTGCTGCCGATGCAGTTCGGGGCGGCGGGGGCGCGGGCGCTCGCGCAGGCGGGACCGGCGGACGGACGGGGCTGGGTGGAGGTGGAGCTGGCCGTCGAGTCGGAGGCGGTCGCGACCGGCGATCTGCTGCGGCTCGGCGTCGAGGCGGAGGTGCTCGGCCCCGCGGGACTGCGGGAGGCGGTCGCCACGGCGGCGACGGTGCTGGCGAGACGGTACGGCGCCGAGCTCTGAGCCGGTGTTCCGGCAGTCGAAAGTTTCCGCGAAATTCACAGCCCTGGAACTACTGACAACCAGATGAACGCCGGGTACCGTCCTGAGCCAGTTCACTCATGTGGACCAACACCACGACGGAGCACCCGCCGTGGCACCACCTTCCTACTCGGATCGTCCGGCACGTTCCTGCCGGTAGAAGGGGACCATTCACCATGGCCACTGTCACGTTCGACAAGGCGACCCGGGTCTACCCCGGCTCCACGAAGCCCGCCGTCGACGCCCTGGACATCGAGATCGCGGACGGCGAATTCCTCGTCCTCGTCGGCCCGTCCGGCTGCGGCAAGTCCACCTCGCTCCGCATGCTCGCGGGGCTCGAGGACGTCAACGGCGGCGCCATCCGCATCGGCGACCGCGACGTCACCCACCTGCCGCCGAAGGACCGGGACATCGCCATGGTGTTCCAGAACTACGCGCTCTACCCGCACATGACGGTCGCCGACAACATGGGCTTCGCGCTCAAGATCGCCGGCGTCAACAAGGCGGAGATCCGGCAGAAGGTCGAGGAGGCCGCGAAGATCCTCGACCTCACCGAGTACCTGGACCGCAAGCCGAAGGCGCTCTCCGGCGGTCAGCGCCAGCGTGTCGCCATGGGCCGCGCCATCGTGCGTGAGCCGCAGGTGTTCCTCATGGACGAGCCGCTGTCCAACCTGGACGCCAAGCTCCGTGTGTCCACCCGTACGCAGATCGCGTCGCTGCAGCGCCGTCTGGGCATCACCACCGTCTACGTCACCCACGACCAGGTCGAGGCCCTCACCATGGGCGACCGGGTCGCGGTCCTCAAGGACGGTCTGCTCCAGCAGGTCGACACCCCGCGCAACATGTACGACAAGCCCGCGAACCTCTTCGTCGCCGGCTTCATCGGCTCCCCGGCCATGAACCTGGTCGAGGTCCCGGTGACCGACGGCGGCGTGAAGTTCGGCAACTCGGTGGTGCCGGTACAGCGTGACGCGCTCTCCGCGACCAGCGACAAGACCGTCACCGTGGGCGTCCGCCCCGAGCACTTCGACGTGGCCGGCGCCGAGTCCGACCAGGGGGTCGCCGTCACCGTCAACGTCGTCGAGGAGCTGGGCTCCGACGCGTTCGTCTACGGCACCGCCCAGGTCAGCGGCGAGTCCAAGGACATCGTCGTCCGCGTCGGCGGCCGTGACGTCCCGGAGAAGGGCAGCGTGCTGCACGTCGTGCCGCGCGCGGGCGAGACCCACGTCTTCTCCACGTCGAGCGGTGCGCGCCTGTCCGACTGACGCCGTTTCACCGAAGGGCCCCGCGGGACTTCCGCGGGGCCCTTCGCGTTGTCGACAAATACCCTGACACAACGGTCATTTCGACCGTGTACGTCAACACGACGCCCGGAATCCGGGGTTCACCATCCCCCGTAACGGTGACGGAATGTTTCCCATCGGCTACCGGGCGCTACCCTCACTCGCGTGAAGCACTCCACTAACCGTCAGACGCGTCGCGGCCGGGGCCCCGCCCACCGGATCGGCCGCTCCCTCGCCTTCGTCCTGCCCGTCGTCCTGGTGCTCTCCGGGACACTCGCGGTCGCAGGGGTCAACTGGTCGGGGACCCCCTCGAGCCCCGTGCTCACCGCCGCGGACGGCTCCGCCGCCGGCGCCTCCTCGAGCACCGCTGCCCGCGCGCCGCAGGACGTGCTGCGCGACAGGCTGCTGGTGGAACTCCAGGAGGAGAACCCAGGCGTCGCGCTCACCCACCTCCAGCAGGCGGTGAACGACCGCCCCTCGCTGGCGAAGCACTGCGCGACCATCGCCCGCGCCCTCGGCAGGGCCGCGGTCCGCGTCTACGGCCCCAACAAGGCCCAGTCCTACGCCCGCCCGGTCTGCGACACCTCCTACGCCACAGGAGTCACCAAGCCCTGACCCGCACTCCGCGCGCAGCCGCGCCTCCGCACTCCGCGGGCAGTCGTGCCGCTGGGGCGGCACGGGTGGGCGCGACGGCACCCCGCAAACGCCGGGCCGCGCAACCCGCCCCCGGCCCACACCCACGTGGGGCGCCCACACCGCACCGGTCACGCGCCCACCCACCCCGCCCCGCGTAAAGTGCGGGCATGACCGATCCGCGCGCCGCCTCCCGCCCCGTGCAAGCCGTCGTTCTGGCCGGCGGCCAGGGATCCCGGCTCCGTCCGTACACCGACGACCGGCCCAAGCCGATGGTCGAGATCCCCGGCACCGGCACCCCGATCATCGGCCACCAGCTCACCTGGCTCGCCGAGGAGGGCGTCACCGACGTCGTCATCTCCTG
Organism: Streptomyces fungicidicus; assembly: GCF_003665435.1. Lineage (NCBI taxonomy): Bacteria > Bacillati > Actinomycetota > Actinomycetes > Kitasatosporales > Streptomycetaceae > Streptomyces > Streptomyces fungicidicus. Next base: position 3,507,151 of record NZ_CP023407.1, read on the forward strand.
CGGCCACCTCGCCGAGGTGCTCCAGAAGTGGCTGGACACCACCGAGCTGCCCGTCTCCGTCACCACCGTCGTCGAGACGGAACCCCTCGGGCGCGGCGGCGGCCTGAAGTACGCCGCGGCCCACCTCCCGCACCCCGACCGGCCCTGGTACGCCACCAACGGCGACATCTGGACCCGTTTCTCGCTGCGCGACATGGCCGACTTCCACACCGAGCGGGACGCCGTCGCGACCGTCGCCCTGGCCCGCCCGCGCCTTCCCTGGGGCGCCGTGCGCACGGACGGCTTCGGTCACATCACGGACTTCATCGAGGCCCCGCCGTCGACGTTCGAGATCAACGCGGGCGTGTACGTCTTCTCCCCCGAGTTCGCCGGACTGCTCCCGGAGCGCGGCGACCACGAGCGCACCACGTTCCCGCGTCTCGCGCGCGAGCGGCGGCTCGCCGGGTTCACCATCCCCCAGGGCTCCTACTGGCGGGCGATCGACACCGCCAAGGACCTCACCGAGGCGGCCAAGGAGCTCGCGGCACAGACCCGCTGACCCGCACCACGCCTCAGGTACGCGAGTGGGGTCCCGCACGCCCTGCGCGCGGGACCCCACTTGCCGTACCGGGGTGTCTCCTCACCCCAGGAGACCACCCACCAGCCCCCGGTCCTCGGAGGTACCGCCGCTGCCCCCGCCCGGGCCCCCGTCGCCGCCGGAGCCGCCGCCGGACGTGCCTCCCGTGGTGCTGCCACCGCCCGAGGTCGGACCGGAGCTGGTGCTCGGCGCCTGACCGGCCGGGGAGGACTGCTGCGGCGGGGCCTGACCGGCACTGCCCTGGGTCTGGCTGGGCGCGCCGGTGACCGCACCGGCGCCCTGGGTCGCCCCGGGGGTCGTGGCGCCGGCGGACGGACTCGCCGTACCCGAAGTGGCGCCCTGGGTGGGCGAGGTGGAGGCGGACGGGGTCCGCTTCTCCTTCTGCCGCGCGCCGGACTCCTCCGGCAGCGGGGAACCGGGAAGCTCGTTGCGCGGGGCCTCGCCGGGCCCCGGCACGACCACGCGGTCGGCGTCCCGGACGGCGCCGCCGAGCAGCGAGCCGATCAGCATGCTCAGCCCGCACACCACGAACGTGACGAGCGCGCCGCGCCGCAGGACGTACTGGCGCAGCTCCCAGATGTCGGCGCGCGGTCCGAGCCGGCGCCAGGCCCCGCCGGCGAGCCGGCCGTCCACGGAGTAGACCGGGGCGCCCGCGATGATCAGCGGCGACCAGGCGGCGAGGTAGATGATGTCCGGCGCCTCGTAGGCGGGGACGCTCTTCCAGCTGACGGTGACCAGCAGCGCCGCGGAGAGCGCCGCCCCGACGCCCGCGGCCACCCGCTGCCAGCAGCCGAGGACGGTCAGGACCCCGACGACGATCTGCGCGAAGGCGATGGCCAGCCCGGCGCCGATGGGGTGCTCCAGGGCGAACTGGCGCAGCGGCTCGGCGACTTCCCAGGGGTGCAGGGCGCGCAGCCACTTCACCATGGAGCCGCGCTCGCCGCCGTCGAAGTAGAGCGGGTCGCAGAGCTTGCTCATCCCGGCGTAGACGGAGATGCCGCCGAGGAAGACGCGCAGCGGGAGCAGGACGACGCCGAGGTTCATCCGGCGGCCGGGGTAGTACGCGTGCCGGGCCGGGTCCTCGCCGTGCCGCCTGCCACGCCTGCCGGTGCCCTCGGACCGGTCGTCGTACCCGTCGTCGTACGCGGGGTCGTACGCCGGGTCGTGGTGACCGGCGTAGCCGGGTTCGTCGTCGGCGCTGCCGACGGTGCGCATCGGGGGCAGCAGGGGCCCGTCGGCGGGGCGGCGCTGGGCGCCGACGAACGGGGTGGGGATGGGCTGGGTGTCCGGGCCGTCGTCGGGGTCGTATCCGGTGCCGGGGTGCGGCATGGCCTGGGTGGCCCAGGCGTCGCCGGGCCGCTCGTCGGCGTGCCGTACGCCTTCGTGCCGTACGGCCTGGAGCAGCCGGTGGGCGCCGGTGTCGTCGGGCGCGGACCTGCCGGTCCAGACGACCGGCCGGCGGCGGGCGGTCTGGCCGGGCGTGCCCACGGTGGTGACCACCGGGATGCGGGCGGTGTCCTCGGCGGCACTCGGGTGCCGTGCGATCCGCGGCGAGTGGGCGCGCCGCGCCGAGGCGCCCAGCTGTACGCGGAAGCTGGCGTGATTGACGATGATCTGCGCCGGATCGCTCGGCACCTTCACCATGCTCAGCGCGGGAGCGTCGTCGAGTCCCGACGAGCGGTCCCCCGTGGGTGTGCGGGGTGTTCTGGTGTCCACACTCATCTAACCGAGTGACAAGGCGTTAGGACACTGCCTTGACCCGCCGGAAGTGTCCGGACCGCGTCAAGCCGGTCCGGACCACCCGGAACTCCCCGTGCGGGTGACCGCGGGGAACGCGCGTTCGCCCCCGCGGCTGGGCGAGGGTCACGCCCGGCGGCGCGCCGCCTCGTACAGCACGATGCCCGCCGCCACACCGGCGTTCAGCGACTCGGTGCCGCCCGGCATCGGGATCCGCACCCGGTGGTCGCAGGTCTCGCCGACCAGCCGGGAGAGTCCCTTGCCCTCACTGCCCACGACGATGACGACGGGCCCGTCCAGGGCGGCCAGCGAGCCCAGCTCGGCCTCCCCGTCCGCGGCGAGGCCGACGACGGTGATGCCGGCCTTCTTGTACGCCTCCAGCGCGCGCGTCAGATTGGTGGCGCGGGCGACGGGCGTACGGGCCGCCGCGCCGGCGGACGTCTTCCAGGCGCCGGCGGTCATCCCGGCGGCCCGCCGCTCCGGCACGACGACGCCGTGGCCGCCGAACGCGGAGACGGACCGGACGACGGCGCCGAGGTTGCGCGGGTCGGTGACGCCGTCGAGGGCGACGATCAGCGGGTCCTGGCCCTCGTCGTGCGCGGCGACGAGGTCCTCGGGGTGCGCGTACTCGTACGGCGGGACCTGGAGCACCAGACCCTGGTGGTTCAGGCCGTTCGTCATGCGGTCGAGTTCGGGGCGCGGCGCCTCCATGAGGTTGATGCCGCCGCGCTCGGCCGCGAGCTGGAGCGCCTCGCGCACCCGCTCGTCGTTGTCGATGAACTGCTGGACGTAGAGCGTGGACGCGGGCACGCCCTCGCGCAGCGCCTCGACGACCGAGTTGCGGCCGACGACGAGCTCGGAGGCCGAGCGGCCCCCGCCGCGCCGCTGCTGCGGGCGGCCGCCCTGGGCGCGGCGCACCTTCGCCTGCGCGGCGCGCTGCTTGGCGTGCCCCTTGCGCATCTCGGCGGGCGGCGTCGGCCCCTTGCCTTCCAGGCCCCGGCGCCGCTGGCCGCCGCTGCCGACCTGCGCGCCCTTCTTGCCGGACATGCGGCGGTTGTTCGCGGCCATGAGGTATCCGTCTCCGTGAAGTCGTGGGTGGTGCGTGTGTGCGTACGTCTGTGAAGTGTGCCGCCCGGAGGCCCGGACGGCACAGTCGATCTTCGTCGCCGGGGCCCCGCGGCCCCGGATCTCAGCGCGGGCCGAGGCTCCAGCGCGGCCCCTGCGGGCCGTCCTCGATCACCAGGCCGGACTGGTTGAGCTGGTCGCGGATGGCGTCCGCGGTGGGCCAGTCCTTGCGCGCCCGGGCGGCCTCGCGCTGGTCGAGGACCATCCGGACGAGGGTGTCGACGGCGCCGTGGAGGTCCTGGCCGCGGTCGCTCTCGCCGGCCCAGTGCGGGTCCAGCGGGTCGAGGCCGAGCACGCCGAGCATGGCGCGGACCTCGGCGAGACGGGCGACCGCCTCCTCCTTGTCGTCGGCGGCCAGCGCGCTGTTGCCCTGCCGGACGGTGGTGTGCACGACGGCGAGCGCCTGCGGGACGCCCATGTCGTCGTCCATCGCCTCGGCGAACGCGGGGGGCACCTCGGCGGCGGGTTCGACGACGCCCCCGGCCTTCTCCACCACGCGCTGCACGAAGCCCTCGATCCGCGCGAACGCGGACTCGGCCTCGCGCAGGGCCTCCTCGCTGTACTCGATCATCGACCGGTAGTGCGGGGTGCCGAGGTAGTAGCGCAGCACGACGGGCCGCCAGTGCTTGACCATCTCGGAGACCAGGACGCTGTTGCCGAGCGACTTCGACATCTTCTCGCCGGCCATGGTGACCCAGGCGTTGTGCACCCAGTACCGGGCGAACTCGTCGCCGTAGGCCTTGGCCTGGGCGATCTCGTTCTCGTGGTGCGGGAAGATCAGGTCGAGGCCGCCGCCGTGGATGTCGAAGGCGCTGCCGAGGTACTTGTGCGCCATCGCCGAGCACTCCAGGTGCCAGCCGGGGCGCCCGCGGCCCCACGGCGTCTCCCAGCTCGGCTCGCCGGGCTTGGCCGCCTTCCACATGGCGAAGTCGCGCGGGTCCCGCTTGCCGGTCTCGCCCTCGCCGGACGGCTGGAGCAGGTTGTCGAGCTCCTGGTTGGACAGCTCCAGGTACTCCGGGAACGAGGCGACGGCGAAGTACACGTTGCCGTCGGCCTCGTAGGCATGCCCGCGCTCGATGAGGCCGCGCATCATCTCGACCATCTCGGTGATGTGGCCGGTGGCGCGCGGCTCGTAGGTGGGCGGCAGGCAGCCGAGGGCGTCGTAGCCGTTGGTGAAGGCGCGCTCGTTCTCGAAGCCGATGGACCACCAGGGGCGGTTCTGCTCGGCGGACTTGGCGATGATCTTGTCGTCGATGTCGGTGACGTTGCGGATGAACGTCACCGCCAGGCCGCGGTACTCGAACCAGCGGCGCATGATGTCGAAGTTCAGGCCGGACCGGATGTGCCCGATGTGGGGCGCGGCCTGCACGGTGGCGCCACACAGGTAGATCGAGACGCAACCCGGCTGGAGCGGGGTGAAGTCACGGATCTGCCGGGCGCTGGTGTCGTACAGGCGAATAGTCACGACACCAGGGTAGTGGGCGCGGGGCGGTGCGCGGTGCCCGCCGCTCCATCGGGGGCGATCGCCCCGCGCGGGCCGGCCGGGGGCCCGCGCGGCCGCGCGGCGGAGCCGTGTACCGGCACGGCTCCGCGCGCTCCCGTACGGGGGCGCTCACCCCTCGGCGACCACCAGCGCGGTGGCCACCGCCATGAGTCCCTCGTCCCTGCCGGGGAAGCCCAGGCCGTCGGTCGTCGCGCCGGAGACCGAGACCGGGGCGCCCGCCGCCTCCGAGAGGAGCTTCTGGGCCTCGTCCCGCCGCTTGCCGATCTTGGGGCGGGGGCCGACCACCTGTACGGCGACGTTGCCGATCCGGAAGCCGGCCTGCCGGACGATGCGCGCGGCCTCGGTGAGCAGGGTGACGCCCGACGCGCCGGACCACTCGGGGCGGCCGGTGCCGAAGTGCTGTCCCAGGTCGCCGAGGCCGGCGGCGGAGAAGAGGGCGTTGCAGGCGGCGTGGGCGACGACGTCCGCGTCGGAGTGGCCGGCCAGGCCGGGGCCCTCGCCCTCCCACTTCAGGCCGGCGCACCACAGCTCCCGGCCTTCCTCGAAGGCGTGGATGTCGGTGCCGATGCCTACGCGGGGCAGGGGGTACGGCTCAGAAGCCATCGTTGAGCCTCCTGCGGGCCAGGACCGCCTCGGCGAGGACCAGGTCGAGCGGGCGGGTGACCTTGAAGGCCTCCTCGTGCCCGGGGACCGTGACGACGGTGAGTCCGAGCTGTTCGACCATGCTCGCGTCGTCGGTGACGTCGTCCTTCACCGTCTCGTGCGCGCGCACGAGGGCGGCCCGGTCGAAGCCCTGCGGGGTCTGCACCGCCCGCAGCAGCGACCGGTCGGGGGTGGCGACCACGGGCTCCGGCTCGTCCGGGCCGGCGGGCGCGACCTGCTTGACGGTGTCGGCGAGCGGCAGCGCGGGCACGACGGCGGGCGCGCCGTCGCGTACGGCCTCGATGACCGCGTCGACGGTGTCGACCGGGACCAGCGGGCGGGCCGCGTCGTGCACCAGGACGATGTCGTAGCCGGGCGGCAGCGCGTCCAGGCCGAGCTTCACGGACTCCTGGCGGCTCTCACCCCCGGGGACCACCAGGAAGTCGGTGCGGTCGGGCAGCGCGTGCGATTCGAGCAGCGACTTCACCTCGGCGGCGCCGTCGGGCGGGGCCACGACGACGACCAGGGAGACGGCGCGGGAATCGGCCATCGCGCGGACGGCGTGGATGAGCATGGGCGTGCCGCCCAGCGCGCGGAGCGCCTTGGGGGCGCCCGGTCCGAGGCGGACACCCCGGCCGGCGGCCGGGATCACGGCGGCCGTGCGGACGGTCGTACGGCCGGGCGCGGGGCTCGGCGACGGCGGGGGGAGCGGATCGGCAGACATCGGTTCCTGTCAGGTTTGTGTGCTCGGCCTACGTGGGTATGGCCTGGGCGTACCCCCTGCTCCCGGAGCGGGGGCAGTGCCGGGCGTTCCGCCTCGACCAGCCCCTTCCGTGATTCTGGTCGAGTCGACCGCCCGGGCCCGGCACGCCAGGGGTGGGGACGTGAGTGATGACACATTCCCCGGTGTGACGCAAGTGCAGCGTACGAAAGGCGTGCGGGTATCCGCGGGTACGAACATGCCGCAGCGCCCGGCGACGTCCTTGACGTCATCGGGCACCGCGGCATTTCGATGCACTGAGGAGGAGTTCCCGAGCCCTCGGGTTCTCCAGCCCCTAGGACCGGCAGGTCTCAGGAGGCGAGAACCTCGTCGAGCAGGGCCTCGGCCTTGTCCTCGTTGGTGTTCTCCGCGAGGGCGAGCTCGCTGACCAGGATCTGACGCGCCTTGGCGAGCATGCGCTTCTCACCGGCGGAGAGTCCACGCTCACGCTCACGACGCCACAGGTCACGCACGACTTCCGCGACCTTGATGACATCGCCCGAGGCGAGCTTCTCGAGATTTGCCTTGTAACGACGGGACCAATTCGTGGGCTCCTCCGCGTACGGTGCGCGCAGCACCTCGAAGACCCGGTCCAGCCCGTCCTGACCGACCACATCACGTACGCCGACGAACTCCGCATTGTCCGCTGGCACACGTACCGTCAGGTCACCCTGGGCGACCTTCAGCACCAAGTAGGTCTTGTCCACGCCTTTGATCTGGCGAGTTTCGATTGCCTCGATCAGCGCGGCCCCGTGATGGGGATAGACCACGGTGTCGCCAACCTTGAACGTCATGTGACAGGTACCCCTTCCGTGGCTATCCAGGGTAACACGGATACGGCGTCTTCTGAATGGCGTTTTCGCAGGTCAGGGCCATTCTCGGGGCTTGACAACAGCAACAGGAACGTGCTGCGGACGCCTAGCGGAAGCAGGTATTCGCAGGTCGGAGCGGCTCTCCGGGGCGAGTGAAACGCGTACGTTACACGCATCCGGAGCCCCCCACGAACGGTCGAACATCCCCAAATGTCCGGTTCCAAGTGCTCGAGTTCCGCTACTCCGTTCGGTGCGGCGACCCGGGTTCCGGCCGATTCCGGAATTGATCACACGGTGTGAGGATGACCGGCGGGGTGATCAATTCCGGAGCGCCCCGCTCATTCCTTCACGGGAAATACGCGATCACTATGGGAATGGCGTGGGAGTACGGCACCTAAGTGACCCAAGTGACTGGTGAGTCACTTGTGACTCATGAGGCCGGGAGGCTTCTGTCGCGACTCCTGCGTGACTCCCGCCGACCTCCGGGGAGGGAGTGACGCGCGGCCGGGGCAGGCCTTCCCGGGGGAACCACCGGCGTTCTGGGGAGGGTCGGGTGCGGCAGCGCGGGAACGGCTCGGTAACCTGAGGCCGCTGACAGACACTTAAGGCGGCTTTATCCGGGTCGCCCAACGCTCGAGTCAAGGAGTTGCCGCCGCCGTGAGCAGCAGCCTTCGACGCGGCGCCCTCGCCGCCGCCGCCATCACGTTCTCGCTCGCCTCGCTCTCCGCGTGCGCGGCCGGCAACAACGCCCAGACCCTGCAGATCCAGCCGGACAACGCGGCGACCACCGTCGGGGACATCAAGGTCCAGAACGCCGTGGTCATCACCCAGCCCGACCTGGAGTCGACGGGCCCGGCGGTGGTCTCGGCCACGCTGTTCAACGAGGGCCGCACCGACCAGACGCTGGAGTCGGTCACCATCCCCGGCACCGGCAAGTCCGCCGAGCTCAAGCCCGCGGAGGGCGGCAGCCTCACCGTCCCGGCCGGCGGCTCGCTGATCCTCGGCGGCGAGGGCAACGCCGCCGCCGTACTGCCCAGCAGCCGTGAGGCCGTCCGGGACGGCAACGCGCAGAAGGTCACCTTCACCTTCAGCGAGACCGGTGACGTGAGCCTGCGCGCGTTCGTCTACCCGGCCGAGCGCTTCTTCGAGAAGTGGGGCCCGAGCGACGTTCCGTCCGCGCCGGGCGCGGAGCAGTCGGCGGAGCCGTCCGAGGAGCCGTCGGAGGAGAGCTCCGAGGAGCCGGCCGCCGGCACCTCGGAGGACGCCACGCCCGGCGACTCCACGGAGACCCCGTCCGACGCGTCCTCCGCCAGCGCCTCCGCCAACGACTGACGCAGACACAGCCGAAGGGCGGGACCCCTGAGGGGTCCCGCCCTTCGGCACGTCGGGCAGCGCGATCACCCGCCGCCCAGCCCCCGCACGGGCGCACGCCGGCCTACGGCTCGAACTTGTACCCCAGCCCCCGCACCGTCACCAGATACCGCGGCGCCCCCGGATCCGGCTCGATCTTCGCCCGAAGCCGCTTCACATGGACGTCGAGCGTCTTGGTGTCACCGACGTAGTCCGCCCCCCACACCCGGTCGATGAGCTGCATCCGGGTCAGCACCCGCCCGGCGTTCCGCAGCAGCATCTCCAGCAGGTCGAACTCCTTCAGCGGCAGGTCGACCTTGGTGCCGCCCACGGTGACCACGTGCCGGTCGACGTCCATCCGCACCGGCCCGGCCTCGAGAGCCGCCGGAGTGACCTCCTCCGGCTCCCCGCGCCGCCGCAGCACCGCGCGGATACGGGCGACCAGCTCCCGCGAGGAGAACGGCTTGGTGACGTAGTCGTCGGCCCCTATCTCCAGGCCCACCACCTTGTCGATCTCGCTGTCCTTGGCGGTCACCATGATGACGGGGACATTGGAACGGCCGCGCAGCTGGCGGCAGACCTCGGTGCCCGGCAGCCCGGGCAGCATCAGGTCGAGGAGGACGAGGTCGGCGCCGTTGCGCTCGAACTCGTCGAGTCCGTCGGGCCCGGTGGTCGCGACCGCGACCTCGAAGCCCTCCTTGCGGAGCATGTACGACAGGGCGTCGGAGAAGGACTCCTCGTCCTCGACGACGAGCACTCGGGTCACGGAAGGACCTCCGGGGAGGGAATTTCGTACGCGGATGAATCGGAAGAGTGGGGGGATGAGTGGGACGCCCGTGCGGCCTCTCCGTCGAAGCCTCGGGTGTCGTCCCCGTGGGACAGGTCGTCCCCGTGGGACATCTGGGGGGTGCGGTCGCGGGCCGCACGGGCCTCCGGCAGCCGCAGGGTGAAGGTGGATCCCTGGCCCTCGGCGCTCCACACCGTGACCTCCCCGCCGTGCGAGGCGGCCACGTGCTTCACGATCGCGAGGCCCAGCCCCGTACCGCCGGTGGCACGGGAGCGGGCCGGGTCGACCCGGTAGAAGCGCTCGAAGACGCGCTCCTTGTCCTTCTCGGAGATGCCGATGCCCTGGTCGGTCACCGCGATCTCGATGAGGTCCCCGCCGGGCTGGGCGACCGTACGGGCCGCGATGCCCACGCGGGTGCGGGCGGGCGAGTAGTTGACCGCGTTCTCGACGAGGTTGCCGAGCGCGGCGGCGAGCTGGCCGCGGTTGCCCCAGACGCGCAGGTCGGCGGTGCCGCCCGCGGCCATGGTGATCTCCTTGGTGCCCGCCTGGTGCCGGCAGCGGTCGACGGCCTCGGCGACCAGTTCGTCGACGCGGACCGGCTCGGCGTCCTCCAGCGGGTCGTCGTTCTGGACCCGGGAGAGGTCGATGAGTTCCTGCACCAGGTTCGTCAGCCGGGTCGCCTCGATCTGCATACGGCCGGCGAAGCGTTCCACCGCCTCGGGGTCGTCGGAGGCGTCCATCACGGCCTCGGAGAGCAGGGAGAGCGCCCCGACGGGCGTCTTGAGCTCATGGCTGACGTTGGCGACGAAGTCGCGTCGTACGGCTTCTATGCGGCGGGCCTCGGTGAGGTCCTCGACGAGCAGCAGCACGAGCCGGGAGCCGAGCGGCGCCACCCGCGCGGACACCGCGAGGGCCTCGCCGCGTCCGGTCCCCCGGCGGGGCAGGTCCAGCTCGACCTGCCGTATCTCACCGTCGCGCCGGGTGTCGCGGGCCATCTGCATCATGGGTTCCACCGCGAGCTTGCCGCCCCGGACCAGTCCGAGCGCGTACGCGGCGGAGCTGGCCTTGACCACGCCGTCGGCCTCGTCGAGTACGACGGCGGACGAGCGCAGCACGGACAGCACGGTGTCCACACCCGGCGGGAGCACCGGGTCCGTGTGCAGGGAGGTGCGCGTGGGGCGCCGCTGTTCGCGCTCGCTGACGCGGAACGCCAGCATGGCGATGACGCCGGTGAGCACTCCGGCGATCGCTGCCACTGCGGCGACCGCCGCGTTCACGTCCATGCGTCCAGGTTAGGCATGGCGCGGGCGGTGCCCACAGCCGTCGGAGTGCGAGCTCGAACACTCGTCGCCCAGAGTTCACCTTGGAGCCAGGGATGGTTCATTTGGGGTGACGGAACCCGACGCGTACGGGTCGCACCGTGGGAGCGTGGGGAGGAGCCCAGGCCCCTGAAGCCCAGAAACGCACGAGATGAGGAACCCTGATGCGTGACGCGTACCACGAGGAACTTGATTCGATCGGCGACGGTCTGGTGGAGATGGCCCGACTGGTCGGGTCGGCGATCGGACGCGCCACGACCGCGATCCTGGACGCGGACCTGAAGCTGGCGGAGAGCGTCATCGAGGCCGACCAGAGGGTCGACGAACTCCAGCACGACCTGGAGGCGCGGGCCATCGCCCTGCTGGCCCGCCAGCAGCCGGTGGCGACCGACCTGCGGATAGTGGTCACCTCGCTGCGGATGTCGGCCGACCTGGAGCGCTCGGGCGACCTGGCCCAGCACGTCGCCAAGCTGACCCGGCTGCGCTACCCGGAGCGCGCGGTCCCGCACGACCTGCACGCCACCATCCTGGAGATGGGCCAGCTCGCGCAGCGCCTGATGGCGAAGGCCGCGGAGGTGATCACCACCAAGGACGTCGACCTGGCGCTCCAGCTGGAGCAGGACGACGACGCGATGGACCTGCTGCACCGCACGCTGTTCCAGCACCTGATGGACGACCGCTGGAAGCACGGCATCGAGACGGCCGTCGACGTCACCCTCCTGGGCCGCTACTACGAGCGCTTCGCCGACCACGCGGTCTCGGTCGCCAAGCGGGTGGTGTACCTGGTCACCGGCGAGCACGCGGACGAGATCCAGTCGGACCTGCAGGCGGTGCCGGGCGTCGAGGGAGCCTGAGGCGCGGCGCGGGCGGGCGTGCGGACGAACGACGGGCGTGCACACGTCCGACGGGCGTGCGCGCCTCCGCCCCCGGCCCGCGCGAGCCTCGATGCGCCGTTGATGCGCCCGGCCGGGCGGGCGTCCAATGGGGGCAGGTGTGCACTGGCGCCACCCCGAGGAGGGACCCATGGCCGAATCCCCCAGCACGACGCCCGACCCCACGCAGGAGCGCGAGACCGAGCAGCCCGCCGAGGTCAGGAACCTCACCCTGATCGCCGCCTGCGGCTGTGGCTCGGGCTGCGGCTGCGGCTGTCAGTCGGGCAACCCCTGCCAGTGCGGCTGACGCCGTACCCGCACCCGGCCCAGCGCGAGAACGGCGAAGGCCCCGTCGGCACCTGACTGCCGGCGGGGCCTTCGCCGTTCCGGGCGGAGGGTGACGGGGGCGCCTCAGACGGCGCTGGAGGCGCCGGCCTCCGCGGGCCGCTCCACCGCGCTTTGGGCCTTCTCCTCACCGCCTCCGGCCTTCTCCTCCCCGCCCGCCGGCAGCCCCCGCATCAGCAGCGCGTAGCCGAGGCCGGCCACCGTGCCGATGACGGCGCACAGTCCCCACAGCCACACGGACCCGAAGCGGTCGATGACGAACCCCGCCATCAGGGGGGCGACCAGCGCGGCCACGGCCCAGGACATGGTGTACATGCCCTGGTAGCGCCCGCGTCCGTGCACCGGGGAGAGCCGTACGACGAGGCCGGTCTGGGTCGGCGCGTTGACGATCTCGGCGAGGGTCCACACGCACACGGTGAGGGCGAAGACGCCGACCGACCCGGCGAAGGCGGTGAGGCCGAGGCCGTACCCGGCGAGCAGCGCCGAGATCACCAGCAGCCGCCCGGGGTCCCGGTGCTCGATGAACCGGGTGACCGGGATCTGCAGCACGACGATGAGGACGCCGTTGACGGCGATGGCCATGCCGTAGTCGGCGGGCGTGAACCCGGCCTCCCCCATCGCGATGGGCAGTCCGACGGACGCCTGCTGGAAGATCAGCGCGATGAGGAACGACAGCCCGACGACCCCCATGAACCGCCCGTCCCGCAGCACGGTCGTCAGCCTCACGCCGGCCTCCCGCGCGGCGGCCTCCGCGCTCCGCACCGGCTTCGACTCGGGCAGCTTCAGGAAGACGACGACGGCGCACACCAGCGTCATCACGGCCTCGATGAGGAACCCGGCGAGATAGCTGTACTCGGCGATGAAGCCCGCGGCCATGGAGGAGACGGCGAAACCGAGGTTGATGGCCCAGTAGTTGAGGGAGAAGGCGCGGATACGGTCCTCGGGCCGCACGATGTCCGCCATCATCGCCTGCACCGCGGGCCGGGAGGCGTTGGAGGCCATGCCGACGAGGAAGGCGACGCCGGCGATGGCGAGCGGGTCGCGCACGAACCCCAGGGCGGCCACGGAAAGGGCCGTGGCGACCTGCGCGACGAGCAGCGTGGGCCGCCGTCCGAGCCGGTCGGTCATCACTCCCGCGCCCAGCGAGGAGATCACCCCGCCGAGCCCGTGCAGGGCGGCGACGAGACCGGCGTACGTGGCGGAGTACCCGCGGTCGAGGGTCAGATAGAGCGCCATGAAGGTGGCGACGAAGGCACCGAGCCGGTTGACGAGGGTGCTGGTCCACAGCCACCAGAAGGCCGGCGGCAGCCCGGAGACGGTCTCCCGGACAGCGCGCCTCGCACGGACGACGGACGACATGGAAGGACCCCCCGGATGTAAGCGGCCAAAACGGCAGGCACAACTTACGAAGCGGGGGTCCCGGAGGGCCACTCGATTAACAGATCCCGTCAACCGTCCGCCCAGCGGGCAGGGCGCGCGGGCCGTGCGGCGCGTCGATTACGCTCGGGCTCATGGCCGACGCACCGTACAAGCTGATCCTCCTCCGCCACGGCGAGAGCGAGTGGAACGAGAAGAACCTGTTCACCGGCTGGGTGGACGTCAACCTCACCGCGAAGGGCGAGAAGGAGGCGACGCGCGGCGGCGAGCTGCTCAAGGACGCCGGCCTGCTGCCCGACGTGCTCCACACCTCCCTCCAGAAGCGCGCGATCCGCACCGCGCAGCTCGCGCTGGAGGCCGCCGACCGCCTGTGGATCCCGGTGAACCGCAGCTGGCGCCTGAACGAGCGTCACTACGGCGCCCTGCAGGGCAAGGACAAGGCGCAGACCCTCGCGGAGTTCGGCGAGGAGCAGTTCATGCTGTGGCGCCGCTCCTACGACACCCCGCCGCCCCCGCTCGCCAACGACGCCGAGTACTCCCAGTTCTCCGACCCGCGCTACGCGACCCTCCCGCCGGAGGTGCGCCCGCAGACGGAGTGTCTGAAGGACGTCGTCGTCCGGATGCTCCCGTACTGGTTCGACTCGATCGTCCCGGACCTGCTCACCGGCCGCACGGTCCTCGTCGCCGCCCACGGCAACAGCCTGCGCGCGCTGGTCAAGCACCTGGACGGCATCTCGGACGCCGACATCGCGGGCCTGAACATCCCCACGGGCATCCCCCTGTACTACGAACTCGACGCGGACTTCTCCCCGGTCACCCCGGGCGGCAAGTACCTCGACCCGGAGGCCGCCGCGGCAGCGATCGAGGCGGTCAAGAATCAGGGCAAGAAGAAGTAGGGCCCACGAGTAAGCCCCCTGCCTGCGGTTTCTCCGCCGGGAGGGGGCTTTTCGCTGCCTCCGGGCCGTCTCCGGGCGGCTCCGGCTCCTGTCTCCACTCCGCTCCGGCGCCGAAGGGACCTGAGGGGCCTGAGGGACCCCTGAAGAGGTTGCCTGAACAACGATGAGTTCCAGCACGGTTCCAGGTCTTCAGGTACATCCACCTTCCGCGCGTGAATCTGGAGGCACCTTGAAGCTCTTGCTTACGTCAGGCGGCGTCACGAACCCGAGCATCCACTCGGCACTCGTGGAGCTTCTCGGCAAGCCGATCGGCGAGTGCCACGCCCTCTGCGTCCCGACGGCACAGTGGGGCCATCCGATGTGTGGTCCGACATCGGTGCGGGGCTTCGCGGCCGCCGAGCCCACGTGGCAGCACTTGTCGGGCCTGGGCTGGGCGTCGCTCGGTGTCCTCGAGCTCACCGCACTGCCCACCATCGGCGCCGAGCGATACGTCCCCTGGATCCGGGAGGCCGACGTGCTCCTGGTCGACGGCGGCGACGCGACCTATCTGTGCCACTGGATGCGGGAGTCCGGGCTGGCCGATCTGCTGCCTTCGCTGCCCGACACGGTCTGGGTGGGAGTGAGTGCCGGAAGCATGGTGATGACACCCCGGATCGGAGCGTATTTCGTCGAGTGGCCGTCCGCACCGGACGACCGCACCCTGGGAGTCGTCGACTTCTCGATCTTCCCGCACCTGGACGCTTTCCCACAGAACACCCTGGCTGACGCGGAGCGGTGGGCCGCCGACATCGGCGTCCCGGCCTACGCCATCGACGAACAGACGGCCATCAAGGTCGTCGACGGCTCCGTCGAAGTGGTTTCCGAAGGGCAATGGACGAAGTTCGGGTCATAGCCGCCCGGCATTCGAAGGCGTCCCGATGAGCGGAAGGCCGGGCCGTCTCCGGGCCGTCCGAGGCCGCTCAACAGTGGCCGACGACGACCAACGACGTCGCGATATCTACCGTTAACTCTCTTTTAGTTCCCCCGTGCTACCCAACGCACCGAAATACACCCGCCAGTTGATCCCCAACACCATGACGGGGGACACTACCCGGCGGAAGCGTGTTCCCGGCCGAGTGGCACTCTCTTCAATACCCTCGCGTGCAGGCCATCAGGGGCCAATTGCCCGATGTTTACTGGGCAGTTGACCTCAGACTTTCATGATAGCGTCATTGCCCGGAGGGACAGTGCAACCTGAAAGGGAAATCGTGAACACGGAGAAGATTGCCGCTCGCCGCCTCTCGCTGGAAGAGGTGACGAAGCTCGGGGTGAAGGACAGGCTCTTCGTTTCCGCCGACACGGAAGAACTCAAACTTCCCGACTGCTACGTCCCTGCTTTTCTGACCAAGTCCGGTGGGGATTTCGAGGGCGGCTCGATCACGGCGAGGACCGTATTCCAGGAAGAGGTCTCCTGCCTTCCCGACGACGAGAACGAAGCCGGAATCTACCTGGCCGACGAGAACGGCCCGGTGACCATCGAGGTCCTCCAGTCCGCCGGTGTCGTGCTGGACCTGGCGCTCTTCGTCCCCGGTGGGGACAAGGGGGCCCTCTCGGCCCTTTACGCCGCGGCCCGGCAGGCGTTCGGCGCCGACGTCGTGCAGATCTGGCGCCAGGGCCTCAAGGAGGTCCCCGACGTGAAGGTCGACATCTTCGAGGAGCAGATTCCCCGCGGCCGCAAGGGGGGCGACAGCCCCAAGCGTGACCGTCGCGCGATCGACACCTACCCCACCCGTGCGGACTTCATCGAGTTCTCCGCGGGGTGGAAGCCGGTCGTCGAGATTCACAAGCCGGTTGTCGACGACACCCCGACCATCTGAGACGGCTTCACCTCGCGCGGCGAATGCCAATCCGCTTAGCTCGACGGCGTCAGCATTGCCGCCGTCGGGCTCACGGCGGCCTTCCTGTACGAACCCGCAGAACGCTCGCAGTGCGTCCTCGTCCAGTTCCATGGAGTCGAAGGGCAGGGCATACGGCTCCTCTTCGCCGGCCCAGTAGGGCATTTCGCAGACAGAACCGGGGATGCAGCTGCACTACAGAGCTGGGCACCTCGGATGCCGACCGCGCTCGTCCGACGCTAGCCGTGGCCACTGACAACGACCTGCCCACGAGAGGCCAGTGGGCGTCAGCTCCAGATCGTGAGCCGGCTCAGGCGACGGTGTACTCCGCGTCCCCGAAGTCCGCGACTACCCGCAGCCGGCCCCCCAGTGCTTCCACGTAGGCTCGGAGTGTCGCCACCTCGGCCCGGTCAAGTTCGCCGTGCTCGATCGCGGAGACGCGAGGTGCCGAAACACCCATGGATGCCGCTACTTGGCGCTGGGTCAACGCTTGTTCACGTCGGACCTCCGCGAGCTTGTGTGCGCGTACCTCCGCGGTCAGCCTGTCCATGGCTGCCTGCTTCTCCTCGACCGAACGCACCGGCAGCCCGGCGGCCTCGCGCCGCTCGCGTGCCCTGCGCTTGGTCTCCTCCCAGCCGACCGTGCTCATTCGTACTCCCTGGTCTCGGGATCAGTCACATGTGCCTGATAGCGCTTCTCGGCAATCGGGATATTGACGTCGTACCAGCGCTGCCAGTTTCCGGCCTTGTCACCGGCCACCAGCAGTACTGCCCTGCGCACCGGGTCGAAGGCGAAGAGGATCCGGATCTCGCTGCTACCAGTCGAACCCGGTCTCAGCTCCTTCAGGTGATGATTGTCGGCGCCTTTGATCCGGTCGACCAGCGGACGACCAAGCGTCGGTCCCGTGGCCGCCAACATGTCGATGGCGTCTTCCACCTGTTCGGCACTGTCCCAGTCATCCTCGGCCAGCGCCTCGAACCACGCCGCGACCTCGGTGACGAGGACTACTTCCCATTGAGCCACGTCCGCCATGTTAACGCAAGCGTTAACATGGGCCGCTCTGTTCATGTCCGGCTTGTCGACGTGATCTCGTGGGTCAGGGTGCGGACGCGTCGTTCGATCTCGTCGCGGATGGGGCGCACGGCGTCGATGCCCTGTCCGGTCGGGTCGGGGAGGTTCCCGTCGAGGTGGCGCGTGCCGGGGAAGACGGGGCAGGTGTCGCCGCAGCCCATCGTGAGGACCAGGGTTGACAGCAGGCCCGTTCGCTCGTCGAGCCCGGCCGCCGGCGGCTGGCCGGAGCTATCTGCGGCGGTGGACGTACCAGGCCACGGCGAGCACGACCAGGAGTGACAGCACGAACGCCCACACGGTCGTCGCCGTGTCGAGGGACCGGTACACGATGGCCAGCATGCGGGGGCGCATACCCTCAAACCGTCGCGGTGTGCTCGCTCACCGCGATCCGGGCCAGCTTCGTCAGCATCATGCCGTTGCGGACGCCGACGAAGTAGTCCACGGGGAGTCCGTGCATCCGTGTGCCGGGGCCTCGGAGGGGGTGCCAGTCGAGGGTGAAGAGGGTGTGCTCGCCCCAGGGGGTCAGCTTCATGGCGATGCGGGCCGCGCCGAAGGGGTCGGCCTTCGCTTCCAGTTCCAGGCGGCGCCGCGGTTCGCAGACGCGGACGACGCAGGTGTCGTCGAGGGTCAGCGGGCCGGCGCCGACGCGGACCTCCAGCCGGGCGCCCTCGTCCGGCCAGTGCGGGTCCACGGCGAGGACCCGCTGGGTTCCCGTCACCCACTCCCCGTAGCGGTGGCCGTCGGACAGCAGGCGCCAGACCTCGGACGGCGAGCTGAGGATCAGACAGCGGTTCCGGGCCATGGTCACGCTCCTGGAGGGTCGCCCCCGCGGCCGTCGCACGGGCTCGGCTTCCAGCGTCGTGCCGACCGCACCGCCCGCACAGTCCGGAGCAGCCGGACGGGTGAGCCGACGGCAGGGGCGAGCGCCGTTCGCGGGGAGCCCGTTACGGCTGGTGAGCGGTGTCGGGGGCGGCGGCGGTGACGAGGCCGGTCTCGTAGGCGACGATGACGGCCTGGACGCGGTCGCGGAGGCCGAGCTTGGCGAGGATGCGGGCGACGTGGGTCTTGACGGTCGTCTCGGCCAGATGGAGGCGGGCGGCGAGTTCGGCGTTGCTCAGGCCCCGGGCCAGGAGGCCGAGAACCTGGGATCGCCTTCACGGGACTGCCCGGCGACCCGGCGCTGACGGTGGTCGGGGTGGCCCGCTCGGTCACCCGGACCGCCGACGCCTGGGTGGTTCCGTCCCAGATGCCGGCGCTCACCGCGCCCGGCAGCAGCGGCGGCTACCAGATGCTGTACCGCTTCACCGGGGCCGGCACCCCGGCCGGGATCACCGCGGGCGGCGAGGCCGTGACCGCGTCCCTGCCGCCGGGGGCGGCCGTCGGCGAACAGTCCTGGCTCACCGTGCGCAAGTCCGCCGAGCGCGACACCGCCGTCTGTTTCCCGTGGGTTAGATTCGTGCGAGCCGACCCGTGGAGGATGTGCTCATGCCCGGTTACGACAGTTCGAGGTCACGGCTGCGGCTGGCCGACCGTCATGTCCGGGTGATCGCCCGCCTCGCCGCGGGGGAGACGCCGGACCCGGAGCTCTTCCCGTCGCTCGGGGAGCTGCAGGAACTCGGGCTGGTCGGCGAGGAGGGCGAACTGTCGCCGTTGCTGCGTGAGTTGGTGGGAGCCCTGAAGACTCCCGTGCTCAACATCAGCGTCGAGATCACCGGCGAGGCCGGGCCCGTGCACCATGGCGTCCTCGTCGGCGCGGAGACGGTGATCGCGCACGAGGGCTGGCCGGGTGACGAGGAGTCGGAGTACATCCCGATCGAGCCGAGCACGCTCGTCTTCGAGCTCGCCCGCATGGTCCGGCTGCGGCGCGGCGGCGAGGAGCAGCCGGCGGCGCGGCGCGTCGAATCGACCATGAAGGCCCTGGACGGCGCCTTCGCGGTACTGGCCGCTCCGGCCGGAGAGGCCGGAGACGCCGGGGATGCCGGGGAGGACCGGGACACCGTCCGCAAGGCCGTCACCGAGGCCGGCACCACCGGGGACATGGCGGACGCCCTGACGGAGCTGGTGCTCGCCCTGAACTCGTACTGGCGGGTCACCGTCGCCTGGGACGGACAGCACGACGGCGGGCACGCGCCGATGTTCCGCAGCCTCGCCGTCTGGGACTGCGGCTCCCGGGGTTACTGGATCCGGGAGCAGCCGGAGGAGCCGATCCTGCCCGGACAGGTCACGCCGGACAGCCCCCTGCACCTGGTGCGCTCGGACGCCGGGGAGATCTGGCGCGGGCTGACCGCTCTGATCCCGGAGAAGGAGGAGCTGGGCCCGCGCTGAATCGCGTCGGCGGCGTCCGTTACTCCGCCCCGTCCGAGAAGCGCTGCATGAGGGCGAAGGGGGAGGACAGGGCGGCGCCCGTCAGCGTGAGGACGTCGGTGTCCACTTCCTCCAGCAGGATGGCGATGGCGAGGTCGACCGCGTCCACCGGGCCGGTGGCCGTGCCGGCGCTGTAGGTCGTGGCCGGCGGGACGTGCCGGCCAGGTCCGATCGACACCCTGACGCCCTCCCTCGTCAAGGCCCTCACCCTGCCCAGGTCCTCGATGACGTAGACGTACTCCCGTCCCTCGTACCTGATGCGCAGGGCACGGTCCTGTTTGCGCAGGGCTCGAGAGTTGAACTCGAGCTCCGCGCGCCGACCGTCAAGCAAGAGTTCGGCCTTGAAGAGCGACGGCCGTCCTGACCGGCGTTTCCCTGTGAAGATCGCTTCCGGGAAGGCCGGACCGCTCAGCCGGGCATCGTCCATTCCCTTGCGCAGCGGCCGATGGATGGGGCAACGCTCGACGACGACCGGCCCGAAGTGCCCCACATCTCCCTTGACCCCCGCCGTCGGCAGCTGCTTCTTGGGCGCGGTCTTGTACGGCAGCAGCTCGAACTGCAGGCTTTCACTGCTCTTTTCCATGGTGATCAGGCTTTCATCTTCGGCGTTTCGCTAATCGAACGGGTTGAGCGCGCTGCCCAGCTTCTTGGCTCCGTCGGCGATCCCTTCGCCGATGTCGCTCGCCTTGTCGCCCACCCACTCGGCCGCCTTGTCGGCGCCCTCGGTGATGTCGTCCCAGTGCTCGACGACCTTCAGGCCGCCGTAGACGAGGCCGGTGCCCACGGCGAGGCCGATGGTGACCGGGTTGGGGGCGACCATCGCGGCGGTGAGGGAGGCGTTGAAGCCGACCTCCGCGTAGTTGGCCAGATAGCCGGCCTTGCTCTTCTCCCACTCCTTCGCGTGGTCCATGGTGGCGATGTTGGCGACGGAGAACGCCGTGGCGCCCGCCGAGCCGACGATGCCGGCGCCGCGCCACAGTCCCGCCGTCTTCGCCGCCGCGCTGAACCCGCCGGCCTTTCCGACGGTCAACAGGCTCGCCTGACCCGCACGGGTGACCGCCTGGCCGGAGTGGGTCGCCCCGCCGTACAGACGGGCCATGTCGTCCGAGCCGACGAAGAAGTTGATGGCCTGGTTGGGCGTGAAGCCCAGCAGCTTGGCGTTCATGAAGCCGCGCCCGCGCAGCGCGTCCCATCCGCTGCTCCAGCGGTCGCCCAGGAAGCCGGAGCTGAACGGAACGTGTGCGACCCTCTGGTACGTGGGGCTGCGGGAGGCCATGTTGCCGAGCTGCCCGGGGAGCCAGCTGCCGGGGGCGGCCAGCGAGCGAATGGGCGGATCGTATTTCTTGAGAGATTTGCCCGCCCAGTTCAGGATGGGGTTGCTGCCTGCCGCAGTCCAACGGGTCTCAAGGGCAGCCTTCATCGGCCCGAGCCTGCCCGTCTTCACGGCGTTGCCCAGCAGCACCTTGGTGCCCGAGAAACCGCTCACCAGCGAGACCTGTCCGGCGGCCACCACGTTGAACGCGTCGCTGCCGAACTTGATCATCTCGGTGAGGGTCTCCTCGTGCGGCTCCAGGCCGGGGATCTTCGACAGCGCGTGCCCCTCGAGCCGCGCGACCCAGTCGCCGAGCTTCTCCCCCGGCTGGCGTGCCAGGCTCTTCGCGTTCGGATCGCCGCTCGCCGCCACCGAGTTGGCCAGCAGCAGGGTCTCCGGTTTGATGCCCTCGCCCTGGTACTGCTCCAGGTCCTTCGCCGTGAAGCCGGCCCACAGCAGCCCGGCCAGCGGGTCGCCGTTCTCCAGCCTCAGGAGGACCGCGCGTTTGCGCAGGTCCTTCGCCTCGTCACGGGTCCAGGACCGCATCGGCTGCAGCGGCGCCAGATGCCCGCTCGCCCCCAGCCGGGAGGCCCGGGTGAAGGCCTCGTCGAGGCGGTCCTCCACACCACCGCGCCCGTCCAGGAGTTTCGCCAACTGCTCCAGGTCCTCGGGATTGGCCCCCCGAAACGACATGCTCGCCCCGTCCCTCGACAACCGCTCGCGGCTCAGAATAGGCCGCGGGAGGCGGATATGGCCGTCGTGAGCGCATCACGCCGGCCGCGCGGCCTCCGTCCCGCTGCCGGACTGAGGAAGCGGCGCCCTCACCCCGCCGCGGCGGTCAGGCGCAGGTACTGCCGCATGCCGTACGGGTACGGCCAGGGGCTGTGGCCGCCCGCGCGCAGCCGGTCGATCGCGATCAGCGCGTCGGACGCCGTCTTGCACCGTGGGTGCCGGGCGGCGAAGGCGGCGACGCGGGGGCGCTGGGTGGGGAGCCAGGCGGCCACGAGCCCGGGGTCGCCGTCGTACCACCAGGTGAACGTGAAGTCCTCCCAGAGCAGGTCGGTCGCCCAGTCGAAGGCGAGGCGGACCAGGCCGGCGTCGGCCGCCGGGCCGGGGAGGGCGGCCAGGTGGTCCAGCCAGGGCTCCAACTCCCCCGTGGCGTGGGCGATGCCCTCCACCAGGTCGGTGATGCCTCCCGGGAGCCGGTCGCCGGTCAGGGCGAGGGCGAGCAGGGCGCGGAACGCCCCCTCCACGGCGGCCCGTTCGGGCGCGGGCCAGTCGGTAAGACCGGCCCCGTGACGGCCCAGGTGACCGAGTTCCAGGGCCGCGTCGGAGCCCTCGCCGCCCGGGCCCCAGTGGCGCAGCGCGCGGGGCAGCAGACGGCGCCACAGGACGGGGTACTGGTCGCTCTCCCAGTGGGAGGCGGTCTCGCGCAGGAAGTGGCCGAGGACGTCCTCCGGCACGGCGCCGGGGTCGCCGCCGAGCAGGCGCAGGTCCGACTCGGGGGTGCAGTACGTGCAGCCGTCCACGGGACGGCCGAGCGCGGGCGGGTCGGCGAAGACCCGGTCGGCCTCGGCGAGCGCCAGCCGCCACATCTCGCGGGGATCGACGTCACGGGTGTCGGACACGGGGCGACCTGCCGGGGGGGACTCCGCGCGGCGGAACCGGCGAAGAGCGCGACATTACCAGCCGGAAGAGGCACCGGCCCCTCGTCAGTACGATCGCCGTCATGAACTGGGTCGAGCGCGCCGCCGAGTTGAGGCAGTGGAGCAGAGGCGGGGTCCGGGCCCCGCACAAGCCGCTGCTCCTGTTGTACGCCCTCGGCCGGTTCCAGCGGGACGCCGACGACGAGCTGGCGTACAGCGCCGTGGAGGACGACCTCAAGCGGCTGCTGGAGGAGTACGGCCCGACGAACCGGACCTCGCCCGCCTACCCCTTCCACCACCTGGTCGGTGACGGGGTGTGGGAGGTGCGCAGCGACCGCGGCTCCGGCAGTCCGGGGACCGGCGTGCGGGAGCTGCGGACGACCCACGCGGCGGGACGGCTCGCCCCGGAACTGCGGGCGGCGCTGCGGCGGGAGCGGTCGCTGCTCAGCCGTATGGCGCGGGCGCTGCTCGACGCGAACTTCCCGCCCTCGCTGCACGCCGAACTCTGCGAGGCCGTCGGCCTGGAGTCCGCGCCCGCGGAGGTCGCCCTCCGCACGACCGCCGGGCGCCGCCGGGACGGCCGGATGCGGGAGCTGGTGCTGACGGCGTACGAGTACCGGTGCGCGTTCTGCGGCTACGACGGCCGGATCGGGCCGGTGGCCGCCGGGCTGGAGGCCGCGCATGTGCGCTGGTGGGCGTTCGACGGCCCGGACGACGTCGACAACGGGCTGTGCCTGTGCTCCCTGCACCACAAGCTCTTCGACAAGGGCGTCCTCGGTGTCGGCGACGGCCACCGCGTCCTGGTCTCGCAGAGCTTCGTCGGACACAGCGCTGCGGCCCGCGCCCAGGTCACCGACCTCTCCGGCCGCCCCCTCCTCGGCCCCCAACCGGGTACCGCCCCCGTCGCCGCGTCGCACCGCGACTGGCACACCGCGCAGGTGTTCCGCGGCGCGCCCCGCCCGGCCCGCACCGCCCCGTCACCGGCGTGACCGCGCGGGTGCGCTACTGCAGGAAGTCCGACGAGACCGTGTCCTGGACGCCGGACGTGGTGATGCCGCCGGAGTGGCCGCGCAGACGGAGGTAGTCGGTGAAGAGGTCGGCGTGCCCGTCACGGTCGGAGTCGCGCAGCCGCAGGTAGTCGCCGAAGGACTCATTGGCCTCCAGGCCGCCCGGCACGCCCGAGGTGTTGCGGTCGAAGAACTGCGACTTGGCTCCGGTGAGCCCGGAGGGGCCGCCGCGCAGGATGTGCAGGGCGCCGGCGTCGGCGTGTCCGCCGATGTCCTCGCCGGGGGCGGCGACGGCCAGGTCGGGGTAGCCGTCGGCGTTGACGTCGCCCACGGAGATTCTCGCGCCGAAGCGGTCGCCGCTCTCCATGGCACCGGTGACGCCGGTGGTGTTCTGGTTGAGGCGGGTGACGCCGCCGGGCCCGGTGGAGCCGCCGCGCCAGACGAGGACGCCGCCCTTGCCCTGGGCGTTGGGGTGTCCGAGGGCGATGTCCCCGTAGCCGTCCTTGTTGAAGTCGGCGATCTGGGTGTCGACCTCCCAGCTGGTGTCCTCACCGGTGCCCAGCTCGTAGGTAGCGCCCCGGGTGAGCGTGCTGCCCCCGCGGATGAACCAGGCGCCGCTGACGGTGTGCCGGGTGCCGTCCACCCCGCCGACGACCACGAGGTCGGCGGCCGTGTCCTTGGTGACCCGCCCGGCGGCCAGGTGCTCGGCGAACATCTTGTCGTTGGTGAGCTTGGTGACCTTGCCGCTGAAACCGGACTTGGTGAACGAGCCGGCGTACACGTGCGCGGTGTGGTCGTTGATGAGGGCCAGATCGGGCCTGCCGTCGCCGTTGAAGTCCCCGGCGGCGAGGTCGAGACCCATCTGGTGCGACTTCCCCGGTGCCTTGTTGGGGACCGAGGTGGCACCGGACAGTCCCGACGCGGAACCCCAGACGATCATGACGGCGCCCTGTTCCGCGACCGTGCCGACGTCCTCGCCGTAGACGCCGACGGCCAGGTCGGCGTATCCGTCGCGGTTGAAGTCGGCGGCCGCCATCGCGTTGCCGAAACCGTCGTCCCACTCGTTGGCGCCGGGGATGCCCGCGCTGTTCTGCGTGAGGTTCTGCTTGCGCCCGTTCGGCCCGGTGGCCGTGCCGTAGATGACGCCGACGGTTCCGGAGCCGTCGCTGCCCGCGTCGGTGACGCTCCCGCTGTAGGCGTAGTCGCGGTAGCCGTCACCGTTGAAGTCGTCCGCGTACTTGGCGGGCGCGGCCGACGCCGCGGGGGCGGCGAGGAGCGGCGGGCAGAGCGCCACCGCGAGCACGGCGGCGGTGGCGAGGACGGTGCTGCGTGAGGAGGGCATGGTTCTCCGTGGTCCGAGAAACGTCCTGTGAACGGGCGCTTGAACTGTGATCTTGGACGCGCGGGGACCCCGCATGGTTGTACGTACGCCGTCACCGCTCCCTCACCGGATGCGGTGGGTGTCGGCGTATCAGGGGTGCATCCGGGCGCCCTTGAGGACCTTGTCGACCGCGTTCCGCGGGCCGTGGAGCGAGAGGCCGACCAGGTCCAGGCCGGCCGTGCCGACGGCGCGGACCGCTGCGCGGTTCGCCTCGTCGTGACCCGTGGCGAAGAGGTCCGAGGTGAAGACCGCGCGGGGCAGGGCGCGGGAGAGGGCCCGTGCATGGGCCGCCCCCAGGACTTCCTTGGTGCCCTGGAAGACCAGGACGGGCTGGCGGAACATCGGCAGGTACGGGACGCCGTCCGCGTCCTCGTACGGTTCCCCGACGACCTCGGGGACCTGGGTGCCCAGGCCGCTGACCAGGAACGCGGTGACGTTGAGGCGCTGCCAGGGCTCCAGGTCCTCGCGCAGCAGTACGGCGATCTTCGTGTCGAAGCGAGTGCTCATGCACCGAGACTGCCGACCGGGCCCGGCGGCGTCTTGTACGTTGTTTGCATGGCCGCGGAACGCCCCGAGCGGGCCGTTTCCGCCTGGCGGCCCCGCGTCCCGGGTGTCGTCGAGGTGTTCCACGCCCGCTACACCGAGTACGCCTACCCGATGCACGTCCACGACGCCTGGACGCTGCTCATCGTCGACGACGGCGCCGTGCGGTACGACCTGGACCGGCACGAGCACGGCACCCCGCACGACACGGTGTCGCTGCTGCCCCCGCACGTCCCCCACAACGGCGCCCCCGCCACCGCCGACGGCTTCCGCAAGCGGGTGCTCTACCTCGACACCAGCCGGCTCGGGGACGACCTCATCGGGGCCGCCGTCGACCGGCCCGATCTGCGGGACCCCGTGCTGCGGCGCCGCGTCGGGCAGGTCCACTCCGCGCTGGTACGGCCCGGTGACGAGCTGGAGGCCGAGAGCAGGCTGACCCTCGTCGGGGAGCGGCTGCGCGAGCATCTGCGGTCGCGGGACGCCGCCGGGCCGCCCCGGCGCGATCCCGTGCTGGCCCGGCGGCTGCGGGAGCTGCTCGACGCCCGGGTGGTCGACGGACTCACCCTGGAGGAGGCGGGCGCGCTGCTGTCCGCGCACCCCGCCCACCTCGTGCGGGCGTTCAGCGGCGCCTACGGCATCGCGCCGCACCAGTACCTGATGTCCCGCCGGGTGGGGCGCGCGCGCCGGCTGCTGCTGGAGGGGCGGGCGCCGGGCACGGTGGCCGTCGACACCGGGTTCTACGACCAGGCGCACCTCACCCGGCACTTCCGGAGGCTGGTCGGGGTCACGCCGGGGCGTTACCGCGCGGTGGGCCGGTAGCCGCTGCCACCGGCCCCGCGCGGGTCACTGCACGTCGACGTAGTCGCCCGCCGCCGTCGCGCCGCCCGTCGTGGACGTCTCGCCGAACGTCCAGCGCCAGTAGCCGTCGGTGGTGGCCGTCACCGTGGTCTTCAGGGAGCCGGTGGAATTCGCGCGTACGGTCTTGACCGTCGTGTACGTGCTGGTGCCCGCCTTGCGGAACTGGAGCTTGGCGAGCTTGTCGGGGTAGCCGACGTACGCCTCCCTGCCCCAGTCGGCGCGGGTCAGCTTGCCCGTCACGGTGAGGGTCTTGTTCTTGGCGACCGGTTCCGGCGAGGCGTTCACCGTGGCCCGCGCCGCGCGCTTGACCTGGACCGTGCCGAGGCCGGTCAGGGTCTCCTCGGCCTCGAGTTTGGTCTCGGAGCCGTGGGCCCAGCGGCGGACGTTGACCGCGATCTTCCAGGTGGTGGCGTCCTTGGTGGAGTCCAGGGTCCACCGGGGGTCGATGTAGAGCACTCCCTCGACGTTCGCGGAGCGGGGGGTGTCGTCGTAGTAGGTGACGTAGCCCGTGCGGATGCCGGTCTCCGCGCCCTTGGCGGCGGTGGTCTCGTGGTAGAGGTGCGGGAACGCGGTGATGTCGCCGGACGTGTAACCCGCGGGCCAGGTCATGCGGAAGGTGACGGCGGGTTCCTTCTCCTCGGTGATGCCCACGATGATGGGCTTGCCCTTGTTGACGACGATGTCCGACACCGTGACGCCGGTGTCCGCCGCCCGGGCGGGCGTCGCGGTGAACAGCCCCAGGGCGAGCGCCCCGGTGAGCACGGCCGTCAGGGTGGATCTGCCTGTGCGCATGCACGTCCTCTTCATGCACGGGACCCCTGAGAGGCGGGGTCCGGATCGCGGCAGATTAACAGCAGGGCGTCGTACGTCCGTTCGGGGCCCTGACGGTGCTCACTCGCCGGAGGGACGCTGCAGCAGATGGGCGAACGCGTCCAGGTTGCGGGTGGACTCGCCGCGCGACACCCGCCAGTCGTACTCCTTGCGGATCGCGGAGGCGAAACCGAGCTCCAGCAGCGTGTTGAAGCTGCCGTCGGCGGCCTCCAGGACCTGCCCGAGGAGCCGGTCGAGCTCCTCCGGGGTGACGGCGGAAAGGGGCAGGCGGCCGGTGACGTAGATGTCGCCGAGCGGGTCGACGGCGTAACTCACGCCGAACAGCTTGAGGTTGCGCTCCAGGAGCCAGCGGTGGACGGCGCCCTCGTTCTCGTCGGGGTGGCGGACGACGAAGGCGTTCAGGGAGAGCGTGTGCCGGCCGGCGATCAGGGAGACGGTGGTGGACAGCTTGCGGGTGCCGGGGAGCTTCACCACGTAACTGCCGGGTTCGGGACTCTCCCACTCCAGCTCGGCGTCCCTCAGGACGTCCTCGATGACCTGCGCTGCCTCCGCCGCCTTGTCAGCCATGGGTGGAGCGTACGTGACGGCGGTGGGCCTGGGTCGCGGCCGTGTACACGTCGGCGGTGGCCGCGGCCGCGGTGTCCCAGCCGAAGGACTGGGCGTGCCGTGCGGCGGCCTCGCCCATGCGGTCGGCGAGGTGCGGGTGGTCGGCGAAGTCGCGCAGCACCCGAGCGTAGGCGTCGGGGTCGTGGCCCTGCACGAGGAAGCCGGTGTGCCCGTCCCGTACGGCGACGGGGAGGCCGCCGACCGCTGCGGCGAGCACCGGGGTGCCGGCCGCCTGCGCCTCTATGGCGACCAGTCCGAAGGACTCGCTGTAGGAGGGCATGACGAGCACGGACGCCGCGCGGAACCAGTCCGCGAGCTGCTCCTGCCCGACCGGCGGGTGGAAGCGGACGACGTCCGCGACGCCGAGCCGCGCGGCGAGCTTCTGCAGGCCCTCGGGCTTGGCGAGGCCGCTGCCGCTGGGGCCGCCGACCACGGGGACGCAGATCCGTGAGCGCAGTTCGGGACGCTCGCCGAGGAGGGCGGCCACCGCGCGCAGGAGCACGTCGGGCGCCTTGAGGGGCTGGATGCGGCCGGCGAAGAGGGGGATCAGGGCGTCCTGGGGCAGGCCGAGGCGGGCCCGCGCGGCGGCCCGGCCGTCGGCGGGGCGGAAGCGGCCCAGGTTCACCCCGGGGTGGACGACGGCGACCTTGCCGGGGTCGGCGGCGTAGTGCCGGACGAGTTCGTCGGCCTCCTCGGCGGTGTTGGCGATCAGCCGGTCGGCGGCGTCGACGATCTGGGTCTCGCCGATGACGCGGGCGGCCGGCTCGGGGGTGTCGCCGTCGGCCAGGCTGGCGTTCTTGACCTTGGCCATGGTGTGCATGGCGTGCACCAGGGGGACGCCCCAGCGCTGGGCGGCGAGCCAGCCGACGTGGCCGGAGAGCCAGTAGTGCGAGTGGACCAGGTCGTAGTGGCCCGGGCGGTGGCCGGCCCAGGCCTGCATGACGCCGTGGGTGAAGGCGCACAGCTGGGCGGGGAGTTCCTCCTTGGCGAGGCCCTCGTAGGGGCCGGCGTCGACGTGCCGGACGAGGACGCCGGGGGCGAGCTCGACGGCGGGCGGGAGGGCGGCGGCGGTCGCGCGGGTGAAGATCTCGACCTCGATGTTGATCGCGGCGAGGCGCTGCGCGAGCTCCACGATGTAGACGTTCATGCCGCCCGCGTCGCCGGTGCCCGGCTGGTGCAGCGGTGAGGTGTGCACGGAGAGCATCGCCACGCGGCGGGGCCTGCGGTGCAGGCGCAGCCGCGCAGAGGGGGCGGGGGAGCGCCGCCCGAGCCTCGCGATGTACTGGCTCACGTGGCGTTCCTCCTCGCTGCGGGCATGACTGGTGGAGGGTGTGCGGACCCTCGGGGGCATCAACGCCGGAGGATTGCGTTCCCATTTCCGGACGACGTCCCCGGTTCGCGTTTTTGCCGAATCATTACCGGGTTTCGCTCAACCGTTCGAGAGTGGTCCACGTCACCACCGGCGGCGTCGGCCCCGGGTACCCGCATACTCGACCCCATGACAGTGCGCGCCCCCTCCCGCTCCCGCGTCGTGGGCACGGTGACGCGCGGGACGACCAATCCCAACCGGCTGCGCCGCATGGACCGCTGGATCGCGGCCGCGCACGGAGCGGAACTGCGCCGCGCGGGCGACCCCGTCGCCGTCGACCTCGGCTACGGCGCCGCCCCCTGGACGGCGGTCGAACTGCTGCACAGGCTGCGCACCGTGGCGCCCCGCACACGGGTGACGGGCGTCGAGATCGAACCGGTCCGGGTCGAGGCGGCCCGGCCGTACGAGCGCGAGGGGCTGGTCTTCCGGCACGGCGGCTTCGAGCTCCCGGTCGCCGGGCGGCCGGTGCTGGTCCGCGCGGCGAACGTGCTGCGCCAGTACGACGAGGCGGAGGTGGCCGCCGTGTGGCGGCGGCTGTGCGCCCGGCTGGCCCCGGCCGACCCGGCGACGGGCTCGCGCGGCGGACTGCTGGTCGAGGGGACCTGCGACGAGATCGGCCGCCGGCACGTGTGGGTCGCGCTCGGGCCCGAAGGGCCGCGCACCGTCACCTTCGCGACCCGCCTCGGTTCCCTGGAACGCCCCTCCGACCTGGCGGAACGCCTGCCGAAGGCGCTCATCCACCGCAATGTCCCCGGCGAGCCGGTGCACGCCTTCCTGCGCGACTTCGACCGCGCCTGGGCCGCCGCCGCGCCGTACGCCTCGTACGGCGCCCGGCAGCGCTGGATCCGGACGGTGCGGGACCTCACGGCCGACTGGCCGGTGACGGACGCGCCGGGGCGCTGGCGGCAGGGGGAGGTCACGGTGCGGTGGGAGGCGCTGGCGCCGCGGGGGTGACGACGCGCCCGGCGCCCGGTCCGCCGGGAGCGGTGACCCGTCCGGGGGAGGCCGGGCACGCCGGGAACGATCTCCGTGAGCCGTTCGTCACAACGGCGGGATGATCACCGTGCCGGGAATGCCCGGGACGAGGAGACGGGTGAGTACACCCTCTGTCGTTTCGCGCGCCGGCATGGCAGCATCCCCCGGGCGACCAGATGTTACTGGCGGTTAATCAAGCGGGGGTGCGTGACATGGGAACGGGAAAGCGCGGGTTGCTCACGGCGGCCGTGACCGTGGTCTGCGCGGTCACCGTGCTGGCACTGCCCGGCACGGCGTTCGCCGCGCCCACTCCCCCGCCGTCCCCGAACCCCACCACGAGCGCGAGCGTCACCCTGCCGGCCGACGAGGAACTCGAGATCGTGCGCGAGAAGCTCGACAAGCTCTACCGCGCGGCGGCCGTGGCCACCGACCAGTACAACGCCGCCGAGGAGAAGGCGCGGCACCAGTCCGCGGAGATCGTCCGGCTGGCGAAGAAGATCGTCAAGGGCCAGGAGAGGCTCGACGGGCTGAAGGCCCGGGCCGGCGCCGCGGCCGCCGCCCAGTACCGCGGCGGCGGGCTCCCGCCCGAGGCCCGTCTGGTGCTGAGCGACGACCCGCAGGACTTCCTCGACGGCGCGGGCCGGGTGCGCGCCGGCCAGCGCGCGACCCATGGACTGCTCGGGGAACTGACCCGGGCGCAGCAGGACTTGGAGCAGTACGCGCGGGACGCCGAAGCGCAGATGACGAAGCTGGAGGCGGGCCGCAAGGCCAAGGCCAAGGCGCAGAAGAAGATCGAGAAGCAGATCGAGGCGGCCGAGCAGGTCGAGTCCACGCTGGAGAAGGAGGAGAAGGAGCGTCTGGCCCTGCTGGAGCAGCAGGCCGCCGACGAGGCCCAGGCGTCGTGGCTGAGCTCCGGCATCCTCGACGAGATCAGGGGCAAGGCGACGGCGAAGGGCAAGAAGGCCGTCGCGTACGCCACCGCCCAGATCGGCAAGCCGTACCAGTGGGGCGCCGAGGGGCCGAAGTCATACGACTGCTCCGGGCTGACCTCACAGGCCTGGATCTCGGCCGGGCAGGGCATGCCGCGCACCTCGGAGGCGCAGTGGGCGCAGCTGGAGCGGATCGACATCAAGAACATGCGCCCCGGTGACCTGATCATCTACTTCGACGACGCCAGCCACGTGGGCATGTACATCGGGGACGGCACCATGGTGCACGCCCCCCGCCCGGGGCGGACGGTGACGACCGCGGGGGCCGGATCCATGCCGATCCTCGGGGTCGTACGGCCCGACGCGTGAGCGGACCGCGGGGTTTCGCGCGCTCCCTCCGGCCGCTCAACTGCCCCGTGACACAGGCCACGTGACCCAGCGCACGCCGTTCTCCCCGCCGCCTCGCCCGGGGAGTGACGTTCGTCATCCCGGTGGCGGTTCCGGCCTGTCCAACTGCGGTAGCAAACGCGGCATATGACAGCGGTGGATGGCCGAGCGGCGTGGTTCACACCATTCCGCTGCGGCGCCGTCAGCCGCTATCGTCCCCGTTCGAAAGGGGAACAGGGCCCAAGGCCGTCGCCCCCACCGTGCCCTCGGGGGGAGGGAAGGAACCCGGAACAATGCCCGCACCCGTACCGCGGCAGAGAGCGATCCCGGCCGCGGAAGGTGGTCAGGCGCCGGCCGCAGCACCGAACGGCGGCTCCGCCCAGGACTCCCCGGAGACCGGGGTCACCGCCGCACGCCCGGCGGACCCGTCCGAGCACGCCGCGGACCGGCCCGGCGCCGCGCCGGAGCGTACCGAGACGGCCGCCGCCACCAACCTCACCCTGCTGCTGATCGAGGACGATCCCGGCGGCTCACCGATCGTCCCGGACCTGCTCGACCAGTCCGGCAAGCCGATCCGCGTGCGCACCGCCCGCAACCTCACCGAGGCCGGGCGGCTGCTGACCGACGACGTGCACTGCATCCTGCTGGACCTCGCGCTCCCCGCGCCGGGCCGGGCGGGCGGCGGTGACGACGAGCTCGCCGTGCTCAAGCACGTGCTGGAGATCGCGCCCCGGCACGCCGTGCTCGCCCTCACCGGAGCCGACGACGCCGAGCGCGGCGCGGCGGCGGTACGCGTGGGCGCCCAGGACTACCTCGTCCGCGACGAGCTGGACGGGCGGCTGCTGAGCCGGGCGATCCGGTACGCCGTGGAGCGCAAGCGGTCCGACTCCGCCGAGCGGAGGCTCGCCGAGGGCCGGGTCCGCGCACAGGAGAACCGCCGGCTGGAGCGCGGCCTGCTGCCGACGCCGCTGCTGGACGGCTCCCCGCTGCGGTTCGCCGCCCGCTACCGGCCCGGCCGCTCCCGCGCCCTGCTCGGCGGGGACTTCTACGACGTCGTCCGCACCCCGGACGGCACCGTGCACGCCATGATCGGCGACGTCTGCGGACACGGCCCGGACGAGGCCGCGCTCGGCGTGGAGCTGCGCATCGCCTGGCGGGCGCTGACCCTGGCGGGGCTGTGCGGGGACCGGCTGCTGGGCACGCTGCAGGAGGTGCTGGAGCACGAGCGGTCGGACGACGAGATCTTCGCGACGCTGTGCACGGTGGACATCGCGCCGGACGGCCGGCAGGCCGGGCTGTGCCTGGCCGGGCACCCCTCGCCGCTGCTGGTCCGCCCGGGCGCGCCCGCCCGTCTGCTGCCGTACGACGACAACGGCCCCGCGCTCGGCATGCTGCCGGGCGCCCGCTGGCCGCGGATGCAGGTGGACCTGGGCGCCGAGTGGGGCCTGATGCTCTACACCGACGGCCTGATCGAGGGCCGGGTCGGCGACACCGGGGAACGGCTCGGCCAGGACGGCATGGTGGAGATGATCCGCCGCCAGCTCTCCGAGGGGCTGCGCGGGGAGGAACTGCTGCGGGCCGCGGTGCACGAGGTGCGGGCGCTCAACGGCGGCGAGCTGACGGACGACGTGGCGGTGCTGCTGCTGGACCGGGCGGGCTGACCGCGAGCCCGCCGCACGGCGCCGCTCCGGGTCAGCGGCCGCCGTTGTACGGGCCGTAGGGGCCGTCGCTGCTGGAGCCCCTGCGGGGGCGGCCGCCGCCGGGCAGGCCGCGGAGGGCCGGGCGGACGTCGACCATGTACACGATGGTCGCGATCAGGCCGATGACCGGCAGGAACGACAGGATGTTGAAGATCAGGTTCACCACGAAGGCGAGGCCCAGGATGATCAGCCAGAAGGGCTTGGTCTTCTTGTCGGCCGCGCGATAGGCGTCCTCACGGCGCGTGGCGGCGTCGATCAGCGCGAAGCCGCTGAACACAATCAGGGCCATGCTCAGCAACCACATGAACCCCTGGAAGCCCTGCATCAGCACGTACGTCCACCACCAGACTCGGCTCGTCCACTACGCCGTCGTTACGCCGTCACCGTACCCGCATCGGCCGGACGGCTACCCGGACAACGGGCCGGGCACCGCGTAAGTGCCCGGCCCGTCCGGTTCCGTCACCGCTACTTCGCGGGCGGGGTCGTCTTCTTCGCCGCGGGCTTGCGGACCGGGGCCTTCTTGGCGGCGGGCTTCTTCGCGGCGGCCTCCGTGCCGTTCGCGGCGGGCGCGGCGTCCTTGACGGCGACCGGCTCGGGGCGGGGCGCGGGCTTCGGCTCGGCCGCCGGCTCCACCGCGACGGCGATGTCCTCGATGCCCTCGGCGGCCTCGCCGCGCCAGGTCCGCACGGCGTGCTCGCCGTGCTCGGCGACCTTCTCGTAGGCCTCCCGGGCCTTGACCGCGTACTCGGCGGCGATGCCGACCCCGCGCAGGGCGAGGTCCTGGGCGTTCTCACCGAACTTCTTCAGGTCGGTGTCGAGCGAGCCGATGAGCTCCCCGACCTTGCTCTGCAGGTTCTCCTGCGTCTCCCGGACCCGGACGGTCGCCCGCTCCTGGACGGCCTTGGGGTCGGTGTTGCGGACCGCCTCGATACGGGCCGGGGCCTCGGTGCGCAGCTGCTCCACCAGGGCCGGCACCTTCTTGGCCTGCTGCAGCGCGAGGTCGGCGGTGCCGGCGGCGAAGTAGAGCGGGGTCGGGTCGCTGAGGGTCTTGCGCAGGTCGTCGGTGATGGCCATGGTGAGGGTCCTCCCGGATTCGTTTCGGCTGAGGGTTCGTAGGAGATCCGCGGTGGGCGGCCGGCGCCCTGGTCCGGCTCAGCCGGCCGTCCGCCGCGGATCCGTGTCGCTGCCGTCGACCACGCGGGGGCGGGGCTCGGCGGACGGGGCGTCGACGGCTTCGGGAGCCGGGGCACCCCCCGGCGTCGCCTGACCGTCCTCGGCGCCCGCAAACCCGTTCTCCTTGCGGAACGACTCGTAGATCTGGAGCAGCACCTGCTTCTGACGCTCGGTCAGCGTGGGGTCGGCGAGCACGACGGCACGGGTCTCGACCTCGTCCCGGTCCCGCTCGGCGTCGAGGATGCCGGCCCGTACGTACAGCGTCTCGGCGGAGATCCGCAGCGCCTTGGCGACCTGCTGCAGCACCTCCGCGCTCGGCTTGCGCAGCCCGCGCTCGATCTGGCTGAGGTACGGGTTGGACACCCCGGCGGCGTCGGCGAGCTGCCGCAGCGACAACTGCGCACTGCGCCGCTGCTCGCGCAGGTACTCACCGAGATTGCCGACGTTGAGCGATGCCATGCCTCCACCCTGCCGCACTCCGCTAACTATTGCAAGCACCTGCTTGCAAAAGTGCGCCACGCGTCGGGGGCGTTGTCAGTGGCATCGGCGAGGATCCCGGCATGACTGCGACCGCCTCCGACGCACGCGGCCTCCTGGACGACGTGCGCACCAGCGCCACCCGGATCGCCCGGGCCCTCGAACGCTCCGGCTACCGGGCGGACTTCACCCCCGCGAGCCTGCGGGACCTCGAGCGCTTCATGGCCGAGCACAGCGACCGCGGCGTCGCGGTGGCCGGGGGCCTCCTCGCCACGGACCAGGGCTCCCGCCTGTTCGCTCTCGGCGCCTACCTCGGGGAGACCGTCCGGCGCAGCGCCGGCGGCGCCTGGGAGACCGACGGCGCGGATCCCCACAGCGAGCCGGGCCCCGCGCTCCGCCTCTCCGACGGATCACTGGTCTGGCCCGTCCAGCGCATGGTCAAACGCTTCCGCCACGGCCACGAGGACAGCATCGCCGGCTACGCGACGGCCCTCGGCCTGCACCTCTCCACCCGGCCCCGCCGCCGCTCCTGGCGATGGCGCCGCTGACCGGGGAAAAGCCGTCGGCTCGGGGGGCCCAGGGCGGCAGACTGGGCGCATGACCGCATCCGACGGCACGGCCAAGTCCGACCTCCGCCGCTATCTCCAGTCGGCCCGCGACGCCCTGTTGTGGAAGCTCGACGGGCTCCCGGAGTACGACGTGCGCCGGCCGATGACGCCGACCGGCACCAATCTGCTCGGCCTGGTGAAGCACGCGGCCGGCGTGGAGCTGGGGTACCTCGGCGACACCTTCGGCCGGCCGGCCGGTGAGCCGTTGCCCTGGACCGAGGAGTCGGCGGCGGGCAACGCCGACATGTGGGCCACGGCCGAGGAGTCACGGGAGTACATCACCGGCCTGTACCGCCGGGCGTGGGCGCACGCCGACGCGACGCTGGAGGCGCTGCCCCTGGACACCACCGGCAGGGTGCCGTGGTGGCCGGACGGCAGGGACGAGCTGACGCTGCACCACGCCGTGGTCCGGGTGATCGCCGACACGCAGCGGCACGCGGGCCACGCCGACATCCTCCGGGAACTCATCGACGGCGAGGTCGGCATGAGCGAGACCAACACCAGCATGATGTCGGGCGACGCGGCCTGGTGGGAGACCTACCGCGCCCGCCTGGAGCAGGCGGCCCGGCAAGCCGGCCGGCGGGTCTGATCACCCCTTCACCGACCCGGCCGTGAGCCCCTGCACGATGTGGCGGCTGGCGAAGGCGAAGAGGACCATGGTGGGCAGGATGGTGAGCACGGCCGCCGCGGACATCGAGCCCCAGTCGATGTTGAAGCTGGAGATGAAACCGTTCAGGGCCGTCGGCACCGTCTTGTTGCCGTCGCTGTTCATCAGCGTCACCGAGAGGAACAGCTCGTTCCAGCAGTTGACGAAGTTGAAGATGAACGCGGCCACGATCCCGGGGCGCATCACCGGCAGCAGGACCCGGACCAGCGCGCCGAACCGGGAGAGGCCGTCGATCATGGCCGCCTCCTCCAGCGCGTCCGGGATGTTCTCGAAGAACCCGCGGAGCATCACCGTGCAGAACGGGATGCACACCGCGATGTAGACGAGCATCAGCCCGAAGCGGTTGTCGACCAGCCGCAGGTCGGTCATCAGCAGGTACAGCGGGCCCAGCGCGATGAACGACGGGATCATCTGGGTGACCAGGGCCGCCATCAGCAGCGCGGACTTGCTGCGGAACTCGAACCGCGCCAGCACGTACGCCGACAGCGTCGAGATCGCCGTGGCGACCGCGCCCGCGACGGTCGCCACCACCAGGCTGTTGACCAGGTACGTCCCGAAGTCCGCCTTGCCGAACAGGCCCTGGTAGTTCTCCAGTGAGAACCGCTCGGGCCAGTAGGCGATCGGGAAGGTGAAGATGTCGCCGGGCGCCTTGAGCGAGGTGACGACGATCCAGTAGAGCGGGAAGAGGGAGAAGACCAGCCACAGGCCGAGGAAGGTGAACTTGGTGGCCCGGCCGGCCGTGGATTCCTTGCCGATCACGCCCGCACCCCTCGCTTTCCGGTCTGCTTCTTCTCGCGTGTCGCCAGCAGGAAGAACACCGCGAAGACCAGCAGGATGGCGACGACCAGCAGTCCGAGCGCGGACGCCTTGCCGTAGTCGCCCTGCTGCGTGATCTTGATCATCCAGGTGGTCACGATGTGCGTCTCGTCGTTCGGCCCGCCCCCGGTCATGCCGAAGATCAGGTCGGGGAAGTTGAAGATCCAGATGACCCGCAGCAGCACCGTGAGCGCCAGCGTCGTACGGATGTAGGGGATGGTGATCTGGAAGAGGGTGCGCGCCTTGCCCGCGCCGTCCAGCGCCGCCGCCTCGTACAGCTCGTCGGGGATCGACTGGAGCGCGGCCAGGATCATGATCGCGAAGAAGGTGACGCCGTACCAGACGTTGGCGATCAGCACCGCGATCATCGCGGTCTTCGGGTCGGCCAGCCAGGCGATCGGCTCGTCGATCAGCCCCGCCCTCTGCAGCAGGTCGTTGACGACGCCGAACTCGCTGTTGAACAGCCAGCGGAACAGGATGCCGATGAGGAACCCGGAGATCGCCCACGGGAAGAAGATCAGCGCCTGGTAGAGCCCGCGGAACCGGAACCGCCGCCGCAGCCACAGCGCGATCGCGAACCCGATCACCAGCTGCGGCACGATCGAACCGACCACCCACAGCAGGGTGTTGTCCAGCACCGTGCCCCACGCGGGGTCGGTGAAGACCTCACGGAAGTTCCCCAGACCCACCCACGAGGTGTCCGTCAGGTCGGTCAGGTTCCAGTTCCGGAACGCCATCTGACTGCCGGCGATCATCGGGTAGTACGTGAAGATCGCCACGAAGACCGCCGCCGGCGCCATGAAGGCGGCGACGACCAGACCGCGCCGGGTGGTGAACTCCCGCCGCCGCCCCGTCTTCCGGGGCGGGGCGCCCCCCTCCTTCCGCACGGAGGGCGCCTTCCGGACACCGGACGTGGACGTGGTGGACATCGCTACTTCTTCCACTTCTCGGTCCAGTACGCGTCCCAGCCCGCCAGCAGCTCCTTCGGCGACAGCTTGCCGAGGATCAGCTTCTGCACGTCGGTGTCGGCCCGCTGCTGCCACTCCGCCCACCAGGAGACCCCGCGCGGCTGCGTGACGACGAGGTACTTGTCCGGGTTCTCCGTCATGGTGACGTAACTGGCCCACGGGCCCGTCCGGTAGAACTCGTCGTCGGCCGCCGCCTTCAGGATCGGCACCAGGCTGTTCTTCTTGGTGAACGCCGTCGACGCCTCCCCCTCGGAGAGGAACTCGACGAGCTTCACCGCCTCCGCCTTGTGCTTGCTGCCGTCGGCCACGCCCCACCCGGCGGTGGCCAGCGGCTGCACGGTCTTGCCGCTGGGCCCGGCCACCAGCGGGGCGGTGCTCCACTGGTCCTCGCCGATCGACTTGGACTCCGAGACAGTGGCGATGACCTCGGGGTCCTGCAGCAGGAAGGCGGTGGAACCGTTGGAGAAGCCCTCGACCATCTCCGGATAGCCCCAGGCCACCGACGACTTGGGCGAGGCCTCCTTGAACAGCTTCAGATAGGTCTCCATCGCGTCGAGCGCCTCCGGCGCGGAGAAGATCGTGCTGCCGTCCTTCAGCTTGTAGCCGTTGGCCGGGTCGATGTCGTCGGCTACGTACGCCTCGATCGCCGCGGTGGCGTTGCTGTGCGCGTTGGCGCCGCCCCGGAAGGCGTAGCCGTAGCGGCGCTCCGCCGGGTCGTGGATCTTCGACGCCTGCTCCAGTAGCTCCTCCCAGGTGGCCGGCGGCTTGTCGAAGCCGGCCTCCTCGATCAGGTCGGTGCGGTGGAAGAGGCTCAGCCCGTAGAAGCCGTAGGGGACGAAGTACGTCCGGCCCTCGCCGTCCTCGGAGGCCGCGACGGCGTTGTCGGTGAGGGCGTCCCAGCCCTTCCAGCCGGCCAGGTCCTTCTTCATGTCGTACAGCCAGCCGTTGTTCGACCACGGGCCGACCGTGATGTCCCGTACCTCCAGGACGTCCACGCCGCTGCCGGACTGGAGCATCTGCTGGATCTTCTGGTCCGCCTGCTCGGTCGGCGGGGAGACCAGGTTGACCTTGGTCTTGGGGTTCTGCCGCTCGAAGTCCGCTATCAGTTCCTTCAGCAGGTCGCTGCGGGCGGGGTTGGTCAGGCTCTCGACCATGTTGAGGGTGACTGTCCCGCTCTCACCGGGGCTCATGGTGGAACAGCCGGTCAGGAGCATCGCGGCGGCGGTGCCGAGCGCGAGAGCTGCCGTCCTTCTTCTCATCGTGCTGACCTCTTCCTTGGGGGTACGGGGATGACGGCGGCGCGGGCTAGGAGGCGCGGTGCTGCTCGCGTGCCGCGCGGGCCCATTCGCCGAGCACCGGGACGCAGCGTTCGGCGAAGTACTCGTAGTCCTCGGCGGTGTTGTAGACGTGCGCGGACAGCCGCAGATAGCCGAGCCCGCCGAAGCTGGTGAACGCGGCCTCCACGCCCAGTTCGGCGGCGGCGCGGTCGCGCAGCGCGTCGGCGGTGAGCCGGCTGTCGGCCAGGCCCTCGGGCAGCCGCACCAGCCGCATGCCGGGCACCGGCATGCCGACGTCGACGGGGCCCTCGTCCGTGCCGGTCAGCGCGGCGAAGGCGGCGCCGACGACCCGCTCGGCGTAACCGGCCAGTTCGTCCATGTAGCGGCGGGCGGCGGTCCAGCCCCAGGTGCCCTCGATGAAGTCGAGGGCCGAGGAGGCGGCGAGGTAGTGGGTGGCGTCGACCGTGCCCTGCTGGTCGAAGCGGTCGGGGTAGGGGTCGGCGGCGGCCCACGAGTCGATCAGCGGATACAGCCCGTCCCGCAGCGGGCCGCGCGCCACCAGGGCGGCGGTGCCGCGCGGGGCGCAGCCCCACTTGTGCAGGTTGCCGGTCCAGAAGTCGCAGTCCAGCCCGTCGAGCGGGGCGGCGATCAGGCCGGGCGCGTGCGCGGCGTCCACGAGCAGCGGGATCCCGCGCCGCCGTGCCTCCGCGCCGATCCGCTCCACCGGCAGCCGGCGGGCGGTCGCCGAGGTGATCTGGTCGACGACCACCAGGCCGGTGGCCTCGCCCACCTCCGCCATGACCGCCTCGTACGCCTGCTCCTCGTCGGCGTCCAGCGGCACCCTGGCCGTGCGGACCCGGCCGCCCCAGCGCCGGGCCAGCCGCTCGGCGCCCATCGTCACGGCGCCGTAGCCGTGGTCGGTGACGACGATCTCCCCGCCGGGCCGGTGGGCCAGGTTGGCGTAGACGACGCTCACGCCGGCGCTCGCGTTCGGCACCAGGGCGAGGTCGCCGGGGTCCGCGCCGAGGAAGGCCGCGAGGTCGACCCGGGCCGCCGCGATCCGCTGCGGCAGTTCGGGGAACCACACCACCGGGGCGGCCTCCATCCGCGTGCGCAGCTCCCGCTGCCGCTCCTGGGCGGCCAGCGGTACGGCGCCGAACGAGCCGTGGTTGAGGTGGCGCAGGGCGGGGTCCAGCGACCAGGCCCGCGCCGCCGGCCGGCCGTCGGCCAGCAGCAGGGGGCGGGGCGCGGTGGTGACCTCGGTCTCGCTCACATGACTCCCATCCGCGAGGACATCAGATCTCGGCCCTGCGATCCGGGCCAGACGTATGATGAATCGGGATGTTGGCATGCCATTTCCAGCCATGACAAGGCCTCTGCACCAGAAGAAATCAGATGACTCAAGGTCGATACATCCAAGACATCTGATCTCTCGCCTCGCTACAGTGCACTCGGGGCAGGCGCCGCCGGTCCGTCAGGGGGAGGAAAAGGATGTCCGCAGTCGACAAGGCGTTCCACGGCCTACGGCACATGATCGCGACGGGGCGGCTCGGCCCCGGGGAGCGCATGCCCCCCGAGGCGGACCTCTGCGAGGAACTGGGCGTCTCCCGCGGCTCGCTGCGCGAGGCGGTGCGGATGCTCGCCGCCCTGGGAGTGGCCGAGCCGCGGCACGGCTCCGGCACCTATGTCTCCCAGCTGCGCCCCGAGGACCTCATCGGCAGCCTCTCGCTGACCCTGCAACTCCTGCCGCTGCCCGGCCTGTTGGAGGTCTACGAGATCCGGCGCGTGCTGGAGGCCCATGTCGCGGCGAAGGCCGCGGCGCGGGCGACGCCCGAGACCGTCGGGACGCTGTTCTCGCTCATCGCGTCCATGGAGGCCACCGAGGACCCCACCGAGGCCTCGGAGCTCGACCACCGCTTCCACGCCGAGATCGCCCGCGCGGCCGGCAACCCCACCCTCGCCTCCCTGCTCGCGGTCTTCCGCGCCCGCTCCCGCAAGTACCAGGTCTTCACCCTCCCCGAGGGCCCGGAGCTGCGCCGCAAGAGCGACGCGGACCACCGGGTGCTGGCCACGGCCATCGCCGACCGCGACCCGGGCGCGGCGGCGGGCGCGGCCGAGGCCCACGTCGCCCAGACCGAACGCTGGCTGCGCACGCTGATGCCGCCGGTGGAGGAGGACGACACCACCGTCTGACGACGGGACCGCCCGCCCCCTCAGAAGGGCAGCTCCCGCGCCCGCACCACCTCCAGCCGGGACACCGCGCGGGTCAGCACGACGTACAGCCGGTGCAGGCCCCGTTCCTCCGCCTCCGCGATGGCCGCCGGTTCGACGGCCACCACATGGTCGTACTCCAGGCCCTTGACGGCACTCGCCGGCACCACGGCGACCCGCGCGCCCAGCGCCTCCGGACCCGCCGCCGCCACCCCCGCCCCGGCCAGCGCCCGCCGCAGCCGGGGCACGTCCGCGTCCGCCGCCACGACCCCGACGGACCCCTCCCGTTCCAGCGCGTCGCGCACGGCGGCCACGACCGCCTCCGGCACCCCGCCCGGCCCGGCCACCTTCCGGGTGCGCAACTCGCCGTCCCCGCGCAGGGAGCGGGCGGCCGGGACGTCGACGTCCAGCCGCTCCAGCAGCCGGTTGGTGAGCCCGACCACCGCCCGCGGCACCCGGAACCCGGTGGTCAGCGGGACCACGGCCGCGTCCGGCTTCCCCAGCTGCCGCAGCACCGCCTGCCAGGAGCGGGCCGCCCACGGGGTGGTCCCCTGCGCCAGGTCGCCCAGCACCGTGAGGGAGCCGAAGGCGGCCCGGCGGGCGATGGCCCGGCACTCCATCGGGGACAGGTCCTGGGCCTCGTCGACCACCACGTGCCCGTACCCCTCGGGGTGCTCGACCAGCCCGGCGACCTCGTCGAGCAGCACCAGGTCCGCGGCGGACCAGCGCGCCGACTTCCACGACCGCGGCGGCCGCCCCCACAGCACGGCCCGCTGCTCCCCGGCGTCCAGCACCCCCTCGGCGGCGGCGGCCAGCACGCCGGGGTCACCGAGCAGTCCGGCCACGACCTCCTCCGCCCGCGTCCGGGGCCACACGGCGTCGACGTACGCCGACACCGGGCGCGCCCGCTCGATCCGGCGCACCCAGGCGGTGCCGCGGGGCCCGCTGCGCCGCTCGGCCCGTTCCCGCACCGCCGCCACGATCCGGGCCCGCACCCGCTCGCGCCCGACGCCGTACGGGGGTTCCCCGGCCCGTACGTCCGCCACGATCCGGGCCAGTTCGTCCGCGTCGAGCCGCCAGCGGTACAAACCGTCGGGAACGGCGAGGGAGTCGGTCCGGTCGGCGCGCACCCCCGCGTACAGGGCCCGGCGCAGCACCTCGGCCATCCGGACGTCGTGTTTGACGGCGGCGGCCCGCTCGTCGTCGGTCCCGGTGACCGGGTGCCGGGCGATCTCCTCGGTGAGGGTGGACTGCCGTACGCCGGTCTCGCCGAGGGCGGGCAGGACCTCGGAGATGTAGGAGAGGAAGGTGCGGCTGGGGCCGAGGATGAGCATGCCGCCGCGCCGGATGCGCTGCGGGTGGGTGTAGAGCAGATAGGCCGCCCGGTGCAGGCCGACGGCGGTCTTGCCGGTGCCGGGCGCCCCCTGTACGCACACGGAGCCCGCCAGGTCCCCGCGGACGAGGTCGTCCTGCTCGGGCTGGATGGTGGCGGCGATGTCCCGCATGGGCCCGACGCGGGGCCGCTCGATCTCCCGGGCCACGATGCCGCTGACCCGCTCCTCGCCCCGCTCCAGGTGCTCGTCCTCCAGCCCGGTCAGGTCTCCGGAGTCGCCGCGGCTGCCGGGCGCCCAGCCGAACCTCCGGCGCACGGCGACGCCCCGCGGGTCGCGGGCGGAGGCCTGGTAGAAGGCGCGGGAGACGGGCGCCCGCCAGTCGACCACGAGGGGCGGGGCGGCGGGGTGCTCGGTGATCCGCAGCCGGCCGACGTGGTAGCTCTGACCGGAGTGGCCGCCGTCGCCCGGCGCGAAGTCCAGCCGCCCGAAGAACAGCGGCCCCGGGGGCAGTTCCCGCAACTCCTTGGCCCGACTGCGCAGCCGGTGTCCGAGGACCTCGGCGTCGGCGCCGGACGCGGAGACGTCCTCGCCGGTGACGACCTGCTCGTCGGCGCCGGTGAGCATGGCGTCGAGGGCGCGGCGGCAGTGGTCGTGGTGGGCGCGTTCCCGGTCGAGGGCGTGCCGGAGGGCGGGCTCGGGTGACGTCATTCCACCGAGCGTAACAAATAAAGCAACCGAGTCACGTTTTTTACTGAGCTTCACCCAGGAGCGGCGGCAGTGCCCGCGCCAGCACCCCGAACGCCCGCTCGGCCGCCGCCACCGCGTCGCCCCGCACCTCGCCGGCCCGCTCCCCCGCCGCGATCCGCCGCCAGTTCTCCTGCGCGAGGATCCGCCGCACGGCGGTGATCTGCCCCGCCGCCAGCCGCGCGCCGAGGCCGCCCCCGAGCGCCTCGGCCAGCGCCTCCTCGGACCGCTCCAGATGGCCGTGCAGCCGCGCGACCAGCGCCGGCGTGCCGTAGAGCAGCGCGTGGAAGGCGAGCACGTCGGGATCGTCGCTGAGCCCGGTGACCGGATCGCCCCGCCGAAGGCCGTCCAGGAAGTGCCGCCGCAACGCCTCCACGGGCGCCGGACCCTCCGCGGCCACCCTGGCCGCCTCGCCCTCGTGGTCGGCGATCCGGTACAGGACCAGGTCCTCCTTGGCCGGGAAGTACCGGAAGAGCGTCGGCTTGGAGATCTCGGCCGCGGCCGCCACCTCCGCGACGGACACCGCGTCGAAGCCCCGCTCCAGGAAGAGCCTGATGGCGGTGTCCGACACGGTCCGGTACGTCCGCAGCTTCTTCCGCTCCCGCAGCCCGATCT
The DNA here is from genome assembly GCF_003665435.1 of Streptomyces fungicidicus. Lineage (NCBI taxonomy): Bacteria > Bacillati > Actinomycetota > Actinomycetes > Kitasatosporales > Streptomycetaceae > Streptomyces > Streptomyces fungicidicus. Next base: position 3,550,997 of record NZ_CP023407.1, read on the forward strand.
CACCCATACGGCGAGCCTACGCACCCGCCCACCGACGCCGCTCCTCCCTGGGGCGACGGCGGGAAGCCGCTCACGCGGAGAGCTGGTTCCAGACCGAGTCGAACCACTTCCGCATGCCGTCCACGAAGACGGAGCCCGGAGCGGCCGGGTCCTCCGTCTTCTCGTGGTGGGTCAGGGTGGTGCCGAGGCCCAGGGCGTCCAGGGCCGTGATCGTCTCGTCCGGTCCCAGACTCACGGGCCGCTCGACGATCTCGTACATGCCGTGCAGAACCTCGGCATCGTTGAAGAGGTAGAGCTTGAAGGCAGGGGTGAGCGGTGTGTGGCGGATCCGCACGTCGACGGAGGGCACCAGGTTCTCGGTCCGCAGGTAGTCGAGCGTCTCGAGCAGCGACGCGGTGTACAGCTCGGTGATGGTGCGCAGCCGGTCGCGCATGCGGAGGTCCTCCGGGTCGTCCTTGACCCGGGGGTAGGGCAGCGGCCCCGTCAAATCGGGCAGGAGCATGCGCAGTGTGATGCTCCTGGGTGCGATGAGACCGTTCTGGATGCGCTCCATCTGGACCCGGATGTGCTTGTCGAGGGTCTCGGACGTCAGCGTGTAGACGTCCAGGGTGACTTCCTCCTGTTCGAAGGCCCCGCCGATGAACGGGCCCAGGGTCACCACTCCGCCCAGCCTGCCGGCCCTGGCGGCCGAGGTGTGGATGCGCTGGGTCTTGATCACTCGTGATCCGCTGTTCGGCCGCGTCGCGATCCAGCCCTCGTCCTCCAGCTCGCGCAGCGCCCGCTTCACGGTCTCGCGGGAGACTCCCAGCTCGTCGACCAGGTCACGCTGCGACGGCAGGGAGGACTGCAGCGGATACGTGCCGTCGGTCACCCGCCTGCGCAACTCGTCGGCGACCTGCTGAACCTTGTTGCCTCCGCCTCCGCGGGGCTGCTGCCCGTTCACATGGGGACCGTACCGCTTTCAGGCATCCGGGAAACCCAGTTTCACCCAACCGGACTTTTGATACAGGCCAGTTGGTTAAGCGATCAGCCGGTCCGGGCAGACCAGATCCACGATATTCAGTCCAGTTGGACTACTGGCGAGCGTTCCACCGGAAGTGGATGGGAGATGGTCGGACGTGCCCCCGATCCCCGTACTCACGGCACTCGGCGAGTTGTCCGTGGGACTGCTCGCCGAGGCGAAGCTCGGCACCCTGGGCGTGGTGCTCCTGTTCATGGTCGGCGTGTGGGTGAGGGCGCGCCGTGACGGACTCGCCGTCGCGGCGGCCCTGCTGCTCACCGTGCTGATGATTCAGGCCTGAGCCACGGTGCGGACCACGTCGAGGACGGTCGCCAGCGAACCCACGACCGTCGTGGCGCCCGCGTCGCGCAGGAGCCGCTCCTTGCGTTCGTTGCGCGCGTAGCCGAGGAACGGCACGCCGGCCGCCCGCGCGGCGTACAGGTCCGTCGGGGCGTCACCGATCATCAGGGCGGTGGCGGGGGCGGCGGTCATGGCCTCCAGGGCCCGGTTGACGCAGTGGGGGTCGGGCTTGAGGTGGTTCAGCTCCTGGGTGCGGCCGTACACGCGGGTGGCGAAGCAGGCGCCGAGGCCGCGGGAGGCGAGGTACTCGCTCACGGCGCGCGGGGAGTTGTTGGTGGTGACGGCCGGCCGGGAGCCCACCGCGGTCCAGGTGCGGATCAGCGGGTCGGCGTACGGGGTGGGCATCGCCGAGGCGGTGGCGCGCAGCTCCTCCTGGGAGAGCCGTTCCTCCAGCTCCGCGACCAGGTCGCTGCCGGGGTGCCGATGGCCGACGGCGCGCAGCAGGACGTGCGGGTCGGGGGACTCGCGTTCGGAGTCGGTGAGCAGGCCGTGCAGGCCGCGGCTCTCGAGCCAGGACGTCAGGTCGTTCGCCACCCGATCCGCGGAATGCCCCGCGAACAGACGGCAGATGGGGCCGTCGAAGTCCCACAGCACGACACGGGCGCCTTCGACCAGGTCCCGCAGGGCGTCCGGTTCGTTGTCGGTCACGTTCCGCTTCTCGGCTGTCGCCGCACCGGTCTGCTTCGTCTCAGAAGTCACCAGGAAAGTGTCAGGTCCGTGGTGATGGTTTCCCAGAGGGTGTCGAACCACTTCTGGGATTCCTCCACGAACATCCGGTCCCGCTGCCCGTCCCCCTTGACGAAGGGGAAGAGGACGGACAGGGAGCCCAGGACGTCGTACATCTGCAGGGTGTGGCTCTCCCACTGCTCCTCGCGCCTGGTCGGCAGGTAGTAGCCGATCAACGCCTCCTCGCCGTTGAGCAGGTACAGCTTCACCGGCGGAGTGAAGGGCAGTGCGCGAAACGTGACGCGCACCTCCATCCCGTGCGTGGCGCGCAGGGTGAGGAGGTTGTGCTGGAGCACCCGGGCCTGGGCGTTGCGCTGGCCCAGCCACCGCTCGTGGACCGGGTCGTCGGCGCCGTCGCGGCCCTCGACCGAGACCGGGAAGGCCAGGTTGATCTCGCGGGAGGGCAGCAGGACGCGGACGTCGACGGACTCGGGGCGGATGCGGCCCTCGTGGATGTGCCGGACCGGCTCGCTCAGCGCCAGCATCAGGCTCTCCGCGGTCAGGCACGCCGCGTCGACTCGCACATGGGCCGCCGAGAACGCCTCCGTCAGGCGCGGCGCCAGTCCGACCATCGTCGGCCGGGGTTCCTCCCGGGCGTGAGCCGGTTCGGCGATCCGCGGCGGGCTGCCCTTGCTGACGTTGCTGAGCAGCCCGTCCTGCTGGAGCACGCGCAGGGCCTGGCGGACGGTGCCGCGCTCCACGCCGAACTCCTCGGCCAGCTCGGCCTGGGTGGGCAGGCGCTCGCCCGCCCTGAGATCACCGGACCGGATGCGCTCCCGCAGGATGTCGGCGATCTCCTGCGGCGAGTGTCTGCTGCTGCCGTTCACTGCGACGTTCTCCTGGGTCACGACCAAACGTTACAACTGCGATCCATCTAAGGGGAGTTGTTTGAAAGTCGATTGCGATTGGGGACCAAGTGGGCATAACTTAATCAGAGTTGGCTGCCAACTTTACCAAGTTGGCGACGCCGCCGTCCCGCCGCCCCGACCCGCACCCGAAGGAGGAACACGCCATGCCGGTGCTCGCCCTCGTCCCCGCCCTCGTGGTCGTCACCGTCGAGCAGCTGCTCCAGTGGGAGTACGGCGCGGCCGGCATCGTCGGCCTGCTGCTGCTCACGGTGGGCATCCGCTCCAACCGGCCGGGAGTGAGCTCCGCGGGGGCGGTCCTGCTCGCCCTGCTGGTGACGCGGCCCGCCCTGTGAGCGGCCGCCGCGGGCCGGCGCCCTGTCCGAGGGCTGACCACCCGGACGTCGACCTTGGCCGGTTTCAGCCGCTCCGCGTGGATCCACCGCAGCGGCTCCCCGACGGCGAGGGGGAGGGACGTCGAGGTCAGACAGACGGGCGTCGACGTGGACGTGCCACAACTTCTCGCCATCTTGCGGAAGTTCACCGCAGGGTGGTTATAGGAATCATCCAAGTGGAGATAACTTAGAAGAAGTTGGTCGCCAACTCGTACAACCTGGTGAATCCTCAAGGGGGGTTGGCCGCCGGGATGGGGGTTGAGGGCCACCGACACCAAGGGGGACCCGTCATGCCGCTCATCGCCATCGTGCTCGCAGGCCTGGCCATCGGCTTCGAGCAGCTCGTGCAATGGAAGTACGGGCCGATGGGGATCATCGCCTTCGTCGCCCTCACCGTGGGCATCAAGGCGCGGAACACCGTGATCAGCGGCGTCGGCGCGGTCATCCTCGTGATGCTGCTCGCCCAGTCCGGCTGACGGCACACACCACGGACCGCCGGCCGGGTTCCCTTCCGGAGGGGAGCCGGGAGCCCGTCGGCAGGCACCACCCGCACGACAACCACAACTGAACAGCTCGCTACGGATGAGCGCTCACCCGTCGTCGGCGGAAGGAGGAAGGCACGAAGGCGCGAGAGCGACCGCGCTCAGAACACGTCCGGGCACCACGGTCGCCTGGAAGTACGCAGCAGGGCGTCGGCCTGACGGGCGGCGCCCGCTCGTTCTTCCCGGACCCGGCCCAGCGCCGCCAGCCGCACCGCCGACTCGTCCCCCAGCCACAGCGCGGCCAGCTCGGCGACGTCCAGCGTCAGATCGGCGCTCCCGGCGGCCGGCGCACAGACCCCGGCCCCGTCCGCGGACGCCTCCAGCCGGAAACGCCCCCCGGCGAGGCCGGCCCGGTCGGTCACCTCCAGCACCAGCTCCCCGGCCGCCCCGTACGTCCGCGCCTCCAGGGCCCGTACGACGTCCAGGATCCGCACCCACATCCAGTCCGCGTGCGTGGTGACGGCGGCGGCGCGCGGGTCCGGGAGGAAGTGCGGGAGCAGGTCGTCGGGCGCACGCCAGCCGCTCCTCACCTTCACCACCCAGTCGATCGAGCAGAGGAAGTGCCACAGCGCGCGCTCGGCGGCCGGGGTCACCCCGGTCAGCCACTTCACCCGCGCCGTGTTCAACGGCTGCTTGGCGTCACCCCAGTTGTCGTCCGCCGTGTAGGCGGCCATGCCCTCGACCCGGCCGTCCGCCGCCCGGTACACCACGTAGTACGGCTCGTGGAAGGTGGGATGGAAGCGCACGGCGCCGGTGGTGATCCTCCACCACAGCTCGTCCCTGCTGACCGCCCCCGGCTGGCCGCGCCGCAGCCGCTCGTACAGCTCCGGGCCGAGCTTGCGGACGTCCTCCGCGTCCACGAGGTCGATCCGCCCGCCGTCCGCCGGGCCCGCCCACCGAGGGTCGAGTCCGGCGCGCGGCACGTCGACCGTCCACTCGGTCGCCGAGGTGGCCGGGCCGAAGCCGTACCGCCCGTAGATCGGGTACTCGGCGGCGATCAGCGTCGCGACGACGTCCCCGCGTTCCTTCGCCGCGGTGAGGTCCTGCGCCATCATGCGGGTCAGCAGCCCGCGCCGCCGGTGGGTCGCGGTGACGGTGACGTTGGTGACGGCGTCGGCGGGCACGGTCGCCCCGCCGACCACGGTGAGCTCCTGCGCGAACGAACGGAACGTCGCGACGCACCGCCCGGCGTCGAACGCCCCGAGCGACCGGCCGGGCGTGAACTGCGCCCGGCGCGCGTCGAGGATGTCCTGATCCAGACCGGGTTCGCGCAGGAACCCGACGTTCAGTGCGCGTTGCCAGTCGGCGAACTCGGACTCGGTGATCGGGCGTACGTCGACGGCGGTGCGGGAGGTCATGCGCTCACGGTAGGTCGGCAGCGCACCGGGTGTCGAAGAGGTTTTCGCACCACCCCTCGCACGCGCCGCCCCTCACACCAGGAGGTCGTCGACCTGCGCCTCCCCGTCCCGGTACCGGCGGGCGATCTCCGCGCTGCACTCGTCGGCCGTGCGCTGCAGCCGCTGCCGCCGCCGCGACACCTGCTGCTCGTACCGCACGAGCCGCCCCATCGCGGTGTTCAGCTCCCCGTCCGTGCGCGCGCCCAGGTCGGACAGCTCCACCTCGGACAGCGTCTCGGCCGCCAGCCGCCGGTACTCCTCGCCCTGCGGCGTCCCCAGCGTCACATGGCGGGCGGAGGAGCGGTGCCGGGCCGGGGTGTCCCGCAGGATCTCCGGCAGCCGCTCGACGACGGACGCCTCCACCGGCGCGAGGACCGACGGCGGGCCCTGCGGGAGCGGCCGCCGGGCCAGCTCCGCCCGCAGGATGTCGATCCGCCCCTGGAGCAGCCTCCGCACATAGCTCAGGTCCGCCTCGTCGCGCTGCGCGTCCCGCCGCACCGTCCGCAGCTCGGCCAGGCTGAGCACGGTCAGATCACGCGCCGGCCGGTCCTCGGGCAGCACCGGGCTGTCCGTGCGCTGCGTGGGCGGCCGGCAGAACTCCCGCTCCCCGACTCCCGCCTGGGTCGCCGCGACAGCCCCGGAAGGCTGTCCGATCCCCGGTGTGCTCATGTGCCTCAACCGTCCCCTCGACCGGCATGTGCCAGCATCGTGCCACCCCAAGCGGCCACATAGTGAGCGAGTGACCCCGATCCGCCCCAGATGGGCGCTAAGGAGTAAAAATAGCCCGGCCGGGCCTCCTCGTGGGCCGCGGTCGGGCGCCTGTTCCCCGACCGGCATCATGGTCGTATGCGAGCTGTGGTGCAGAGGGTCGACGGTGCGAGCGTCGTGGTGGACGGCGAGACCGTGGGGGCGATCGAGGGCGAGGGGCTGTGCGTCCTCGTCGGCGTCACCCATGAGGACACCAAGGAGAAGGCGGCGCAGCTCGCCCGCAAGCTCTGGTCGGTCCGGATGCTGCAGGACGAGAAGTCGTGCAGCGACATCGACGCCCCGCTGCTGGTGATCAGCCAGTTCACCCTTTACGGCGACGCCCGCAAGGGCCGCCGCCCCACCTGGAACGCCGCGGCCCCCGGCGAGGTGGCCGAGCCGCTGGTCGACGAGGTGGTGGCGCGGCTGCGTGAGCTGGGCGCCACCGTGGCGACGGGCCGCTTCGGCGCGCGGATGAGGGTGTCGCTGACCAACGACGGCCCGTTCACCGTCCTGCTGGAGGTCTGAGCCGTACTCCGGCGGCTCAGGGCTCGACGACGGTCTCCTGCGCCGCCGCCGTCTCCCCGGCGAGCAGCCGGGCGTCCACCGGCACGTTCCGCTTCACCAGCGCCAGCGCGACGGGGCCCAGCTCGTGGTGGCGTACGGACGTGGTGACGAACCCGATCCTGCGCCCCTCCGCCCCGTCGTCCGCGACCCGGATCTCCGTCCCGGCCGGGGGCAGATGGACCTCGCTGCCGTCCAGGTGCAGGAAGACCAGCCGGCGCGGCGGCTTGCCCAGGTTCTGCACCCGGGCGACCGTCTCCTGCCCCCGGTAGCAGCCCTTCTGCAGATGCACCGCCGTGCCGATCCAGCCCAGCTCGTGCGGGATGGTCCGGTGGTCGGTCTCGAAACCGAGCCGCGGCCGGTGCTGCTCGACCCGCAGCGCCTCGTGCGCGAGGAGCCCGGCGGCCGGCCCGGCCTTCTCCGCGTACGCCTCCAGGTCGGCGCGGGGCAGGAACAGGTCCCTGCCGTACGGGGTCTCGCGCACGGCGACCCCCTCGGGGGCCTCCGCGATGGACCCGGCGGGCAGGTGCACCACCGCGATGTCGTCGGTGCGGTCGGCGACCTCGACCCGGTAGAAGAACTTCATCGACTCCAGATAGGCGATCAGCGCCTCCTGGGTGCCCGGCTCGACGTGCGCCCAGACCGTCTCCCCGTCGTCGACCAGGTAGAGCGCGTGCTCGATGTGGCCGTTGGCGGAAAGTATCAGCGCCTCGGTGGCCCGGTGCGGGGGGAGGTCGCTGACGTGCTGGGTGAGCAGCAGATGCAGCCAGGCCAGCCGTTCGGGACCGGAGACGGTGACGACCCCGCGGTGCGACAGGTCGACGAAACCGGTGCCGTCGGCGAGGGCGCGCTGCTCGCGGAACAGGTCGCCGTAGTGGGCGGCCACGCCTTCGTCCACGCCCTCGGCGGGGACGGCGCCGGGCAGGGTCAGCAGGGGGCTCTTCATACGCCCAAGCCTACGACTCGGCAGGTGCGGCCTTCCGCGCGCAGTCCTCGCACCGCCCGAAGATCGCGAAGTGCTTCATGTCGGTGTCGAACCCGAACTGCTCGCGCAGCTTGGCGGTGAACTCGGCGGCCACCGAGACATCGGCCTCGATCACGTCGGTGCAGTCCCGGCAGACCAGATGGATGTGGTGGTGCCGGTCCGCCAGGTGGTACGTCGGCGCCCCGTGCCCCAGATGGGCGTGGCTGACCAGGCCCAGCTCCTCGAGGAGCTCCAGCGTGCGGTACACGGTGGAAATGTTGACCCCCGACGCCGTCTTCCTCACTTCGCCGAGGATGTCGTCGGGGGTCGCGTGTTCCAGGGTGTCGACGGCTTCGAGCACCAGCTGCCGTTGCGGGGTCAGCCGGTAGCCGCGCTGCCTGAGGTCGCTCTTCCAGTCGGTGCTCACCACACCCAAGAGTCTAGGACTACTTGAAGAAAGCGATCCCGTCGTCCGGCATGTCGTCCGGAAGTGCCTTGGCCCAGCGCTCGACGTCCTCCGGGCTGACGACCTTCTTCAGGTGCGCCGACATGTAGGGGCGCAGCTCGACCTCGGGGGTCTGCTTCTCGCCGACCCACATCAGGTCGCTCTTGACGTAGCCGTACAGCCGCTTGCCGCCGTTGTAGGGCCCCGAGGCGGCGGTGCGCGCCACCGCGTCCGTGACCAGGTCGATCTGCGGCTTGCCCTCGGCCATCTCGCCGTACCAGATCTCGATGACGCCGTCGTCGCGGGTCATCGTCACCTCGATCTTGCGGGCGGCGTCGATCCGCCAGAAGCCGTGCTCGGACTCCAGCGGCCGCACCTTGTTGCCGTCGCCGTCCAGCACCCAGGTGTGCGAGGAGTACTCCAGGAAGTCCCGCCCGTCGTGGGCGAAGGTGACCTCCTGGCCGAAGTTGCACTTCTCGGCGCCGGGGAAGTCGTGCACGCCGGCGCCGGCCCAGTCGCCGAGCAGGAAGGCGAGCGGGACGAGGTCCTTGTGCAGGTCGGACGGGATCTCGATCATGAGCGGAACTTCCTGGCGTCGGTGATCAGCGCTGGCCCTGGTACAGCTTCTTCACGGTCAGCCCGGCGAAGGCGAGAACGCCGACGGCAACCAGGACCAACAGGATTTCGAAGAAGAGTTCCACGGGGTGCTCCTTGAGCGGGTGCGGAGGTGTGCACGGGGCCGGGCCCCAGCTTACGCGGCCGGGGCCCGGCCCTGTCGTGCGAGGTCCGCACTCCCCGTCCTAGCCCAGCAGCTGGCTCTGCAGGACCACCGTCTGCCGGAACGGCACGGCGTGCGCGGTGCCCTCGCGGGACTGCACCACCACGGCGAGCACGTCACCGGCCGCGAGGTAGGCGTAACGCTCCTGCTCCTTGCCGTACGGCTTGGCCTCGACGTAGGAGGTGCGCTGGACCCCCGGGACGACGATCTTCTCCGGGAAGCCCTCGTCGTAGCCCACGCTCTCGGCGCCGCGCACCGAGAGCGTGGGGTCGCTGTAGGAGAAGTACGGGTTGAAGAAGGTCTCCTCCACCATGGCCGCGGTGTCGAACTGCAGCAGGTAGACACGGGTCCGGGTGCCGTCCCCGGTGGTCCAGCCGCGTGCCGCGACGTGCCGGAGGCCGGCGTCGGTGAGCTTCTGCCGGAACTCGCCCCGGTCCTCCTTCTCGCCGTACTCCTTCAGGAAGTCGTCCGTCGCGAGCCAGCCGTCCTCGCCGCGCAGCGCCTTGTCCTCCTTCGCCCCCTCGGGGGCGGGCAGCAGCAGGGCGCGCAGGTCGGCGTGGTGGGTGCCGGCCGGGTTGGACTCGGCGGCGGGTCCGGGGCTGCCGGCGGGCAGCGGCGGCCTGGTCAGCGGCGGGTAGTCCCACCGTCCGTCGGACTCCGTCGCGAGTCCGGGTACGTCCGTACGTTCCATCCGGGTGATCCCGTACGCCGTGCCCGCACCGGCCACGGCGAAGACCACGACGGCGGCGGTCCAGCGCAGGGCGGCGCGCAGCACGCGGCGGCCCTCGCGCGCGGGCGGCGCGGCGGGGACGGCCTCGGGGGTGACCTGCTGCTCGCTCATACGGCCTTCCCGGGTTCGTCGATACGGTCCAGCTGCTGACCGAAGAGCGTGGCGACGCTCTTGGTGTCGAGGGGCTTGCCGCCCGCGGCCGTGAGGGTGACCAGGACGTCCCCGACGTAGGCGGAGCACTCCATCGAGTCGATCCCGGACTCCTCGTCCTCGGGCGGCAGGAAGCACCGGGCGTTCTTGTGGCCCTTGATCTCCGGGCCCTCGCGGAAGATGTCGAGGGCCTCGATGAGGCCGTCCTGGTACGTCGCGAGGTCCCGCACGGCCTCCCGGTCCTTCATCCGGGTGAGCACGATGCCCACGGTGTAGACGTCTATCGGGCTGTAGACGCTGGTCGATCCGCTGGTGTAGCTGCGCATCGCCATCCCCTGCACGCGCCAGCCGTCGATCTCCTTCTCCAGCTCCTTGCGCTGGGAGCGCGGGAGACCGCTCAGCGCCCTCTTGTGCAGGACGGTGGCCCTGGCCCCGTCGAACTGTTCGTCCCTGCCGAACTCGGAGAGGTCCGGTCCCGGGAGCAGGTTGTCGTACCCGTACGGCACGAGCATTCCGGCCAGCCCCCGCGCCTCGGGCTGCTCCGCCTCGGCGGCCGGCGCCTTGGGCAGCTTCCAGCGGGGTGCGCCCGCGTCGCGGTCCGCGCCGTTCACGGTCACGACGGTGTAGCCCACTCCGGCGATCACGGCCCCGGCCAGCAGTACGGACCCGGCGACGGCGGCGATCCGCCCCCACCGTACGGGCCGCTTCGCGGCGGGCTCGGGCGTCCGCTCCTCCGGCCGGGTCTCTGTCTCGCTCACAGCCGCTCCATCTGCCGCTCGGCCAGATCCATGATCATTTTCTTGGGGACGGGCTTGGACCCGTACACCCAGATCTCCACGGCGATGTCCCCGCGCCAGATGTGCGCCTCCGCGCCGTACACGGGCTCGTAGCCGGTCTCCCGGTCGGGGCTGTTGTGGACGTACACCCGGCCCTCCCCGGTGCCGGGCACGAGCCAGCTGTCGGTGTCGTCCTCGTCGTCCGCCCAGTACTGGCTGTTGTCGACCGTCTCGGCGGCGGCCAGAGTCTCCTCCTGGCGGAACTGGATGAGCCGGATCTCCACGCTGTGGTCGTTGCCGGACCACCCGGTGACGGCGGCACGGCGGAACCCGTCCATGACGAGCCCCCCGAACATGTCCCCGGGCTCCTCGTAGTACCCGGCGAACCCGGCGAGCTCCAGCCAGCCGTCACCGCCCATCGGCCAGTCGGCCTCCTTGGCCCCGCGCGGCTTCTTGATCAGCAGCTTGCGCAGATCACCGTCGGTCTTCACCCGCCGGTCCTCGTCGGCCGACAACGGCTCGGGCGCCCCGCCCTTCGCCTGCGGGAGCACGGGCTGCGACAGCGGGGGCAGCTCGGTGGGCTCCCGGTCGGCCTGCACGAGGTACCCGGCACAGGTGCCGGCGACCACACCGAGCACGGCGGCGACGGCGACGAGGGCGGCGGTCCGCCCGCGCCGCCGCTCCGGTGTGACCGGTGGTCTGTCCGCTGGTTCTTCGGGCTGTTCCAAGACGTTCCCCCCACAGATGTGAAGCGCGCGTTCCGTCCACGCGCGCACAGGAGACCCACAGCCGCCGGCCGAAGTTGTAGCGATCATGATTACGATTCGGTCATGGCGAAGAAACTTGTGATCAAGGTGACCGCGGGAGCCGACGCGCCCGAGCGCTGCTCGCAGGCGTTCACGGTGGCCGCGGTGGCCGCCGCCAGCGGTGTCGAGGTGTCGCTGTGGCTCACCGGGGAGTCCTCGTGGTTCGCCCTGCCGGGCCGCGCCGCCGAGTTCGAGCTGCCGCACGCCGCCCCGCTGCCCGACCTGCTGGACTCGGTCCTGGCCGCCGGCCGGATCACCCTGTGCACCCAGTGCGCGGCCCGCCGCGACATCACGGAGAAGGACGTCCTCGAGGGCGTGCGGATCGCCGGCGCGCAGGTCTTCGTGCAGGAGGCCGTGGCGGACGGGGCCCAGGCACTCGTCTACTGACGGGGCCGCTTCTTGCCGTCCAGCTCGTCCCACCACTCGTCGGACTGCGGATCGCCGGACGGGTCGTCCCACCAGCGGTCCTCCGGACCCCGCCGGTTGGCGACCATCGCGGCGACCGGCGGGATGACCATGGCCACCAGGCACATGCCCACGGCCGCGGGCACCGACCACAGCCGCACCACACCCCAGGCCAGGACGAACAGCCCGATGCAGGTGCCCATCATGGCGAAGTAGACGTGCCGCCTGCGCGCGTACATACCTCCAGCGTAGGGCGGTAACGGCCGGAGGGCCGCACCCCGGGCGTCCAACCCGTGGGGTGCGGCCCTCCGGCCGTTGCCGTGTCCTCAGACCGCGATCGCGACCTCGGCCAGACCGCCCTGCTGGGCGACGACCGTGCGGTCGGCGGTGCCGCCGGGCACCAGGGCGCGGACGGTCCAGGTGCCCTCCGCCGCGTAGAAGCGGAACTGTCCGGTGGCGGAGGTGGGGACCTCCGCGGTGAACTCGCCGGTCGAGTCCAGCAGACGGACGTAGCCCGTCACCGGCTCTCCGTCGCGGGTCACCGAACCCTGGATGGTGGTCTCACCGGGCTTGATCGTCGAGGCGTCCGGGCCGCCGGCCTTCGCACCGCACATGTCTTACTCCTGAAGGGGTCTGGAAAGGTCTACTTGGCGGGGCCGAGCTCGATCGGCACGCCGACGAGGGAGCCGTACTCGGTCCAGGAGCCGTCGTAGTTCCTGACGTTCTCGACGCCGAGCAGCTCGTGCAGCACGAACCAAGTCAGCGCGGAGCGCTCACCGATGCGGCACAGGGCGATGGTGTCCTTGGAGAGGTCGACCTGCTCGTCCTCGTAGAGCGCCTTGAGCTCTTCGTCGGACTTGAAGGTGCCGTCGTCGTTGGCGTTCTTGGACCACGGGATGTTGCGCGAGGACGGCACGTGGCCGGGGCGCTGCGACTGCTCCTGCGGCAGGTGGGCCGGGGCGAGCAGCTTGCCGGAGAACTCGTCGGGGGAACGCACGTCGACGATGTTCTGGTTGCCGATCGCGGCCACGACGTCGTCGCGGAAGGCGCGGATCGACGTGTCCTGCGGCTTGGCCTTGTAGTCGGTCTTCGGGCGCTCCGGCACCTCGTCGCCGGGGACCAGCTCGCGGGCGTCGAGCTCCCACTTCTTGCGGCCGCCGTCGAGCAGCTTGACGTTCTCGTGGCCGTACAGCTTGAAGTACCAGTACGCGTACGAGGCGAACCAGTTGTTGTTGCCGCCGTAGAGGACGACCGTGTGGTCGTTGCCGATGCCCTTGTCGGACAGGAGCTTCTCGAAGCCCGCCTGGTCGACGAAGTCACGGCGGACCGGGTCCTGCAGGTCCTTCGTCCAGTCGATCCGGATGGCGTTCTTGATGTGGTTCTTCTCGTAGGCGGACGTGTCCTCGTCCACCTCGACGATGGCGATGGCCGGGTCGTCCAGGTGCTCCTGGACCCAGTCGGCGTCGACCAGGACGTCGCTGCGACTCATGCTTTCTCCTCCGGGGCAGTTGCGGCGGGGCGTGCGTGCGAGAGGTGCGCGAGCCCTCGACGGGGTCGGCGCACGGGTGCCCTCAGCGGGGCGGGGGAATGCGGACGGAACGCGTCCGCTCAGAAGGGGCGACAGAGCATGGCGGCGACACGGCACAGGTCTACTGCCCGCCGCTTCGTGAGATCCGCCTGTCGCTTCATGCCCCCGATCGTAAGGACGGACAGGCGGGCATGTCACCGGCGTGTCGCATCCTGAGACGCGACCGTCCGCCATATAAGACATGAAGCCCCGGAAGCCCGCCCTCCCCCACCCCCGACACGCCGGGCGCCCCTCCCTCCGGACACCCCCGTCTCGCCAGTCGGACACCCCTCGCCGCAAACCGCCCCTTACTGGTCCAGACGGACGTCGGAACCCTTCACGGTGATGTCCACGCCGTCCTCCGCCGCCTCGACCTTGTCCAGCCGGATGCCTCCGGGCAGTCCGTCGATCTTCTGCTCGAAGTCGGTGATCCCCCGCACCGCGGACTCGATGATCGGCACCCCGCCGAACTCGGGCACCGCGTCGGCGTTGACGCGCACGGTGTCGCCGTCCACGACCGTCACCGAGCTGAGCACGCCGACCGGCTCGGGCAGCTTGGCACCGAGCACGGTGGCCTCCACCTCGACCTTGATCTTCCCCTTGCCGCCGTCGGACAGGCCGACGACCTTGGCGGTGACTCCGGGCGCCACCCGGCTGGGCTCGGACTTGGCGTTCTCGAGCAGCTCGTCGTAGGCGATGGTGGCCGTGCCGGTGGCGCTGTCGGCGACGGCGGAGCCGAAGTCGCCGGAGAAGGCGACGCCCCTGAGGTCGGCGCGGAGGTCGGCGATGCGGATGGTGCGGGTGCCGTCGCCGGTGCCGGCCTCGTAGTCCCGGATGCCGACCTGGACCTCGTCGAAGGTGCCGTCGGCGAGCTGGGTGAGGAACGGGAAGCCGTTGATGGACACGTCGGGGGTGTCCTTGAGGTTCTCGGTGGCCTTGATGCGGTCGGCGGCCTCGCCCTCGGCGATGTTGACGGCTACGCGGTCGATGACGACGAGGATGCCGCCGAGTATCGCTGTGACGACGAGCAGTATTCGCAGTGCGCGCATGCGGTGTCCCCCACCTGGCGGTTTTCTCCGACGTCGGTCTCCGACGACCTCGCTGTCGTCCTGCGCGAGGGTAACGCCGTGGGCGGCGGGGTCCGGGGGATTGTGGATCAGCTGTGACAGGGGGTGCCGTGCGGGTTGTGGTCCGGGGGTGCCTTATCGCCAGGCGCGTCTGCAGGGTGCCCGGCGTGGGTGCGGGCCGGGGCGGAGTGTGCGCAGCCCGGCGACAGCGGGGTGCCGTCGCGCCCACCCGTGCCGCCCCAGCGGCACGACTGCCCGCGGAGAGCGGAGGGCGGAGCGCGGGTGCCCGCGGAGGGTGCCGGCACGACTGCCCGCGGAGGGCGGAGGTGCGGGCTGGCCGCGGAGAGTGGCGGTGCGGGTGTCCGCGGAGGGCGGAGGGCAGAGCGCGGGTGCCCGCGGAGGGTGCCGGCACGACTGCCCGCGGAGGGCGGAGGTGCGGGCTGGCCGCGGAGAGTGGCGGTGCGGGTGTCCGCGGAGGGCGGAGGGCAGAGCGCGGGTGCCCGCGGAGGGTGCCGGCACGACTGCCCGCGGAGGGCGGAGGTGCGGGCTGGCCGCGGAGAGTGGCGGTGCGGGTGTCCGCGGAGGGCGGAGGGCGGAGCGCGGGTGCCCGCGGAGGGTGCCGGCACGACTGGCCGCGGAGAGTGGCGGTGCGGGTGTCCGCGGAGGGCGGAGGGGCGAGGTGTGGCTGCCTGCGGAGGGCGGCGGGGACGGCGGACAGCCGCCCGCGGCGCGGAGGGGACGGGGCGGGGGTGGTCGCCCGCAGTGGCTGGCGCGTCCGCGCCCCCGACGTATTCCAGCTGGGGCAGTCGCGCCAGTCCGAGGACGGCCACCCCCGACCCGGCCCCGCCCCACCCACCACCCCTGGGCGTCAGTCCAGCAGACGGGCCAGGGCGTAGACCGCCGGAGCCGCGACGGCCAGCGGCAACGCCACGCCCGCCGTGAAGTGCACGAAGCGCGACGGATAGTCGTAACTGGCCACCCTGTGCCCGATCAGCGCACAGACGGCCGCCCCCGCCCCCAGCCCCGCACCCGCCGCCGAACCGTCGAGGGCGAACCCCGCCCCCGCCGCCACCAGCAGCGCCACCACGACCGACACCGGCGTCGGCAACGGCAGCGCCCGCGCCACCATCCCCGCCGCCACGGCAACCGCCCCCACGGTCACCGCATCCGCGTCCGCCGCCAGATACCCGCCCGCCACGATCGCCAGCGCCGCCGCCACGACCGTCGCCGTCAGGCCGTACATCCGCTCGTCGGGATCCGCGTGCGACCGCAGCTGCAGCACCAGCGACAGCAGCACCCACACCCCCAGCGTCCCCAGGATCGCCGCCGGCGACCGGTCCGACACCAGCAGCGCCGCGTCCGCGGCCAGCGCGCCGAGGAACCCCAGCGCGATCCCCTGCCGCGCCGGCCACATCCCGTTGAGCCGGAACCAGCCCGCGGCCGTGAGCCCCTGCAGCACCACCAACGGCACCAGCAGCGCATACGTCCCCAGCGCCGCCCCACCCGCCAGCAGCAGCCCGAGCAGCGCGGTGAGCGCCGCCGGCTGCATCCCCGGCTCGATGATCGGCGACCGCCCCTCGGCCCGCGCCCGCTGCGCGTCCGTCACACGCGAGTTCCCACCCAGCGTGGCCGGCCCGTACTCGGGCCCGTCAGCGCCCACCGGATCGGGAGCCGGAGCGACCGGCGGCTGCAGCTGCGTCTCCCACGTCTGCCCCTGCCACTGCTGCGTGTACTGCTGATCCGCGTACGGATCCACATAAGCCTGGTTCTCAGGCCAAGCCTGCCCCTGCCCCTGCGCAGGCCCCTGACCTTGAGCCTGCGGCTCCTGGTACGGCTCGTACGAGCCGTACCCCCCGTACGGCTGGTTCGTCATCGCTCACCCTCCTGCGAACGGCGGAAGCACCTCGACGGTGCCCCCGTCGGCCAGCCGTACCGTCTCATGCGCGCGGGTCCCCGCGGGATCACCGTCGACGAGGAACGAGCTCCGCTGCAGCACCCGGGCGAGTTCCCCGGACTCCCCGTGCCGCCCGCGCACCGCGCCGAGCGCCTCGGCGAGCGTGGCCGCCTCGTACGGCTCCTCGGCCACCCCGGCCGCGGCCTTGGCTGCGGCCCAGTACCGCACCGTGACCTTTGCCATCTGCTGGTTCCTCATTCGGTTCGACGGTGAACACCGTCAGGCTAGCCCGCCCGGGCGACCGCCCAGTCCCCGATCCGCCCCAGCAACGCGTCAGGCGCCGCGTTCTCCGCGTGCCCCATCCCCTCCTCGACCCACAGCTCCCCGTGCTCCCCGGCGGCGGCCGCCAGCATCCGGGGATGGTCCAGCGGGAAGTACCCGTCCTGGTCCCCGTGCACGATCAGCAGCGGAGTCGGCGCGATCCGCGGCACCGCCTCGACGGGCGACAGCGGCACCGGGTCCCACTGCCGGTGATGGATCCGGGTACGCAGCCCGTACCGCCCCACCAGCCGCCCGGAGGGCCGGGTCACCAGCCAGTGCAGCCGCCGCATGGGCGCGGTCCCCCGGTAGAACCACCGAGCCGGCGCACTGACGGAAACAACGGCGTCCACACCACCCTCACCACCCTCACCGCCCCCACCGACCGCCGCATGCCGAAGCACCACGGACCCGCCCATGGAGAACCCCACGGTCACCACCCGCTCATGCCCCAGCTCCCGCGCCCACGCCACCGCCGCCGCGAGGTCGAGCACCTCCCGGTCCCCCACCGTCGACCGCCCGCCCGACGCCCCGTGCCCCCGGAAGGAGAACGTCACCACGGCCCCGTACCGCGCGAGCACCCGGGCCACCCGCCGTATGTGCGGCCGGTCCGCCTCCCCGGTGAACCCGTGCGCGACGACGAACACCGGTTCCGGCACGGACCGGGCCGCCCCCGAATCCCCGTCGTACACAACCGATCCGCTCTCGTATACGGAATCAATCTCCACCCCGTCCGCGGTGCGCAAAAACGTCCGCAATCGCGTCCCCCCGCTTGCTACATCGCGCGAAACGGAGTGCGTCTCGGAATACGGACGGGAGGTGGATCGCGCCACATGACCTGCCGGACGGGTGCTCATGTCGGCTATTCTGCTGCGAAGAGGACTCGGGCAGCGAAGCCCCCGGGTCCTTTTGTGCTTTCGGAAGCGTTGTATACGACGCGGGAAACCGCCGGTGGTACGGGCCGTCGAACGCACGCAGCAATGCCGTAAACGTCCTCGCAGGGACCGAGGAGGAACCAGACGTTATGGGCGAGCGAACCGTGCACGAGCGAACGACGACGACGACAACCGGGGCAGGTGGGGCGCGATGAGTTCCCTGCTGCTCCTGACCAACGCGCTGCAGCCGTCGACGGAGGTGCTCCCCGCCCTCGGCCTGCTCCTGCACAACGTGCGGGTGGCCCCGGCGGAGGGCCCGGCCCTCGTCGACACCCCCGGCGCCGACGTCATCCTGGTCGACGGCCGGCGTGACCTCCCGCAGGTCCGCAGCCTGTGCCAGCTGCTGCGCTCCACCGGCCCCGGCTGTCCCCTGGTGCTGGTGGTGACCGAGGGCGGCCTGGCCGCCGTCACCGCGGACTGGGGCATCGACGACGTCCTGCTGGACACGGCGGGACCGGCCGAGGTGGAGGCCCGGCTGCGCCTCGCGATGGGCCGCCAGCAGATCGTCAACGACGATTCCCCGATGGAGATCCGCAACGGCGACCTGTCGGTCGACGAGGCGACCTACTCCGCGAAACTCAAGGGCCGGGTCCTCGACCTGACCTTCAAGGAATTCGAGCTGCTGAAATACCTCGCGCAGCACCCCGGCCGCGTCTTCACCCGCGCCCAGCTGCTGCAGGAGGTGTGGGGCTACGACTACTTCGGCGGCACCCGCACGGTCGACGTGCACGTACGGCGGCTGCGCGCCAAGCTCGGCCCCGAGCACGAGTCGCTGATCGGCACCGTCCGCAACGTCGGCTACCGGTTCGTCACTCCCGAGAAGCCCGAGAAGCCGGCCCGCGCCGCGGAGGACGCCAAGTCCGAGAAGTCCGCGGAGAAGGCGGACAGCACGGAAGCGGCGCCGACCAAGGTGTGACACGACCTGCCCGGAGCCGGGTATATCCGCGTAGACTCCGCGCGTGGCCAAGGTAACCAGGGATGATGTGGCGCGGCTGGCGGGCACGTCCACCGCCGTCGTCAGCTATGTCATCAACAACGGACCCCGGCCGGTCGCCCCGGCCACGCGCGAGCGCGTCCTCGCCGCGATCAAGGAGCTGGGGTACCGGCCGGACCGGGTCGCCCAGGCGATGGCCTCGCGGCGCACGGACCTCATAGGCCTGATCATCCCGGACGCCCGCCAGCCCTTCTTCGGGGAAATGGCGCACGCGGTCGAGCAGGCCGCCTCCGAGCGCGGGAAGATGGTCCTGGTCGGCAACACGGACTACATCGCCGAGCGCGAGGTCCACTATCTGCGGGCCTTCCTCGGGATGCGGGTCTCGGGCCTGATCCTGGTCAGCCACGCGCTGAACGACCTGGCCGCCGCGGAGATCGACGCGTGGGACGCCCGGGTCGTCCTGCTGCACGAGCGCCCGGAGGCGATCGACGACGTCGCCGTCGTCACCGACGACCTCGGCGGCGCCCAGCTCGCCGTGCGCCACCTGCTGGAGCACGGCAACGCGTACGTGGCCTGTGTCGGCGGCACCGCGGACACCCCCGCCGTCGGCGACCCGGTCTCCGACCACGTCGAGGGCTGGCGGCGCGCGATGAAGGAGGCCGGCATCCCGACCGAGGGCCGCCTCTTCGAAGCCCCGTACAACCGCTACGACGCGTACCGCGTGGGCCTGGACATCCTCTCCGGCCCGGACCGCCCGCCGGCCATCTTCTGCTCCACCGACGACCAGGCGATCGGCATCCTGCGCGCCGCGCGCGAGCTGCGCATCGACGTGCCGGGCGAGCTCGCGGTCGCCGGGTTCGACGACATCAAGGAGGCGGCGCTCGCCGACCCGCCGATGACCACGGTCGCCTCCGACCGCCCGGCGATGGCCCGCGCGGCGGTCGACCTCGTCCTCGACGACGGCCTGCGGGTGGCGGGCTCCCGCCGGGAGCGCCTGAAGGTGTTCCCGTCCCGCCTGGTGGTCCGCCACTCCTGCGGCTGCGCCCAGCCTTAAGCACACCCGCACCCGCACCCGCACCCGCACCGCACCCGGGCCTTTATATCGGGCATACGAGGTTCTGTCGGGCTTCTCAGCGCGCACTCAGGATGCTCTCATCGTCGGGCGCGAGGCTCATGTTCATGACCGAGAGCCACCGCCCCAGCGGCGAGTACGCGAGCCCCGTCCAGGTGAACCCCGAGTGGCCGCCCCCGCCGGCGTACGCGCCGCCCGCACCCCAGGCGGCCGCGAGGAGGAAGCGCACCCGCGGCCCGGCCGCCCTGCTCGCCGCCGTGGCGATCGTCGCGGCGACCGTGGGCGGCGCCACCGCCTACGGAGTGCAGGAGCTGACCGGCGACGGCACCGTCGCCTCCTCCGCCTCCACCGCGACCAGCGTCGTGCCGGCCGGCCAGAAGGGCACCGTGTCCGGCGTCGCCCGGGCGGTCAGCCCCAGCATCGTCGAGATCAACGCGACCTCGAACTCCGGCTCCTCCACCGGCTCCGGCGTGATCATCACCTCTGACGGGGAGATCGTCACCAACAACCACGTCGTCGCCGGCGCCTCCTCGATCAAGGTGAGCACCGACGACGGCAAGACGTACTCGGCGCGGGTCGTCGGCACCGACAGCTCCAAGGACCTGGCGCTGATCAAGCTGGAGAACGCCTCCGGCCTGCAGGCGGCCTCCCTCGGCGACTCCGACGGCGTCCAGGTCGGCGACCAGGTCGTGGCGATCGGCTCCCCCGAGGGCCTCACCGGCACGGTGACCAGCGGCATCGTCTCCGCCCTCGACCGTGACGTCACCGTCTCCACGGACGAGAGCCAGGGGCAGCAGCAGGGCCAGGGCGGCGGCTGGCCGTTCGAGTACGGCGGCCGGCAGTTCAACGGCGACACCGGCGGCTCCACGACCACCTACAAGGCGATACAGACCGACGCCTCCCTGAACCCGGGCAACTCCGGCGGCGCGCTGATCGACATGAACGGCAACATCATCGGCATCAACTCGGCGATGTACTCGGCGAGCGGCGGCAGCGGCTCGTCCTCGTCCGACGCGGGCAGTGTCGGCCTGGGCTTCGCCATCCCGGTCGACACGGTCAAGGCCGACCTGTCGGCGCTGCGCTCCGGCGCGACGAACTGACCCACCGCCCCGAAGCCGTGCGAGGCTGAAGGCCTGAGACCCGCAGAGAGCCGTGAGGAACCCCGAGCCCATGAGTCCCGCAGATGGCGACCGTGACCCCCAGCGCATCCTGATCGTCGACGACGAGCCGGCGGTGCGTGAGGCGCTGCAGCGCAGCCTGGCCTTCGAGGGGTACGGCACGGAGGTCGCCGTCGACGGCGCGGACGCCCTGGAGAAGGCGGCGGCGTACCGGCCCGACCTGGTCGTCCTCGACATCCAGATGCCGCGCATGGACGGTCTGACCGCCGCCCGCCGCATCCGCGCCACCGGCGACACCACGCCCATCCTGATGCTGACCGCCCGGGACACGGTCGGCGACCGGGTGACCGGGCTGGACGCGGGGGCGGACGACTACCTGGTCAAACCGTTCGAGCTGGACGAGCTGTTCGCCCGGATCCGCGCCCTGCTGCGCCGCAGCTCGTACGCGGCGGCCGTGGCCGGGGCCGCCGAGGAGAACGACGTCCTCGCCTTCGCCGACCTGCGCATGGACCTGGCGACCCGCGAGGTCACCCGGGGCTCCCGGCAGGTGGAGCTGACCCGTACGGAGTTCACGCTCCTGGAGATGTTCATGGCCCACCCGCGTCAGGTGCTCACCCGTGAGCAGATCCTGAAGGCGGTGTGGGGCTTCGACTTCGAGCCGTCCTCCAACTCGCTCGACGTGTACGTCATGTACCTGCGCCGCAAGACCGAGGCGGCCGGCGAGCCGCGCCTGGTGCACACGGTGCGGGGGGTGGGGTACGTACTGCGGCAGGGCGGCGCGGAGTGAGCGGGCTGGTCCGACGCGTCCGCGCCCTGCCCATCCGGGCCCGGCTGTCGCTGCTGGTGGCGGCGGCGGTGGCGTTCGCCGTGGCGGTGGTGGCGGTGGCCTGCTGGTTCGTGGTGAAGAGCGTGCTGGTGAGCTCGCTGGACGAGGCCCTGAAGGCGAACCGCATGGACGGGCAGCAGGTGAGCAGGTACCTCGACCTGCGCACGGGCCTGTGCGCCCACGATCCCGTCACGCACGAGCAGAACCCCTTCGGTTCCTCGGTGCAGCTCGTGGACCGCAAGGGCGGGAGCTGCCTCATCATCGGCACGGAGGAGGTCCCGCTCACCGGCGCCGACCGCGCCGTCGCCGAGGGGGCGTCCACCGACGCGCTGCACGACGCGACGGGCTCCGACGGCGGGCGGTACCGGGTCTTCACCTACTCCGTGCCCGGCCTCTCGGGCGTCGCCGTGTCCGCCGCACGGCCGCTGAGCGAGGTGAACGACTCCCTCAACAACCTGGCGCTGGTCCTGGTCTTCGTCGCGGGCGCGGGGGTCGTGGGCGCCGCCGCCGCCGGCCTCTGGGTGGCCCGGACCGCCCTGCGCCCCGTGGACGAGCTGACCCAAGCCGTGGAGCACGTGGCCCGGACCGAGGACCTCACCGTCCGCATCCCCGTCGACGACGCGGGCGAGGACGAGATCGCCCGTCTCTCCCGCTCCTTCAACTCCATGACGTCCGCCCTGGCCAGCTCCCGTGACCTGCAGCAGCAGCTGATCGCGGACGCCGGCCACGAGCTGCGCACCCCGCTCACCTCGCTGCGCACCAACATCGAACTCCTCACCCGCAGCGAGGAGACGGGCCGCCCGATCCCGGAGGCCGACCGCAGGGCGCTGCTCGCCTCCGTGAAGGCGCAGATGACGGAACTGGCCGCGCTCATCGGCGACCTGCAGGAGCTGTCCCGCCCGGACACCGGCCAGGGCGAGGGGCGGGCGGGGATCGTCGCCTGGCAGGACGTCGTCGAGTCGGCGCTGCGCCGTGCCCGGCTGCGCGGGCCCGAGCTGACCATCACGGCGGACCTCCACCCCTGGTACGTGCGGGCGGAGCCGGCCGCGCTGGAGCGGGCGGTGGTCAACGTCCTGGACAACGCGGTGAAGTTCAGTCCGGAGAGCGGCACGGTCGAGGTGCGCCTGGCCGACGGCGTCCTCACCGTCCGCGACCACGGCCCCGGCATCGCCGCGGACGAACTCCCGCACGTCTTCGACCGGTTCTGGCGCTCGCCGAGCGCCCGCGCGCTGCCCGGCTCGGGCCTCGGCCTGTCGATCGTGGCCCGCACGGTGCAGCAGGCGGGCGGCGAGGTGTCCCTGACCCGGGCGGAGGGCGGCGGCACGACGGCCACGCTCCGCCTGCCGGGCGCCCCGACCCCACCGCCCGGGACACCCTAGGGCGGCAACCTTTCCGTGCCGGGCGGCGACCGATCGGCGTCCCCTCCCCCACACGGATCGGATCGCCGCATGAGCGAGCACCGCAGCACGTCCCGCCACCGCGGGTCCCGGAAGTTCCTGGCCGTCGGCCTCCCCGTGGCCCTGACCACCGCCGGACTCCTGGTCAACGGCGTCGGCCTGGCCCCCCAGCAGGCGTCGGCCGCGACGGCGGCCGCCGCGGCCCCCGCCTGGGCCACCGCCACCGCCGACGGCTTCGCCTCCGTCGACGCGCTCGGCCAGAACGGCACGTACGGCGGCCGGGACGGTCGGATCGTCACCGTGCGGACCCAGGCGGACCTGGAGAAGTACGCCACGGCCGCCGAGCCGTACGTCATCGTCGTGGCCGGGACGATCACGATGAACCCGGTCGGCAAGGAGATCAAGGTCGCCTCCGACAAGACGATCGTGGGGTCCGGCACCTCCGGCCACATCGTCGGCGGGGGCTTCTTCCTCGGCCAGGGCGTGCACAACGTGATCATCCGCAACCTGACGATCCGGGACGCCTACCAGGGCGTCTGGAACGACAAGGAGCACGACTTCGACGCGGTCCAGATGGACGGCGCGCACCACGTCTGGATCGACCACAACGACCTGCGGAACATGGCGGACGGACTGATCGACGTCCGCAAGGACAGCACGTACGTGACGGTCTCCTGGAACGAGCTGAGCCAGAACAACAAGACCTTCGGCATCGGCTGGACCGAGAACGTCACCACGGACATCACGATCCACCACAACTGGTTCCGCGAGACCGAGCAGCGCAACCCGTCCACCGACAACGCCGCCCACGCGCACCTCTACAACAACTTCCTCGAGGACGTCGCGGGCACGAGCATCAACTCCTCGTACGGCAACTACTCGCGCGGCGGCACCCGGATGGTCCTGGAGAACAGCTACTTCCAGGGCATGAAGAACCCGGTCATCAAGGACGCGACGGCGACCCTCGTGCAGCGCGGCAACGTCTTCTCGGGCACGTCGGGCCGCAACGAGAGCGGCGGTACGGCGTTCGACCCCAGGACGTACTACGCGTACACGCTCGACAAGGCGGCGGACGTGCCGGCGCTGCTGAGGTCGGGCACGGGCCCGCGCACGACCATCGGCACGACGGCGGCGACGGACGTCACGGCGAAGGCGGCGGCGGCCACGACGCTCACCGTCGCCAAGGACGGCACCGGCCAGTACAAGACCGTCCAGGCGGCGGTGAACGCGGTCCCCGCGAACAACCCCTCCCGCGTCGTCGTCTCCATCAAGCCGGGCACGTACCGCGAGACGGTCAAAGTCCCGTCCAACAAGCCGCACGTCACCTTCCAGGGCACCGGCGGCAGCCGCAAGGACACGGTGATCGTCTACAACAACGCGGCGGGCACCCGGAAGCCGGACGGCTCGGGCACCTACGGCACCTCGGGCAGCGCGACGGTCGCCGTCGAGGCCGACGACTTCCAGGCCCGCAACCTGACGGTCTCCAACGACTTCGACGAGGGCGCCAACCAGTCCCTCTCCGGCCACCAGGCGGTCGCCCTGCGCACCGCGGCCGACAAGGTCTTCCTGGACGGCGTGATCGTCGAGGGCGACCAGGACACCCTCCTGCTCGACACGGCCGCCAAGGACAGGCTGGGCCGGGTCTACGTCACCAACTCCTACGTCGTCGGCAACGTCGACTTCGTCTTCGGCCGGGCGACCGCGGTGCTCGACCGCTCCGTCATCACCCTGAAGAAGCGCTGGGACGGCTCCTCGGCCGGATACATCACGGCCCCGAGCACGGCCGCGAACCGCAAGGGCTTCCTCATCGCCAACTCGACGGTGAACGGCGACGTCTCCGACCGCACCTTCTACCTCGGCCGCCCCTGGCACGCCGGCGGCGACGCGTCCCTCGACCCGCAGACCACGGTCCGCAACACCACCCTGAGCGCCGCGATCCGCACCACACCGTGGACCGACATGAGCGGCTTCTCCTGGAAGGACGACCGCTTCGCCGAGTACCGGAACACCGGCTCCGGCTCCGGCTCGGCGAGCAGCAACCGCCCCCACCTGACCGACGCCCAGGCGGCCGACCAGGAGGTCGCGGACTGGCTGGCGGGCTGGACGCCCACGGCGTCCTGAACCCTGGAAGGCCGAACGAACCGGTGTTCTAATGAGCGATGGCTCGGCCGGTGTGAAGTGTGCTCGTGGACGGGGGAGTTGAAGACATCCGGGCACCTCGCACGACACAGCGCTGCGCGCCCCTCGCACGAGGGGCGCGCATCTCTCGTTCATGGACAAGGGGTTCGGACAACCGAATGAAGAAACGTTTTGGTCTCATATGCACCACTGTGGTGTGCGCCGTCCTCGGCCTGCACCTGGGCACCGGCAACGCCACCGCCGCGGACGCCCGGACCGTGCGGCACGACTACAACGGCGACGGTCGCAGCGACATCGCCGCCTGGTACGACTACGGCGACGGCCACGACGCCGTGCGCACCTTCCTCGCCGGCACCGACGGCGGTTTCCCGGCGCCGGGCGTGGGCTGGGAGACGGGCGCCGGCAACTTCTGGGCCGACCACATGAAGCGCCTCACCGGCGACTTCGACGGAGACGGCATCGGTGACATCGCCGCGTTCTACGGGTACGACGACGGGCGGGTCACCGCGTTCACCTGGCTCGGCAGGGGCGACGGCACCTTCGCCGGCCACTTCTCCTCGTGGACCGCCGCCCCCGGCAACTGGACCTTCGCGAACATGACCGCCGAGGCGGGCGACTTCAACGGCGACGGCCGCGACGACATCGCCGTCTGGTACGACTACGACAACGGCGACGACAAGCTCTTCACCCTCCTCGCCCGGGCCGACGGCGGCTTCAGCAGCCACTTCTCCTCCTTCGAGCGCACCGAGGCCGACGGCTGGGACGTCAAGCGCATGAAGTTCGCCACCGGCGACTTCGACGGCGACGGCCGCGACGACCTCGCCGCCCTGTACGGCTACGCCTCCGGCACCGTGAAGACGATGGCCTTCACCGCCAAGCCCGACGGCGGCTTCAACGAGCCCGTCCGGGGCTGGGAGTCGGACGGCTGGAACTTCAGCCGGGCGACCGTGCACGCCGGTGACTTCGACGGCGACGGCCGCGACGACCTCGCCGCCTGGTACGACTACGCCGACGGCCACGACGCCGTGATCGGCTTCGAGCTGGACGCGGACGGCAAGTTCGGCAACCGGCGCGAGATCCTGAACCTCACCACGGCCGCCGGGTACGACCGGGACCGCATGAAGATCGTCACCGGTGATTACAACGGTGACGGCCACGACGACCTCGCCACGCTCTACGGCTACAGCGACGGGCGGGTGAAGACCATCACCTTCACCGCCAAGGCCGACGGCAGCCTCAACGGCTCCCTGCACAGCTGGGAGTCGACCGGCGACAACTGGACCTTCGACCGGGTCCACCCGATCGAGCGCTACAGCAGCCACCCCGGACTGCCCCTCTGCCCGACCGTCTTCGGGCACGGCGGCTATCCCACCGGGGCGAACGCCTGGGAACGGGACCAGGTGCGCCAGCCGAACCATCCGGCGGGCCTCGCCCAGCAGAAGAGCTGGGGCGCGGACGGCGTGGAGGCCGACCTCCAGCTCACCAAGGACGGCACCAAGGGGGTGATGTGGCACAACACCACGACCCGCGGGCTGACGGGTACGAGCCGGAACATCACGGACATCTGGTGGGCGTCCGGCTCCGACCAGCTCAAGGGACGCACGATCGACCGCGGCCCGTACACCGGGGAGACCGTCTACACGTTCCGGGAATGGCTCGACAGCGCCAAGGCCCAGAACATGATCCCCCTGGTGGAACTCAAGGGCGAGGCCAAGCAGTCGCTGCTCAACAGCGACTCGTCCATCCGTGAGGCGGCATGGAACGAGGTCATCGCGCCCATCTCGGAGCGCATCGCCTCACAGGAGATCATGATCTCCACGGGTGACGCCACGCTGAAGCCCGAGCTCGAGAAGCGCCTCAAGGCGGCGGGGCTGGGCGCCACGTTCACCGGCCACCCCGTCTGGGTCGACGACATCGGCTGGGAGGAGCCCGCTCCGTCGGCCTCCGGCAACTACGGCGGATGGCAGCAGGACCTGAACCGCTACGGCTCCACCACCAGGTCGGTCCGCATGGCCACCACGTGGACGAAGGACTTCACGTCCTGGCTGAACGGCAAGTGCGCCTGACGCTCGCAACAGGGCGGGAAACTGAGCGATCCGCTTCCCCCCTTCCGGCCGGTCAGCCGTGCGCTGCCTCTTCGTCCGACGGCTCCGGTGGACCGTCCGAGGTGAGGCGGGCCAGCATTGTGCGGACTTCCCGGATGCGGGGGTGGTCGGGGTGCAGGGACTTCTCGCAGTCGGCGAGTGCCTCACGGACCGCTGCCTCCGCCTCGCCGCGCCGTCCCAGACCGTGCAGGGCGACGGCCGTGCCCATGCCCAGGCTCCCGGCCAGGGCCCGGTCCCACCCCGGAGTGAACCGGCGCGCCTCGGCGAGCGCCTCGTCGTACCGCCCCTGCCCGTTCAGGCTGCGCACCAGGCCGCAGTGCAGAGCGGCGACCGTGCCCCCTGCGGCCCGGGGCAGATTCCCCCGGGCGACGGCCTCGGCCTCCTCGTGGCGGGCCTGCCCGCACAGGGCGTCGACCAGGTTGTCCAGCACGCACAACTCGATGTCCCACACCGGTGTCAGATGCTTGAGGCGGGTCAGGTCGCGCAGGACCTCAAGGCCTTCGGCCTCGGCCTCCGCGTAGCGGCCCACGCTGTTGAGGGCCAGCATGTGGTTGCAACGGATCACCAGCAGCAGCCTTCGCCCGGACCCTGCCGTCCCACTCAACTCCGCCGTTAGAGATTCCAGTTCGGCCAGCACCTGCGCCCCGCGCCCATGGGCACAGGCCACCGCCGTGGCCAGCGTCTTGGCGTGCCACGCCACGGAGACGCCCCGGCCTCGCTTGCGCAGACGCCCCGCTTCCGCCTCGAGCGCCCGGGCCCCGGCCTCGGCCTCCTCGAACCTGCCTTCCCACAGCAGCAGATGGAGCTGCTTCAAGGTGGCCGCTTCCCGCGAGCTGCCCCGTATCAACCGTGCGATCCTCACAGCCCGTGAGGTTACGTCGAAGCCCCAGGCCAGGACTACCGTCGGCGGCTGCCGAGCTCCATGACGAAGGACGTCCACGAGGCCGCGCCGAAGACGAGCACGGGGCCGTGCGGGACCTTGCTGTCCCGCACGGGGACGTGGTCGGCGTGGCCGTCGGCCACCTCGACGCAGTTGTTCGCCCCGCCGTCGCTGTAGCTCGACTTGCGCCAGGTCGCCGTGCTGAGGTCGGAGGTGGCCTTCATGATCGGAGCTCCTTGAGTACGTCCCTGATGAACCTCAGTGAGTCTGACGGAGACAGTGCCAGATCGCGGAGCTGATCGTAGGACAAGCGGTGTCTCAGAACGTCCTCCGGATCTTCCATCAGCAGGCCGCTGCTGTCTCCCTCGGTGTAGGCGACGGCACTGCCGTCCCCCTGCCAGAGGAGGGTCAGCGATCCCTTGGCCACGAGGGGGTGGACTCCGGCTGAGAACGGCAGCACCTGAACCACGATATTGGGCCACTGCGCCATGGCCTCGACGTGCACCATCTGGTTCTCCCAGGTCACCGCGCTGGCAGAAGGCCGACGGAGCCCCGACTCGTCGACGATGAAGCGGACGCCAGGCACTGGAGACCTGCCCAACAGAAGCTGCCGTCCCAGACGGGCGGCCACCTGTTCGTCGACGGCTTCGGCTTCCTGTTGCGTTGCCCGAGGTCCTGACAACACCTCCCGGGCGAACTCCTCGGTCTGCAGCAGCCCCGGGACATCCGGTGTGTACACCCACAGGGCCCGAGCCGTCGCCTCAAGTCGCATGTACGCCTGGTACTTGTTCTTGAACGCCTCGTACCGCGCAATCTTCCACAGGCTAACCAGCAGGCCGTCGGATCCGTAGTAGGTGTCCAAGTCCTCCATCACCGTCACCTTGGAGAGTCGTTGGCCCGACTCCAGGCGGCTCAGGTAGCTCTTGTCGTACCCAGTCTCGTCGGCCAGCCGACCGAGGGACCTCCCCTCTTTGTCCCGGAGGAACTTCAGGGTCCGCCCGAGGACGGCGCGTCCCGACTCTCGCTGTCCTTCCGCCGATTCGATCACGTCGCCCCTCCTCGTTGCCCTGGGCCGGGGTCAACGCCAGCCCTCTTCCGCAGAGTACGCGCAGTCAGTGACGACTGAAGCACGTTCCGTAACAGCACCTCGTCACAGGAAGCACCGCCACCATGGATCTCCGTCTCCTGCCCTGGACCACCCCCGAAGGCAACCCCTGCTACCTCAGCACCGACAGCGACGACAGTCGGCTCTCGCGGCTCGCCGACGACATCGAGGCGGCCCAACTGGACTCCGGCCGGCTGGTGCTCGCCGGCTCGCGGGCCGTGCTGGCCGATCCCGAGGCCGGTGAGCGGGCCGTGCGCTTCGCGCTCACCAGGGCGACGGAGTCGCTGGAGGAGATGCTGCGCGTCGCGGTCAGCCGGGGAGCGCGCATTCCCTGCCCGCTCGAGTGAGCCGTGTGGCACGGTGGGCGCATGTCGACACCACCGGACGGGCTGCCCGTCTACCGCGTACTGACCGGGCCCGACGACGCCGCGTTCTGCCGCCGGGTGAGCGAGGCCCTGGCGCTGGGGTACCGCCTGCACGAGGGGCCGTCGGTGACGTTCGACGGGGAGCGGGTGATCGTCGCTCAGGCGGTGGTGTGGGGCGACATGGGGGATTGAGACATGCCTCGGGGCCGGTACGAGGCGGTGAACGCGCCTCGTACCGGCCCCGGCCACTCGGAAGGTCAGCTCACGATCGTGATGCGGTCCGCCTTCGGCGGGGCGATCGGGGAGGTGGCCGTGGAGTTGGCGGTCAGGTACTGCTCGAGGGCCGCCAGGTCGTCGAGTCCGACCAGGTCGTTCGTGCCCTCGCCCAGGGTCGGGAAGCCGTCGCCGCCGCCCGCGAGGAAGCTGTTCGTCGCGACGCGGTAGGTGGCGGCCGGGTCGATCGCGGAGCCGTTCAGCCTGATCGAGTCCGTGACCACGCGGTCCGCGCCCGTCTTCGTCAGATCCAGGGTGTAGGTCAGGCCGGAGGAGATCTGCAGGATCTTCGGGGCCGCCGCGTTCGGGCCGCTGACCTGCTCCTTCAGCGCCTGGATGACCTGCGCGCCGGTGAAGTCCTGGAGGTTGACCGTGTTGGCGAAGGGCTGGACGGTGAAGCCCTCGGCGAAGGTCACCACGCCGTCGCCCTCGCCGGCCGCGGCCGCGTAGGTGAGGGAGGCGCGGATGCCGCCGGGGTTCATCAGCGCCAGGTCGGTCTCCGCGTCCAGCGACCTGCCGTGCGCCAGCTGGGCGTCGGCGATGAGGTCGCCGAGCGGGGACTCCGTGCCGTCGCGGACGATGTCGCCGGAGATGTAGCCGATCGGGCGGCTGCCGATCGGAGCGGCCAGGGTGTTCCACTTGTCGATCAGGCGGGTCATGTCCGGGGCCTTCGGGACGTCCCGGGTGACGACGTGGTTCGCGGACTTCACGGCCGTACGGGCGATGTCACCCGTGGCGCGGTCGTAGGTCAGCGTGGTGTCCGTGTAGAGGCGGCCGAAGGACGCGGCCGAGGTGACCATGCGGGGCTTGCCCGCCGGGTCGGGGATCGTGCACACGTACGCGTTGTGGGTGTGACCGGTGACCAGCGCGTCCACCTGCGGCGAGACGTTCTTCGCGATGTCCGCGATCGGGCCGGAGATGCCGTCGCCGGCGCCCGGGGAGTCGCAGTCGTAGTTGTACGAGGAGGACGCCGGGAAGCCGCCCTCGTGGATCAGCGCGACGATCGACTTCACGCCCTGGCGCTGGAGCTCCTTGGCGTACTTGTTGATCGTCTCGACCTCGTCCTTGAAGGCGAGGCCCCTCACGCCCTCCGCGGAGACGATGTTCGGGGTGCCCTCGAGGGTCACGCCGATGAAGCCGACCTTGACGCCCTGCTTCTTCCACACCCAGTAGGGCTTGAGGACGGGCCTCTTGGTCTTCTCGTCCAGGACGTTCGCCGCGAGGTACGGGAAGTCGGCGCCCTGGAACTCCTCGTCGGTGTAGCAGCCCTCGGTGGGGTGGCAGCCGCCGTTCTGGAGGCGTCCCAGCTCGGCCGCGCCCTCGTCGAACTCGTGGTTGCCGACGCTCGTCACGTCGAGGTCGAGCTTGTTCAGCGCCTCGATGGTGGGCTCGTCGTGGAAGAGGCCCGAGATGAGCGGGGACGCTCCGACCATGTCGCCGCCGGCGGCGGTGACGGAGTAGCGGTTGCCCTCGCGCGCCTCGCGCAGATGGGTGGCGAGGTACTCCACGCCGCCCGCGTCGACGGTCTTCGTCGTGCCGTCGGGCTGGAGTTCGGTGACCCGGCCGGAGGAGCCGGACGGGGGCTCCAGGTTGCCGTGCAGGTCGTTGAAGGACAGCAGTTGCACGTCCTGGTAGCGGCCGGGGTGGTGGGACTTGCCCTTGTCGCCGTGGTTCTCGCCCGCGCTCGCCGACCCGGGCAGGGCGGCGGCGGCCAGCGCGCCGGCGGTGAGCACACCGGCGGCGGTCGCGAGGAGACGGTTGGTGCGGCGTCTGCGGCGCTGGTGGTGCGCCGGGGATGTGGCTGGCATGCGCCCCCCTGAGGGTCCGTGTGGGTACCGGCGCAGCCTAGAGTCAACGCGCGTAGCGCGACAGGGTGTTCCTGGTTACATCCTGGTTTATCTTTCACCGGCGCCACCGGCGTCCGTTTTGCGGCGTCCTCCCCGCGCGGTCCCCTTACCCTCGTACGCATGACCAGCGACGACTTCGCACGGACCGGCCGACCCCGCTCGCTCCAGACCTACGCCGCGCTCGACGAGGAGCAGACCGGGGCGGTCCTCGCCCTGCTCGCCGAGGCCGCCCTGACCGACGGCCAGCAGGCGGTGTCCGAGCAGGGGCGGCTGCAGCTGCGCGGCGGGGAGCGGGAGGGGATCTCGCATCTGCTGCTCTCCGTCGACGACGAGCTCGTCGGGTACGCCCAGTTGGAGGACACCGATCCGGTGGAGCCGCCGGCCGCCGAGCTGGTGGTGCACCCCTCCTACCGGGGGAACGGGCACGGCCGGGCGCTCGGTTCGGCGCTGCTCGCCGCCTCCGGGAAGCGGCTGCGGGTGTGGGCGCACGGCGGCCACTCCGCCGCCCGCCATCTCGCCCAGGTCCTCGGGCTGACGCTGTTCCGGGAACTGCGGCAGATGCGGCGGCCGTTGGAGGGGATGGACCTGCCCGACCCGGTGCTGCCCCAGGGCGTGACCGTACGCACCTTCGTGCCCGGCCGGGACGAGACGGCGTGGCTGGCGCTGAACGCCGCCGCCTTCGCCCACCACCCCGAGCAGGGCTCCCTCAGCCGACGCGACCTCGACGACCGCATGGCCGAGTCGTGGTTCGACCCCGAGGGGTTCTTCCTCGCCGAGGCGGCGGACACCGGCCGGCTCCTCGGCTTCCACTGGACCAAGGAACACGCCGCCGAACGCCTGGGCGAGGTGTACGTCCTCGGGGTGAGCCCCGACGCCCAGGGCGGCGGCCTCGGCAAGTCCCTCACCACGATCGGGCTGCGGCACCTCGCGGGCCGGGGCCTGCCGACGGCCATGCTCTACGTCGACGCCGACAACAAGGCGGCGGTATCCGTCTACGAGCGGCTGGGCTTCGTCACGCACGAGACGGACCTGATGTACCGGACGGAGACCTGAGCCCCCGCCGGCCGAGGCGGCGCCGCGGTTCCGTGGCGCACACCACCGCCACCGCCACCGCCGCGCACAGCAGCACCGCCCAGCGGTCGTGCGCCGCCGCCCACCGCTCGTCGTCCGGGGGGACGAACAGGGCCCAGTGCCCGGGGGCGAACAGGGGACCCAGGACCGCCCCGGCGAGGAGACCTCCGGCGACCGCCCGGCCCGGCCGGGCGCCGTCCCCGCGGTGCACCGCCAGCGCCGCCCCGGCGAGGGCGAGGGCGAGGGCCGTCGCCGCCTCGACGGTGATCCCGGCGACCGGGGGGCGTACGGGGGCGGGCACCAGGAGCAGCGCGGCGGTCCACCACACTGCGGCGACCGGCACCACCAGGAGGACCCGCAGTCCGTGGCGGACGGCCCGCCGGGTGGGCACCGCGGCGGTGGTGTGCCGGGCCGGGTCGTCCAGCGCGAAGGCCGCGCCCAGCGCGAAGGCCAGGGCGGAGGCCCGCAGCACGGTCAGCGCGTACCAGCCGTCCGCCTGATCGCCGGTCAGCCGCGGGGCGGCGGCGAGCAGCAGGCCCAGGACGCCCGCGGCCCCGACGGCTCTCCAGGGCATGGTCCGCGCCACCGGTCGCAGGAGCTCCACGGCCACGGGCCTCACAGACACTCGTCCTTCTCCTCCGGCTCGTCCAGGCCCAGCAGCGCGGCGACCTGGTCCGACGTCACCTTCGGGGCGGTCAGCCCCGCCCACTCGGCCTTCACCTTCGCGGCGACCTCCCGCTCCGGGCGGCGCAGCAGCTCGCGCACCAGTTCCGTCTGGGCGGCGGTCATCTGCAGCGGTTCCGTCTGCGAGAGGACGATCGCCGAGCCCCGGTCGCTGTCGTCCAGCCGCACCCGGCGCAGGTCGGCCACGGGGTCGGGCCGGCCGGCGAGCGCCATCCACATGACGGTGACCATGCGGCCGTCGCACATCGCGCCCGCCTTCGCCTCGGTGCCCGCGACCAGCACCCCGGCCACGGCGGCGGTGAACTCCGGGACGCGGTTGCCGCCCCAGGCCGTGCCGACGGTCACCTGGCCGGGCCGGGTGGCCGGGGCGATCGCCGCGTCGCCGTCCAGGCCGTACCGTGCCTCGATCCGCTGCCGTACGAGGAGCGGCCGGTCCCGCTCGGTGCCGCCCGCGAGGGAGCGCACGCCGGCGACGGCCTCCGCCCAGTCGTCGGTGCGGGCCGTCCACTCCGGGAAGACGCAGTACGTCGTGCCGTCCCGTTCGGCGCACTTCTGCTCCTTCTCGGGGGCGGCGGAGGCCCGGACGCGCGCCTCGGTCGTCTCCCGGGACACGCCCTGGCCCTGCGCCACCGCGCCCACCAGGGTCAGCGCCACCGCGCCGACGACGCCCGCCCGCACGGTCCGCAGACGGGCGCCCCCGGAGACCAGCACCGCGAGCAGGGCGGCGGTCAGCGCCAGGCCGGTGAGGTAGAGGGCGTGCCAGCCGGCGGGGCGGCCCAGCAGGTCGGACGGCAGGGTGGTGGCGGTGTTCTCACCGACCGTCAGCACCAGCCACCGCACGGTCCGCCCGTTGTCGGGGGCCGTGGCCACCGTGTGGAGGAAGAAGAGCAGGACGATCAGCAGCGGGGCCGCGAACGGGGAGGTCAGCAGCCTGGCCAGCAGCACACCGATCGTCCCGAGCACCAGCACGGACAGCGGCCCGGCCAGCAGTTCGCCCGGCGAGCCGTGCCCGACGGCGCCCGGCTTGAGCGCCTCCCAGGTGAACTGGCCCGCCACGCACACCCCGGTGAGCAGCGCCGCCGCGGCGACCGACAGCAGGTGCGCGACCGTGCGTCGCCAGGGCTGGACCACCAGCACGTCGAGGTGCCGGTCGGTGTCGTGCCGCCGGGAGCGCAGCACGGCGTGGTTGGCGCAGAACAGCACCGCGAGGCCGACGAGCAGCGGGCCGCCCTGGGTGGCGCGGTCGGCGTCCTGCAGCGCGGGGAAGCCGTCCCAGGAGGTGCGGGTCCTCCACACCGTCCAGCCGATGTACACGGCGAAGGCGGCGAGCACCGGCGCCCGCAGCAGCAGCCGGCGGGTCTCGAAGCGGGCCAGGGCGATCACGGCCGCCCCTGAGGCGCGGGGCACCGCGGTCACCGCGGCCGGGGTCCCGGTCGTGAGGGTCACGCCGTCACCTCCGTGTCCGCGCCGTCGAGGGTGAGCAGATAGCCGTCCTCCAGGGTGGGTTCGAGCAGGTCCGCGCCGGCGGGCGGGTCGCCCACGTTGCGGAAGGTGCCGAGTCCGGTGCGCCAGCCGGCCTTCGCTCCGGGGTCGCGTTCGGCGCTGCTCCACACCCGCTCCGCGGCCCGTGCGGTGAGCTCGGCGGGGGTGCCGTCGAAGCGGACGGTGCCCTCGGCGAGGACCACCACCCGGTGGCAGAGCATCGCCACGTCCTCGGTCTGGTGGGTGGACAGCAGCACGGTGCGGCCCTCCCCGGCCCGGGCGATCAGCTCCCGGAAGCGCATCCGCTGCTCGGGGTCGAGGCCGACGGTGGGCTCGTCGAGGACGAGGAACGCGGGGTCGCCGACGAGCGCGGCCGCCAGCGCGACCCGCTGGCGCATCCCGCCGGACAGCTTGCGGATCCGCCTGCCGCGCACATCGCCGAGGCCGGCCTCGTCCAGCACCCTGCGCACCTCGCGGTGGCGGGCGGCGCGGTCGGTGTGTTCCTTGAGGATCGCGACGTAGTCCACGAACTCGCAGGCGGTGAAGTCGGGGTGGAAGCCGGGGGTCTGCGGCAGATAGCCGAGGTTGCGCCGCAGTTCCTGCCGCCCGCGCGAGGTGCCCGGGTCGTGGCCGAGCACCGTGAAGGCGCCCCGGTCGGCCGGTACGGCGGTGGCGAGCACCCGCAGCAGCGTGGTCTTGCCCGCGCCGTTGGGCCCGAGCAGCCCGGTGACACCGGTGGACAGCCGCAGCGACACGTCGTCGAGGGCGCGGGTGCCGCCGTAGCGCAGGCTCAGCCCGGAGGCGGAGACGGTGGGGGTCATACGGGACTCCGTACAGGTAGGGAAGGGAGGGCGCCCGGCCGGGAAGGGGCCGGATGCGGGCGGGCGGAAACCGGGCCGGTCAGGCGGTGTCGCCCCGGCTGAGGTCGAAGCGGTCCCGGAGGCGGACGAGCAGTCCGGCGGCGAGCAGGGCGACCGCCGCCGACACGCCCTGCCCCGCCGCGGTGAACGGGGCGAGCGGGTCGTCGCCGGTCCGGGCGGCGTCCGCGGTGAGCAGCAGCGCGATCCAGCCGCCGCCGACCAGGGACGGCGCGCGCACCGGGCCGAGCCGGGCCGTCAGCGCGAGCGCGGACGCGGTGAGCGCGAGGGCGGGCAGCAGCCAGGCCAGGGCGCGCAGTCCGTACCCGGGCAGGGCGAGGGTGGCCAGCCCGTTGAGGCCGAGCCCGGCGGCGAGCACCACCACCGTGCGGATCATCAGCAGCCGGAAGCCGTGCATCGGCGCGACCACCGCCATCTCGTACGTCGGGTCCAGCGCGGGCCCGTAGGACAGCGCGACCCCGGCCAGCGGGAGCAGCGGGGCGAGGGCGAGGAACAGGGTGGGCGTGCCGGTGGCGCCGTGCGCGACGGTGACGGCCGCGGTGAGCAGCAGGACGGCGGTGACCGCGCCCAGCCAGGAGCGGCGCAGCGCCGGGGTGGCCGCCAGCAGCCGCGCGGTGTGGTCGGCGACCCCGCACCGCAGCAGCAGGGACTCCAGGAGTCCCGGACGGGGCGCGTCCAGTTCGGCGTCGAGCCGGTCCCATCCGGCGTCCAGGGCGGCCGGGCCGGCGGCCTCGGCGAGGACGGCCCGGCAGTGGGCGCACGCGGTGAGGTGGGTGTCGGCCGACCACAGCAGGGGCGGCTCCAGTTCGGCGCGCGCGTAGGCCCGCAGATCGGCTTCCGGCACGTGCCAGCCGGTGCTTCCGTTCGTCATGCCAGCGCCTCCCGGAGTTGCTTGCGGGCTCTCATCGCCCGCGTCTTGACCGTGCCCGGCGGTATGCCGAGCAGGACGGCCGCCTCACGGGTGGTCAGCCCGTCGACGACCGTGGCCTGGAGCACCGCGCGCAGCTCCGGTGACAGCCGGACCAGCGCCCCGGCGAGGTCCCCGTGCTCCACCCCCGCGAGCACGCGCTCCTCCGCCGACGCCTCGTCCCGGTGCCGCAGCCGCGCCAGCGCCTGGCGCAGCCGGCCGCGCGCCCCGGCGCCGCGCAGCGCGTCGACCAGCCGGCGCGAGGCGATCCGCCACAGCCAGCCGGCGGCGTCCGCGCCCACCGCGTCCGGCCGGTAGCGGGCCGTGCCGCGCCACACCGCGAGGAACGTCTCCTGGACGACGTCGTCGACGAGCCCGGGGTCGGCGCACCGGCCGCGCATCCGGGCGGTCAGCCAGGGCGCGTACCGCCGGTACAGCTCCTCGAAGGCGCGCCGGTCCTGGTCCGCCGCGACGGCACGCAGCAGTTCCCCGTCGCTTCTCGTTTCGCTCACGCCCCCTCATCGGACGGCCCCGCGCGATCGGTTCACGGGTGCACGGATGACGTGCGGGCAGCCCGGCCCGCGGGTGGTCCGCGCCCCGCCACCTGCTCCGGCTCGGCGGGCCGCTCACCGACGCCGCGGCGGCGGCCTTGAAGCAGTACAACGCCTGCGGCTTCACCCCCGCGCCGCAGGTACGACCAGGGCGCGATCCTGCTCTACAAGGACGTCCACACCTACACGACGATCGCCTGGCCGCTCCAGCCGGCCGGCACCGGCATCCTGCTCCTCGTCGCCGCGCTGTCGGCCCTCGCCGCGTTCCGGCTGCTGCGTCACCGCACCGGGAAGGCCGCCGGATGAGCGGTACGGCCACGGGGGCCCGGGCGCGGCTGTCCCGCACGGTGCTGCGGGTGCACCGCACGGCACTGACCGCCTGGGGCGCCCTCGTGGCGGGACTTCCCCACCTGCTACAGCTTCCTCGCCGTCGCCGCGTTCAGCGGCGGCGCGCTGATCGGCCGCGAGCTGGAGTCCGGCACCGCGAGGCCGGCGTGGACGCAGGGCGTCACCCCGGCCCGCCGGCCGGCCGCCGGGCCGCAGGGGGTGGTCGGCGCACCGGGACCTCATGGGGGACCACTGGGCCTTCGCCGACGTGTTCGTGGCACGCGGGCCGGCGACGGTGGCGTACGGGCTGTGCGCCCTCGCCGTGGGGGCGCTCACCGCGCTGCTCCTGCGGCGCGCGTTGCCCGCGCTCGCCGTGTCGGTCGCCGCGATGTGGCTGCTCAACCTGGTCCTGGAGCGCTGCCGCGCCTCCCTGTGGCCGCCGGTCACCCGGACCTCCGGCACCCGGTTCGAGCTGCCGGAGAGCGCCTGGCAACTGGAGTGGGGCCGCACCGCCTCCGGCGGCCACCGGGCCACGTACCACCCGCCCTCGCACTTCTGGCCCCTGCACCTGGTGGAGACCGGCATCGTCCTCGCCGTCACCGCCCTCGCCACGGCCGCCGCGTTCGCCCTGCTGAACCGCCGCACCGCCTGACGCCCGCCCCGGTACGTCCCTTCCCAGCCGGGGAGGGACGTACCATGCTCCCCGCCCGCGCCGTGTACCCCCGTGGGCCGCCGCCCGATATCCCGGACGTCATGTCTCCGTAACCGGCGATTCAGACGGGCTTGCGACGCTCGGCCAATGAATCCCGCCGTGCCAGAGCCCTCGCCACCCCGCAGGGGGAACGGGGGGAACGGGGACGCCTCAGGGCCACCACCGCTCCCACCCGCTTTTTCCGACGCGCCCGTGACGCTCATGGCGCGGAAGAATGGGGCCATGAGCCAGTCCGACGCCCAGGCACAGGTACAGCACCCGCAGCCCTCCGTGGGCTCCATCGCCGCCCACCGGCCGCATACCGTGGCCGGGGTGGTCTCCGACCTGGAACCCGACATCGACGCGGACCTCGACGGCTACGAGGAGTCGCAGCCGGACGGCGCCGCCCCGCTCCCGCAGGGCCGCTTCCTCGACCGGGAGCGCAGCTGGCTCGCGTTCAACGAACGCGTCCTCGAACTCGCCGAGGACCCGGACACCCCGCTGCTGGAGCGCGCCAACTTCCTCGCGATCTTCGCCAGCAACCTGGACGAGTTCTTCATGGTCCGGGTGGCCGGACTGAAGCGCCGCATCGCCACCGGCGTCGCCACCCGCTCCGCGTCCGGGCTCCAGCCCCGCGAGGTGCTGGAGATGATCTGGGCCCGCTCCCGCGAGCTGATGGCCCGGCACGCCGCCTGCTATCACGAGGACGTCGCCCCCGCGCTGGCGGAGGAGGGCATCCACCTGGTCCGCTGGAGCGAGCTGACGGAGAAGGAGCAGGCCCGCCTGTTCACCCTCTTCCGGCACCAGATCTTCCCGGTCCTCACCCCCCTCGCCGTCGACCCCGCGCACCCCTTCCCGTACATCTCGGGCCTGTCGCTGAACCTGGCCGTCGTCGTGCGCAACCCGGTCACCGGGCACAGGCACTTCGCGCGGGTCAAGGTGCCGCCGCTGCTGTCCCGTTTCCTGGAGAGCTCCCCGGGCCGCTACGTCCCCATCGAGGACGTCATCGCCGCCCACCTGGAGGAGCTGTTCCCGGGCATGGAGGTGCTGGAGCACCACGCCTTCCGCCTCACCCGCAACGAGGACCTCGAGGTCGAGGAGGACGACGCGGAGAACCTGCTCCAGGCCCTGGAGAAGGAGCTCATGCGGCGCCGCTTCGGCCCGCCGGTGCGGCTGGAGGTCGAGGAGTCCATCGACCGCGAGGTGCTGGACCTCCTGGTGCGCGAGCTGAAGATCGGCGAGGCCGAGGTGTACCCGCTGCCGGGCCCGCTCGACCTCACCGGCCTCTTCCGCATCCACGGCCTGGACCGGCCCGAGCTGAAGTACCCGAAGTTCATCGCCGGCACGCACCGCGACCTGGCGGAGGTCGAGACGGCCTCCCAGCCCGACATCTTCGCCGCGCTGCGCAGCCGCGACGTGCTGCTGCACCACCCGTACGACTCGTTCTCCACGTCGGTGCAGGCGTTCCTGCAGCAGGCCGCCGAGGACCCCGACGTCCTCGCCATCAAGCAGACTCTGTACCGGACTTCGGGCGACTCCCCCATAGTCGACGCGCTCATCGACGCAGCCGAGGCCGGCAAGCAGGTCCTGGTGCTGGTCGAGATCAAGGCGCGCTTCGACGAGCACGCGAACATCAAGTGGGCGCGCAAGCTGGAGGAGGCCGGCTGCCACGTCGTGTACGGCCTGGTCGGTCTGAAGACCCACTGCAAGCTGTCCCTGGTGGTCCGTCAGGAGGGCGAGACGCTACGGCGTTACAGCCACGTCGGCACCGGCAACTACCACCCGAAGACGGCCCGCCTCTACGAGGACCTGGGGCTGCTCACCTCGGACCAGCAGGTCGGCGCGGACCTGTCCGACCTGTTCAACCGGCTCTCCGGCTACTCCCGCCGGGAGACCTACCGGCGGCTGCTGGTGGCCCCCAAGTCCCTGCGGGACGGCCTGGTCTCCCGCATCGAGAAGGAGGCCCAGCACCATCGCGCCGGGCGCCCCGCCTTCGTCCGCATCAAGGTCAACTCGATGGTCGACGAGGCCGTCATCGACGCCTGCTACCGGGCGTCGCAGGCGGGCGTCCCGGTGGACATCTGGGTGCGCGGCATCTGCGCGATCCGGCCCGGCGTGACGGGCCTGTCGGAGAACGTCCGGGTACGGTCCGTCCTCGGCCGCTTCCTCGAGCACTCCCGGGTGTTCTCCTTCGGCAACGGCGGTG
This sequence comes from Streptomyces fungicidicus, assembly GCF_003665435.1. Classification (NCBI taxonomy): domain Bacteria; kingdom Bacillati; phylum Actinomycetota; class Actinomycetes; order Kitasatosporales; family Streptomycetaceae; genus Streptomyces; species Streptomyces fungicidicus. Next base: position 3,591,263 of record NZ_CP023407.1, read on the forward strand.
AGCCCGAGGTGTGGATCGGCAGCGCGGACATGATGCACCGCAACCTCGACCGCCGGATAGAGGCGCTGGTGCGGGTCACCGACCCGGCCCACCGGGCGGCCCTGAACCGGCTGCTGGAGACCGGCATGTCGGACACCACGCAGTCCTGGCACCTCACCGCGGACGGCGAGTGGACCCGGCACGCGACGGACGCGGACGGCCAGCCCCTGCGCAACGTCCAGGAGATGCTCATAGACGCCCGGAGGCGCCGGCGTGGCACAGCGACACCTTGATCCGACGGCCGGTCCGGTGCCGGCGGACGCCCTGGCCGGCTATCTGCGGGCCCAGGCGACCGAATTCCTCCGCGCGCTGCGCCTCCACCGGGAGACCGGTGCGGGCGCGGCCGCGTCGGAGGGCTCCGTCGAGGCGGCCCGTGCGCTGCGCCGCGCGGCGCGCCGCGTCAGCGGCAGCCTGCACACCTTCCAGCCGGTCCTGGACCCCGACTGGTCGGAGGCGATGCGCCCCGAACTGGCCTGGGTCTCGGGCACGCTGGCCCTGGAACACGCCCACGCCTCCCGGCTGCAGCAACTCCTGCTGGCCCTGCACCGCCTGTCGGGCGCGGCACCGTTCCCGCCCCAGGGACCCGCGGCGGGCACCACCGCGCGCACGGCCGCCCCGCCGCTCCCCCGCGACCGCCCCGCCCCCGCCGGGTCCGCCCCGGCGACCGTGCCGGCGGGCGCGACGGGCACGGCCCCCGGACGTACCGGCACCGCGCCCTGCGACACTCCCGCACCGGCCGACGGGACACCCGGGACGACGGACACGGCCGGGCGCGCCACCACGGGCCGCACCACCCCGGCCCGCGCCACCCCCGTGACCGCGGGCGCGGCCGCCGTCCGCACCGGCACCATGACGGACGCCCCCGGCCGTGGGTCCACCGCGACCGCCGCCGCGGGGACCCGCGGCAGCGCGCTCGCCGTCGCCGCCGGTGGGGCGGTGCCCGCGCCGGACCGCGGGAACCTGACCGTCGGGGCCGCCAAGGCCGGGGCCCTGCTGGACCGGCAGCTGACCCTCGCGCGGACCCGGGCGCACTCCACCGCGCTGCAGGCCCTCGGCTCCTCCCGGTTCCACGCGGTCGCCGACAAGGTGGCCGTGCTCGCCAGCGAGGTGCCGCTGTCCCCGGCGGCGGCCGGCGCCGATCTCCGCCCGCTCGCCGACGCCGCCCGCGACCGGCTCACCGACGCCGTCGCCGCGCTGCCGCTGCTCACCGCGGGCAGCCCGTACAACGCCGAGGCGCTGATCCACGGGCTCTCCCCGGACCCCGCCCCGCATCCGCAGGACGCCCCCTGGCACCAGGTCCGTCTCCTGCTGCGCCTGCACCGCTACGCCCTCGAGGTCGTGCACGCCGGCCGGCACCCGGGCAGCCTGCTCGACGCCGGGGAGGCACTGGACCGGCACCGCGACGCCGCCGAGGCGGCGGCCGCCGCGGCGCAGGCCGCCCGCACCCCGCGGATCGCCCCGGCCACGGCGTACGCCCTTGGCGTGCTCCACGCCGACCAGCGGCATGAGGTGGAGGCGGCGCGGTACGCGTTCCAGCGCTGCTGGCAGAAGGAAGTCATCGGCACGTTATAGGGAGGCACCCGGTGAGCACCCCGCGTCCCGCCGAGCACCGCACCCTCACCGTCCAGGCGGCCGGCTGCGTCCTGTGGCGCCGCTCCCCCGTCACCGGCGAACTGGAGCTCTGTCTGGTGCACCGGCCGAAGTACGACGACTGGTCCTGGCCCAAGGGCAAGCTCAAACGGGGCGAGGACCCGCTGGCCGGCGCCCTGCGCGAGGTCGCCGAGGAGACCGGCCACACCGCCGTCCCGGCCGCCGAGCTGCCCAGCGCGCTCTATCCGGCGAACGGCCGCCCGAAGCGGGTCCGCTACTGGGCGGCCGAAGCCGTCTCCGGCGCCTTCGCCCCGAACGACGAGGTCGACCGGATCCTCTGGCTCCGCCCGGAGGCCGCCCGCCTCCGCCTCACCGAGCGCCGCGACGCCGAGCTGGTGGACGCCCTGCTGTCCACCCTCCGCCCGGGGCAGTGAGCACCCCTTCCCGCCCGGTATCGCGCTGTGTCCTCGACGTGAGCGTTCCGTGACCTCACCGCACCGACCACAGGGGTTCACCCCTCGTTCATTTACGGCCATCGGCGGCTTCACCTGTTCTGCCTAATTTCGGCCTTACGCGATGCGGACCGCCCGGAGAACCGGGCAACGCATCACCCACACTTCGCACGCCGCCGAATTCAGGACGGCGGCCACTGGAAGGAACTCAAGTGAAGCTTCAGCGCAAGAACCGGCGGGCCCTCGCTCTCGGTGCTCTCGCCGTCTCCGGCGCCCTGGCCCTCACGGCGTGCGGCTCCGACGACACCGGCGGCAAGTCCGGCGGCGGTGACTCCTCCGCCGCCGCGCAGGCCGGCAACATCGACTGCGGCGACGCCAAGGGCCAGCTCCAGGCCTCCGGCTCTTCCGCCCAGAAGAACGCGATCGACGCCTGGGTCAAGCAGTACTCGGCGGCGTGCAAGGGCGTCCAGGTCAACTACAACCCGACCGGTTCGGGTGCGGGCGTCACCGCGTTCCTGCAGGGCCAGACCGCGTTCGCCGGTTCGGACTCCGCGCTGGAGGCCGAGGAGATCGAGCAGTCCAAGAAGATCTGCTCCGGCGGCCAGGCCATCGACCTGCCCATGGTCGGCGGCCCGATCGCGGTCGGCTACAACGTGCCCGGCGTCGACAACCTCGTCCTGGACGCGCCGACCCTCGCCAAGATCTTCGACAGCAAGATCACCAACTGGAACGACGAGGCGATCGCCAAGCTCAACCCCGACGCCAAGCTTCCCGACCTGAAGATCCAGGCCTTCCACCGCTCGGACGAGTCCGGCACCACGGACAACTTCACCACCTACCTGCAGGCCGCCGCGCCCAAGGACTGGACGTACGAGCCGAGCAAGTCCTGGGAGGCCAAGGGCGGCCAGTCCGCGCAGGGCTCCTCCGGTGTCGCCCAGCAGGTCAAGCAGGTCTCCGGCGCGATCTCCTACATGGAGCTGTCCTACGCGAAGGACGGCATGAGCACCGTCTCCGTCAAGACCGAGGCCGCCGAGCCGGTCGAGGCCACCGTCGAGAACGCCACCGCCGCCATCGGCGCCGCGAAGGTCGTCGGCACCGGCAAGGACCTCGCGCTGGAGCTGGACTACACCCCGTCGGCCGACGGCGCCTACCCGATCGTCCTGGTCACCTACGAGATCGTCTGCGACAAGGGCAACAAGGCCGAGACCCTGCCGGCCGCCAAGTCCTTCCTGAACTACATGGCCTCCGAGGACGGTCAGGGCCAGCTGGCCGAGGCCGGCTACGCCCCGATGCCCGAGGAGATCATCACCAAGGTCCGCGAGACCCTTTCCAGCCTCGCCTGACCCGAGAGTGCGGGCCGGCTCCCACCACGGGGCCGGTCCGCACCGTCCGGTGCACCGCCATCAGGAGCCCCCGGCCCCCGGACGGCTCCGACCGAGCCGCCCGCCCCGGCGGCTCCGCAGACCGGAGAACCCGATGGACACCACCACACAGCAGACCACCGCTCCCCCAGCACCCGCACCGACCACGCCCGAGAGCAAGCGCGCCGCACGCGGCGCCACCCGCCCCGGCGACCGGATCTTCCTGGGACTCTCCCGTGGATCCGGCATCTTCGTGCTGGTCCTCATGGCCGCCATCGCGGCCTTCCTGACGTACCGCGCCTCCATAGCCATCAGCAAGGACGAGGCGAACTTCTTCACCACCTTCGAGTGGAACCCCAGCGGCCTCCCGCCGGAGTTCGGCATCGCGGTCCTGGCCTTCGGCACCATCGTGTCGTCGGTCATCGCCATGGTCATCGCCGTGCCGGTCTCGGTGGGCATCGCGCTGTTCATCACGCACTACGCCCCGCGCCGCCTCGGCGGCCTCATCGGCTACGTGATCGACCTGCTCGCCGCCGTCCCGTCCATCGTCTACGGCCTGTGGGGCGCCCTCTTCCTCGTCCCGCACCTGCAGGGCCTGTACGGCTGGCTGGACGACTACCTCGGCTGGACCGGGATCTTCGAGTGGAACGACGGCGCCCCGCGCTCGCTGTTCACCGTCGGCATCCTGCTCGCCATCATGATCCTGCCGATCATCACCAACGTGAGCCGCGAGGTCTTCCGGCAGGTCCCGCGCATGCACGAGGAGGCGGCCCTCGCCCTCGGCGCCACGCGCTGGGAGGTCATCCGCATGTCGGTGCTGCCCTTCGGCCGCTCCGGCGTCATCTCCGCCTCGATGCTGGGCCTCGGCCGCGCGCTCGGCGAGACGATGGCCGTGGCGATGGTGCTCTCCTCGAGCTTCGACATCAACCTCAGCCTGCTCGACACCGGCGGCGGCACCTTCGCGCAGAACATCGCCAGCAAGTTCAACGAGGCCACCGAGATGGGCCGGGACGCGCTGATCGCCTCCGGTCTCGTCCTCTTCGTCATCACCCTGCTGGTCAACGGCGCGGCCCGGCTGATCATCGCCCGCCGCAAGGAGTACTCGGGGGCCAACGCATGAGCCACGCAACCCTTACCCCCAAGCCCAGCTCGCTGCGCGGCGCGACCCTGCCGAAGTGGTTCCCGTGGGCGGTCGCCGCGGGCGCCGTCGTGCTGGGCCTGGGCATCAGCACCGCGGCCGGCCTGCAGAGCGACATCCAGTGGGCGCTGATCGCGTCCCTGCTGTTCGTCCTCGGCTCGTACGGCATCTCCGCGAAGGTCGAGGGCCGTCGCCAGGCCAGGGACCGCACCGCGACCAGCCTGGTCTGGGTCGCCTTCCTCATGGCCCTGATCCCGCTGGCGTCCCTGATCTGGGAGACGGTCAAGCGCGGTGTGAAGGTGCTCGACGGCTACTTCCTCACCCACTCGATGGGCGTGGTCGCCGACACCGAGCCCGGCGGCGGCATCTACCACGCCATCATCGGCACCCTGGAGCAGGTCGGCCTCGCGACCCTGATCTCCGTGCCGATCGGCGTGCTGACCGCGATCTACCTCGTCGAGTACGGGCGCGGCCGGCTCGCGCAGGCCGTCACCTTCTTCGTCGACGTGATGACGGGCATCCCGTCCATCGTCGCCGGTCTCTTCGTCCTCAGCGTGTGGATCCTGCTGCTGGACATGGGCCCCTCCGGCTTCGCCGGCTCCATGGCCCTGTCCATCCTGATGATCCCGGTGGTCGTGCGCTCCACGGAGGAGATGCTCAAGCTCGTCCCGAACGAGCTGCGCGAGGCGTCCCTCGCCCTGGGCGTGCCGAAGTGGCGCACGATCCTGAAGGTGGTCCTGCCGACCTCCATCGGCGGCATCACCACCGGCGTCATGCTCGCGATCGCCCGCATCACGGGTGAGACCGCCCCCGTCCTGCTGCTGGTCTGGGTCACGAACTTCATCAACACCAACCCGTTCTCCGACCCGCAGGCGTCCCTGCCGATGTACATCTATCTGCAGTTCGCCAACAGCGGCGGCTCCGGCGCGGCCTACGACCGTGCCTGGGCGGCAGCCCTGACGCTCATCGCGTTCATCATGATCCTCAACCTGGTGGCCCGCGGCATCGCCCGCTGGAAGGCCCCGAAGACCGGTCGCTGAAGGCCTCCCCGGACTCGAAAGAAGAAGTGATACCCATGGCCAAGCGCATCGACGTCAGCGGCCTCAACGCCTACTACGGCTCCTTCCTGGCCATCGAGGACATCTCGATGACCGTGGAGCCCCGCTCCGTGACGGCCTTCATCGGCCCCTCCGGCTGCGGCAAGTCCACCTTCCTGCGCACGCTCAACCGCATGCACGAGGTGACCCCGGGCGGCAGGGTCGACGGCAAGGTCATGCTCGACGACGAGAACCTGTACGGCGCGGGCATCGACCCGGTCGCCGTGCGGCGTGAGGTCGGCATGGTCTTCCAGCGCCCGAACCCGTTCCCCACCATGTCGGTCTACGACAACGTGGCGGCGGGCCTGCGCCTGAACGGCAAGTACAAGAAGTCCCAGCTGGACGACGTCGTCGAGAAGTCCCTCAGGGGCGCCAACCTCTGGAACGAGGTCAAGGACCGGCTGAACAAGCCGGGCTCGGGCCTGTCCGGCGGCCAGCAGCAGCGCCTGTGCATCGCCCGCGCCATCGCGGTCGAGCCGAACGTGCTGCTCATGGACGAGCCCTGCTCCGCCCTGGACCCGATCTCCACCCTCGCGATCGAGGACCTGATCGGTGAGCTGAAGGAGCGCTTCACGATCGTCATCGTGACGCACAACATGCAGCAGGCGGCGCGGGTCTCCGACCGTACGGCGTTCTTCAACCTGGCGGCCGTCGGCCAGCCCGGCAAGCTGATCGAGATCGACGACACGGAGCGCATCTTCTCCAACCCGTCGGTCCAGGCCACGGAGGACTACATCTCCGGCCGCTTCGGCTGAGCCGACCGAGCTCCTCGCGGTGCTGCATGGCGGTGCCACCGCGAGGCCGAAGGGCCCGCCCCCAAACTCCCGGGGGCGGGCCCTTCCACATCCACCTACGCAGCTGCGGGCAGTCGTGCCGCGGGGCGGCACGGGTGGGCGCAGCGGCACCTCGCGACGCCGAGCAGCGAAAACACCCCCCGCCCAGCGCAGACACAGGTACCGGCTACAGCACAGCCAGATTCACCAGCCAGAACGACAACGCGGCCACAAGGGCAGCCGCCGGCATGGTGATGAACCACCCGAGAACGATGTTCTTGGCGACCCCCCACCGCACGGCCTTGACCCGCCTCGTCGCCCCCACACCCATGATCGCCGAAGTGATCACATGCGTCGTGGAGATCGGCGCGTGGAACAGGAACGCCGACCCGAACATGATCGACGCCCCCGTCGTCTCCGCCGCGAACCCCTGAGGCGGATCCAGCTCGATGATCTTCCGCCCCAGCGTCCGCATGATGCGCCAGCCGCCCGCGTACGTCCCCGCGGACAGCATCACCGCACAGGCGATCTTCACCCACACCGGGATCGGATCGCCGTAGTCCTCGACATCCGCGATGACCAGCGCCATCACCACGATGCCCATCGTCTTCTGCGCGTCCTGCAGACCGTGCCCCAGCGCCATGCCCGCCGCGGAGACCGTCTGCGCGATCCGGAACCCGCGCTTGGCCTTGTGCGGATTGGCCCGCCGGAAGAGCCACATGATCAGGGTCATCACCAGATAACCGGCCAGCAGACCGACCACCGGCGACACGAACATCGGGATGACGACCTTGTCGACCACCCCGTTCCAGTACACCGTGGTGCCGCCGGCCAGCGCGGCCCCGACCATGCCGCCGAACAGCGCGTGGGACGAGGACGACGGCAGTCCGAAGTACCAGGTGATCAGGTTCCAGACGATCGCGCCCACCAGCGCGGCGAAGAGGATGCCCATCCCCTTCGACCCTTCGGGCGTCTGGATCAGCCCCTCACTGACGGTCTTGGCGACACCGGAGCCCATGAACGCGCCGGCCAGGTTCATCACGGCCGCCATCGCCAGCGCCGCCCGGGGGGTCAGCGCACGCGTCGACACGGACGTGGCGATCGCGTTCGCCGAGTCGTGGAAGCCGTTGGTGTAGGTGAAGAAGAGCGCGACGCCGATGGTCACGACCAGAGCGAAGGTGTCCATAAAAGGCTCAGGACTCCTTGACGGCGATGGTCTCCACCGTGTTCGCCACGTGCTCGAAGGCGTCCGCCGCCTCCTCGAGTACGTCCACGACCTGCTTGAGCTTCAGCACCTCGATCGCGTCGTACTTGCCGTTGAAGAGGTGGGCCAGCAGCTTGCGGTGGATCTGGTCGGCCTGGTTCTCGAGCCGGTTGACCTCGATCCAGTACTCCGTGAGGTTCTCCATGGTCCGCAGGTGCGGCATGGCCTCCGCGGTCAGCTCCGCCGCCCGCGCCAGGACCTCGATCTGCTGCTCGACGCCCTTGGGCAGTTCCTCGATGCTGTAGAGGACGACCAGGTCGACGGCCTCCTCCATGAAGTCCATGATGTCGTCGAGGGACGACGCGAGGGAGTAGATGTCCTCACGGTCGAACGGCGTGATGAACGAGGAGTTCAGCTGGTGGAAGATCGCATGCGTGGCGTCGTCACCGGCGTGTTCCGCGGCCCGCATACGCTCTGCGATCTCGGCCCTGGCGGAGGGGTCCGCCCCGAGCAGTTCCATCAGGAGTTTCGAGCCCGTGACGATGTTGTCCGCGGACGCGGCGAACATGTCGTAGAAGCTCGTCTCCCTGGGGGTCAGACGAAAGCGCACGTGGGGTCCTCGGTATGCATCGGTTTCGGTCAGGCTGATGCTAGGCGCACCACCCGGCCACGACTAACGGGCCGCCCACCAGTGTCGCCCATCGGGCAGAGTGATGGATACGGGGGCGGTCCGCGGTCTGTTTCCGGCCGTCGCGCTCGGCATCGGCCAAGAGGCCTCTACCCAGCAAAGTTCGGTACCATATACCCACCAGGGGTATATGTCGCCCGCCAGTGCACCAGGAGGACGCGATGACGACCACCGAGACCGGCGCGAACGCGCCCTCCACCCCCGACACGACCGATGTAACGGAAGCAACAGGCGCAACCGACGTGCGGGACGTGTCCGACACGACGGACATCGTGACCGATCACGACCGCGGCATCCACGGCTACCACAAGCAGAAGCAGGAACACCTCAAGCGCCTTCGCCGCATCGAGGGACAGATCCGCGGTCTGCAGCGGATGGTCGACGAGGACGTCTACTGCATCGACATACTCACCCAGGTGTCCGCCTCCACCAAGGCCCTGCAGTCGTTCGCGCTGCAGCTGCTGGAGGAGCACCTGCGCCACTGCGTCGCGGACGCGGCCGTCAAGGGCGGCGACGAGATCGACGCGAAGGTCAAGGAAGCCACGCAGGCCATCGCCCGGATGCTGCGGACCTGAGCGGCCTCACGCCCCGGCGGACTCGGCGCGCGTCTCGGCCACCCTCAGCACCTCGTCGATGCTCTCCAGGCTGAGCCGCTCCTCGGCGTTGGACGCGGCGATGATCAACTCGCCGCACAGCTCGATCTCGGCGAGCGCCACGTGATCCTGAACAGGAACCGTCCCACCGCCGAGCGGGGCCACGCGCCTCACCTCACCTCTGTCGTCACCGACTTCCTAGGGTAGGGAGCGCCCCACGCACCGCGCATGGCACGGAAGGGCTAGTTCAGGCCGGTCACTCCGCGCCGCACGCCGGGCTCACCGCTCGGCTCACCGCACGGCTCACTGCTCGGCGATCCGGCCCGCGTAGATGTCCTCGTCCTCGGGAAGCCGCACGTCGGCCGGGGCCCCGAAGCCGTACAGCAGGGTGGTCGAGGAGACCGCGACGGGCTCGTCCTGCCGGCCGTTGACGAAGCTGAAGCGGTGCCGCACCTTGCGCAGCCGCCCCTGGTCGTCGAGGTAGGCGTCGAACGGCACCCGGGCGGTGGCGAACCCTTTCGCCGCCGCGGCCAGCGCCTTCCGGTTCGCGTCCGAGGCCCCCCGCGCGGCCTGCCCCAGGTCGGCGGTCCCCCGGTAGTGGCGCACCGCCGTCCCCCCGACCTCGGTGCGCTCCACGAACGTCGCCGAGCGCGTACCGCGCAGCACCTCGGCGGCGGCGAACGGGTCGGTGGCCCCGCCGGTGACGAGGTTCCCGTCGGACAGCGTCCCGGTGTCCACCCGCACCCACTTGTCGGCGGGCACCCCGGCCCCCCGGTTCTTCATGAACAGCGCCCCGGGAGCGAGCAGTTCGGTGATGGGCAGCCGTGCGGTGTCCCCCGCCGGGTCCTGCGGCAGCAGCACCTCGAGCCGGCCGAGCCGCTTCCGGTAGTCGTACACGCCCTCGCCCCGGATGGTGACCCGGGTGCCGCCGGTGGCCATCTCCAGGGACGTGCGCGCCCGGGACGTCCCGGTCTCCACGAGCGCTTCGGCCGCCTGACGGAGCACCCGCACCGGATCCCCGGCGGGAACTCCCCGGGTCGCGGCGTCGCTCCGCGCGCAGCCCACACTGCCGAATCCCAGACAGCACACGGCCGTGATCCCGGCCACCACGCCACGCATCCGAGCCATGCCTGCTACCCCCGCTCCGTCCGACACGGGCCGCCTGTCGTGTCGGTTAACGACGGGTAAGTGACCCCGTCACGCCGACACGCCGAGCGATACCGTTGTCGGCGTGACCGACCAGGAGGGCCCGGTACTGCCCGGGGACCACACCACGACCACCACCGAACAGGGCCGCTTCTGCACGGCCCGCTGCACCTGTGGCTGGCGGGGCCCGGCCCGGAGGGCCAGAAGTCAGGCGAGAAAGGACGCCCAGAACCACACGGGCGGGTGACGCGCCCCCCTCAGGGGCCGGCGCGAGGGTGTGCGGTGGTGGGGACGGCCCGGCGGCTCAGGCCGCCAGATCCCGTTCCTCGGAGGTCCCCTGCGCACCGTTCCGGGCGCCCGGGGCGACCCGGCCCTCCTCGACGTGGTGCCGCCCCCGGGCCGTGATGAGCCACCCGGCCCGCGGGGACCGCTCGATCGCTCGCGTCAGCGGCGTCAGCAACGCCATGGCGAGCGGCGAGAGCAGCAGCGCGACGGCCGTACCGAGCGCGAGCCCGCCCACCACGTCCGTCGGGTAGTGCACGCCCATGTAGACGCGGCAGAAGCCTTCGAGAAGGGCGATCACGAGCCCGACGAGCCCGAACTTCCGGTTGGCGACGAAGAGCCCGACCGCGAGCGCCATGGTGATCGTCGCGTGGTCACTGACGAACGAGTAGTCGGTCTTGCCCTGCACCAGGACTTCGAGGCCCTGATGGTCGTTGAACGGCCGGGGCCGCTCCACGAACCCCCGGATCGGCACGTTCACCAGCACCGCGACACCGGCCGCGAGCGGCGCCCACGCCAGGGCGGCGACGGACGGCGCCGCGTCCTCTCCGCCCCGCCGGCGCACACCCCACCAGCACCACAGCACCAGCAGCACCATGGCGAAGAGCAGCCCGTACTCGCCGACGAACTCCATGATCCGGTCGAACCACGGCGGCGCGTCCTTGGCGAGGCCATTGATGTCATAGAGCAGGTCGACGTCGGGGTTCGACCCGGAATCGGCGAGTCCAGCCATGGTGCTGCGGCCCCTTCGTCATATCTTCCGGCGCACGGTGCGCACGCCGCTCCTGCCACCCCCGTGGTTTGTAGACCCGCTCGTCCGCTCGGCTACGACAACAGGAACGCACGGCTCCCGTTGATACGTTCCACACTCCACCGAATGATCACGCAGACGTTATCGAAGAGAGATGCATCTCCGCAGCTCAGGGGGAGAGTTAACGCTCCGCTCACACGGTCGTGGGGAGCGCTTTCGCGCCATCTTCGGTCACCCGGGTGGCACCAAAGTAGTCAGGTGTGTCGATCGGGTCGAATCGGATCACGGCACCGGTCCGGGGCGCGTCGATCATGTACCCGCCGCCGACATAAATGCCCACATGCCGGATGGCGCGGGAATTGGTCAGGTCGTCCGAGAAGAACACCAGATCGCCGGGCAGCAGTTCGCTCCGCTCAGGGTGCGGCCCCGCGTTGTACTGGTCGTTCGCCACCCGCGGCAGGGTGATCCCCACACTCTCGTACGCCGCCTTGGTCAGCCCCGAACAGTCGAACCGTCCGCCCTGGTCAGCGGTACCGTTACCGCCCCACAGATACAGCGTCCCGAGCTTCTTCTGCGCAAACGCGATGGCCCCCGCCGCCTGCCGCGAAGGATCCACCCGCCCCACCGGCGCAGCAAAACTCTCCTCCAACGCCCGAATCCGCTCGACGTAGTTCTGGGTCTCGGTGATCGCGGGTACCCCGCCCGACTTGATGACCCGGTATGCACCGGCGTTGTACGCGGCGAGCATGTTGTTCGTTGTGTCCCCGGGTACGTCCTTCACGTACTTCGCGAGTTCGCAGTCGTACGACGCCGCCGATGGAATCGCGTCATTCGGGTCCCAGATGTCACGGTCGCCGTCGCCGTCCCCGTCGATGCCGTGGGCAGCCCAGGTTCCGGGAATGAACTGGGCGATGCCCCGCGCGTCAGCGTGGCTGACGACGTCCGGGTCCCACCCGCTCTCCTGATAGAGCTGCGCGGCGAGCAACGCCGGGTTGATGGCCGGGCAGAGGTTGCCCCACTTCTGAACGAGCGTCTGGTATGCGGCGGGGACCGACCCCTTGGCGAGCGCCTTGCCTGCACCGCCCACCCCGTTGACGAGGTTGCCGGCGACGACGTAGACGCCGACGACGAGCAGCATGACGAAGCTCAGTCCCAACCCGATGGCGGCGCCACCGGCCACCCATACCTTCCGCACGCTCCAACTCTCCCCTATCGCACCCCGGTTTATGGGTCATTTACCAGCCTGATGGGCGTCCGTGTGAGCTACTTCGCGACAAATCCGTGACAGGCGATACTGGCGTACTGCTTGGGCCCCTGGACGTGCAGGAAGAGCACGGTCCAGTCACCGGGGTCGTTCTCGATCGGGATGGCATCGCTGTACTTCTTGCCACGGACGAACTTCTGGAAGTCGTCGGGGTATGTCAGTTCCACGCCCTGGCTGATCTCGTCGCTGCTGTGCCCCTCGTACAGGTCGATCGGCTCGCTCGTGTAGCCCAGGTCCAGGTTCTGCTGCAGGCCGCCCTCGTACGGCCGGCCGGTCTCCGGATCGATCTCGTGCGGCGGTTTGACCGAGACAGCCACGAAGTAGGACTCCCCCGCCTCTGGCGCTGCGTATTTCAGGCGGAAGGAGATACGCCCTTGGCCCGAGGTGTACGGCTCGTTGGAACCCGCTGCCGCGATTCCGAACTGGAAGTGCTCGTTACGCTCCTCCGCGGGCAGCTGGCAGGCGCCTTCGCCGTACTGCGAGTCCGCCTGGCCCGTCCAGTAGTCCCGGGACGGATTCGTCTGCTCCACGTACATCGGCGGCTGGATCTTCGGCTCCTCGCTTCCTGCGTGCGTGGGGGCCTTCGACGTGACACCGGGCTGTGCGGTCCCGCTCGTCTCCTTGCCATCCGTGCCTTGATCGTCCTTGCCCTGACTGGATAGCAGGACGAACGCCGCCGTCACCACGCCGGTCACCAACCCCGCCGCCACGGCAATGAGCCAGGCGGGACGACGCCGCCCCGGTGGAACAAGAGGATTCGCCTGTGTGGGCGTATAGCCGGAAACGTATGGCGACGGGGACGTCGGTAGGGCATGCAGTCCCACCGTCGGCGACTGCGCCGGTTGCGGCGGTAGGCCGACATCGCCGACCGTCGGCACCGCCTCGGCCAAGGTCGTCAGTCCCGCATAGAACACGTCCTCAACGAGTGCAGCCGCGACCCGGCATCGAGCGATCACCTCGTCGAGTCGCGGGCGCGCCGCCGGGTCCTTGGCCACACAGTGCTGGATCAGCCCCGCCAGTTCGGGCTCCACGCCGGAGAGATCGATTGGCTGGTGCACCGCGCGATAGCTGACCGCGGCAGCCTCGCCGACGCCGAAGGGAGGCCTGCCCGTCGCGGCGTACGCGATCGTCGCCCCGAGCGCGAACACATCGGCCGCGGGCCCGACCTCATTGCGCATCAGCACCTCGGGCGCGGTGAAGCCGGGTGTGCCCGGGGCGGATCCCGCCTCGGTGAGTGCCGTCTGCCCGACTCCGCGGGCGATGCCGAAGTCGATCAGCTGCGGCCCCTGCGCGGCGAGCAGTACGTTCTGGGGCTTGAGGTCCCGGTGCGTGACCCCCTGCCCGTGCACGGCCGCGAGCCCTTCCGCCAGCGCCGCGAACAGGCGGCGGCAGGTCTCGGGCGGCATCTGCCCGCGCACCCCCACCGCCTTGCTCAACGTCGGGCCCGACACGTACTCGGTCGCCAGCCAGTGGGGGGACGAGTCCAGCGACGCGTCTATCAGGTTCGCGGTGTACGCACTCCGGACCAGACGCACCGTCTCCACCTCGCGTCTGAACCGGGCGAGCGCCTCCGGATGATCCGTGATCTCGTCACGGATCACCTTGATCGCCACCAGCCGGCCGCCGGGTGACCGCCCGAGATACACCTGCCCCATCCCGCCCGCGCCGAGGCGGGCCAGCACCGTGTACGCGCCTATCCGCGCGGGGTCTTGAGCTCGCAGTGCGTCCACGTCGACCGACCTTGCCACACGAATTGGTCCACGTGGAGGCACCTTTGGAACGGGCGACGCCCGTGCACGTGCCCGCACCCCCCACCCGCGCCCCCTCGCCCTCAAGAAGGAGCCCCGCTTCGTTGCTCGGCGTTACTCCGTGTGATACACAGAGTGACGATACGGCTATTCGTACGAAACCTTCTAACGGATGACGCCAAGTCGACATGCGGCAGCGTCATTTTCAGCGACAATGATGCCTGACCTCTGCACGACCGCAGGGGAAGTGGAACTACCCATACAGGGGCGGTGACTTACATGTTCTTCGCGGCCGACGAGGGAGACATCAACACCATCATCGGCGGGATCGCTCCGGATTGGGGCCCCTTCGGCAGCCTGGGCAACGAGGCCAAGATCATGATCGAGGTGGTCATGGCTGTCGCCATCCTGCTCTGCCTGGGCATCGCCATCTGGGGGGCGGCCAAACAGCGCATCGGCGCCACCGCGTTGAGGGACACGTTCAGTGCCGAACAGGGCAAGGGCCTCATCATCGCGGGGCTCACGGGCGTCTTCATCATCGGATCGCTGGGCACGCTGTTCACCATCGTGTACGGCATGGCCGTATAGCCCCGCTCAGCCCCGCTCCACCGCTCCCGACCGGGCACGCCCGGCACCCCCTCCATCCCACCCGCCCGTCGTGCCCACCGGCTGAGGTTGCGTTTCCCTGATGTCCAGTCACCACACCGCGCCCGCGCGGGGACCAGCACGGCTACCGTCGTACATGGAGTACACGGAGCACGAGGTGTTTCCGCACGACGCTGAGGGGGCGTACGCGGCATGAGTCCCGGAGACGACGCGGGTCAGACCCGCACCCGCCTGCCCGAAGGGGGCGGCGATCCGTACGGCGGTGCGCGCAGAGGCGGCCGTTCGTCGTCGCGCAGCCTCGTGACGGTGGTCGGCGTGGTGGTCCTCCTCATCGCGGCGATCGCCTTCGCGAACCGTGGAGGCGGCGATTCCGCCGCGGAGGAGGGGGGCGGCGACTCCCCCAAGTCGGCGGCGACGGCCCCCTCCGGCGAGAAGCCCGTCAAGGCCGAGTCCGCCGGCATCCCGTCGGGCTACGCCCACGACCGCCAGGGAGCGGAGAGCGCGGCGGCGAATTACGCGGTGGCGCTGGGCTCCGCCGAGATGTTCAGCAAGGCTCGGCGAGACGTCATCCTGCAATCGATCATCGTCCCCGCGCGCGTCGCGGACTTCGAGGAGACCCTGGACAGGGCATACACCCCGGAGTTCAACAAGAACGTAGGCCTGACCGACGACGGCACTGCGCCGAAGGGCTTCACGTTCGTCTCGCGCACCAGTCCGATCGGTACCAAGGTCACCTCGTCATCCGCCGACGCGGCGACAGTGGAGGTCTGGTGCAGCGGCCTTCTGGGGCTGGCGGGCGAGAGTTCCACCAACCCGGTCACCAACAGCTGGTTCACCATCACCATGCAGCTTGAGTGGACCACTGACGACTGGAAGATCGTGACCCACTCGCAGAAGGACGGCCCCACGCCTGTCCCGGGTGACGAGCGGGCCTCCAGCGCCGACGAGATGGCGAAGGCCGTCGAGGAGTACGGAGGGTTCACGTATGCCCGCTAACCGCCGCCTGCTCAAACTGACCGGTGCCGTCGCGGCCGTACAGGCGGCTGCGGTCGTCTTCGCCACGCGGTCCTTCGCCGCGCCCACACCGACGCCTACGCCGACGCCGACACCGTCGGGCAGCAATGACCCCTGTGACCTAATCCACGGCCCCGCCAAGGACTACTGCGAACGCGGCAGAGGAAGCGAAGGCGGAGGGGCCTCCACCCTCAACGACCCCACCTCCACCCTCGACCCCCTCGCCTCCCTCGCCCAGGGCTGTGCCGACGCCGCGTCCTGGACCGTCGACAAGCTCAGTGACGCCGTCAACGAGACGGCGAACGTCGACTTCACCAACGACACGTTCCTCCAGCAGTACGCCGTCGTCTTCGCCGCGTCGACGATCCTCACGCTGCTGCTCTGGCTGCTCGCGGTCGCCAAGCGCGCGGTGCGGGGCGTGCCCCTGTCCACCGCGCTCTCCGAGGCGATCGGGTTCCTCTGGCTCACCGTGCTCGCCTCCGCCTTCACCCCGCTGATCCTGTACACCGTGGTGTCCGCCACCGACGGCGTCACGGAGGTCCTGGCCAAGGCGACGGGCGACCAGACGGACACGTTCTTCGGCACGTTCTCCGCCGCCCTCGAAAAGGGCGACAACATCGGCGGCGGACCGATCATGCTGATCGTCGTCTCCCTCGTGTCGATCCTCGCCGCCGGCGTCCTCTGGCTGGAGCTGGTCATCCGCGCCGCCCTGCTCTACGTCGGCGCCCTCCTCGGCACCGTCGTCTACGCGGGCCTCGTGGACAAGAACCTGTGGGGCCACGTCCGCCGCTGGGCGGGCATCATGATCGCCGTGATCCTCGTGAAGCCCGTCATCGTGATCGTCCTCGGCCTCGCCGGGGCGCTCTCCGCCGAGGACGGGCCCGACGCCTTCTCCGCCGTGGTGTCCGGACTGGCGATCATCCTGCTCGCCATCTTCGCCTCCGCGATGATCTACCGCTTCGTCCCCGGCTTCGGCGACGAGATCGCCGGCTCCCGCAACAACCGCATCATGCAGGGCGCCGAGGGCAAGGCCGCCGCCGTCATCAGCTCCCCGGCGACCCTGGTCGCCCAGGGCATCAAGACCCACAGCACCCGCGCCGACAACCACGGCGGCGGCCAGTCCTCCGGCGCCCGCCCCTCGAACCCCGCCTCCGGCGGTGTCGCCGCGCACAGCTCGCGCGGGTCCAACGGCGGCGGATCCGGCGCCGCCCCCGCGCCCCGCTCGAGCAGCCCGGTGAACACGCCCCACGCCAGCAACAACCGCAACAGCAGTACCAACCGCACGGGAGGTGAAGGGCGTTGACGACCGAGTCCCATCTGTCCCATCCGATCACGCCCCGCCGTACGTATCTGATCGGCCGCGCCCGGCCGAACGCGATCGTCGGCCGCAATCGCGAGACCGGAGAGATCGCGCTGATCGTCGTGGGCGCGTTCCTCGGCATGATGTGCGGGCTCCTCGTCCCCGTCCTGTCCGCGCGGATCGTCCTCCTCGTCGGCTTCCCGATGCTGGCGCTGGCCGCGGTGTACGTGCCGTACAAGCACCGCACGTTCTACAAGTGGTTCGAGATCAACCGCAGCTACAAGCGCACCGTGCGCCGCAACGTCACCTACCGCTCCAGCGCCGTCGAGGCCGGCACCCGGCTGGACGGACGCGAGGTGGAGATCGGGCCGCCGCCCGGCATCGGCAGGATCACCTGGCTCGCCGCGCCGTTCGGCCCCGACGAGATCGCCGTACTGCTGCACGCGGACCGCAAGACCGTCACCGCCGCCATCGAGATCGAGGGCCCCGGCGTCGGTCTGCGCGACAGCGAGGACCAGGAGGCCCTCGTCGACCGCTTCGGCACCCTCCTCAAGCACGTCGCCAACGGCGACGGCTTCGTCACCCGCATCCAGATGCTCGCCCGCACCCTGCCCGCCGACCCCGACGCCCACGCCAAGGACGTCGCCGTCCGCGGGGACGACAAGTCGCCGCCGTGGCTGCAGCAGTCGTACGACCAGCTGCAGTCGATGGTGTCGACCAGCAGCGAGCAGCACCGCGCCTACCTCGTCGCCTGCATGCACTACACGCGCGAGCTCGCCGCCGAGGCCAACACCATGGCCCGCGCCATGCGCAGCCAGGGCGGCGGCAAGGTGGACCGGGACGCGGGACTCGCCGTCGTCATGGCCCGTGAGCTGACCGACATCTGCTCCCGGCTCCAGGAGGCCGACATCCGCGTACGGCAGCCGCTCGGCCAGAGCAGACTGTCCTCGCTGATCCACTCCATGTACGACCCGGACCACCCGATCGACCACATCCAGGCGATGACGCAGCGCAACGCCTGGCCGGCCGAGCTGGACGCCATGGAGCCCACCTACCTCCAGGCCAAGACCCGCGAGTCCGCCACCCGCGCCCCCTGGTGCCACGCCACGGCCTGGGTGAAGGAGTGGCCGATGACCCCGGTGGGCGTCAACTTCCTCGCCCCGCTCCTCGTCCACACCCCGGACGTGATCCGCACCGTCGCCGTCACGATGGACCTCGAACCCACCGAGGTCGCCATCGAGCGGATGCTGACCGAGAAGACCAACGACGAGGCCGAGGCGTCCCGCGCCGCCAAGATGAACCGCACCGTCGACCCGCGCGACATCGCCGCCCACGGCCGCCTCGACCAGCGCGGCGAGGACCTCGCCAGCGGCGCGGCCGGCGTCAACCTGGTCGGCTACATCACCGTCTCCTCCCGCAATCCCGAGGCCCTGGCCCGCGACAAGCGGACCATACGGGCGTCGGCCGGAAAGTCGTACCTGAAGCTGGAGTGGTGCGACCGCGAGCACCACCGCGCGTTCGTGAACACACTCCCGTTCGCCACCGGCATTCGAAGGTAGGGGCTGAGCCGATATGCGGGATCCGCTGTCCGTCGTCACCGACGCCTTCACGTCCTTCCTGTTCGGGAAGGTCGAGACGACACGGCTGCCGGTGCGCACGTCCACGGGCCAGGCACAGGCCGTGTACCTGCCGACCGCCGCGCCCGGCCTCGGCGACTCCGGCGTCATCATCGGCCGCGAGGTCTACTCCGGCAAGGGCTACATCTACGACCCCTTCCAGCTCTACGGCCAGCAGCTCCCCGCCCCCCACTGGCTGGTCCTCGGGGAGTCCGGGAACGGCAAGTCGGCCCTGGAGAAGACGTACGTCCTGCGGCAGCTGCGTTTCCGCGACCGCCAGGTCGTCGTCCTGGACGCCCAGGGCGAGGACGGCGTCGGCGAGTGGAACCTGGTCGCGCAGGAGCTGGGCATCACCCCCATCCGGCTGGACCCGATGGCCGCCCTCGACCACGGCATCCGGCTCAACCCGCTCGACCCGTCGATCACCACGACCGGCCAGCTCGCCCTGCTGCGCACCATCATCGAGGTCGCGCTGGGGCACGGCCTGGACGAGCGTTCCGGCTTCGCCCTCAAGGTCGCGCACGCCTACGTCAACGAGTCCGTCGTCGAGCGCCAGCCGGTCCTCTCCGACATCGTCGAGCGGCTGCGCCACCCCGAACCCGAGTCGGCGGAGGCGATGAACGTCGCCATAGACGACGTCCGGGCGTGGGGCCTGGACGTCGCCCTGGTCCTGGACCGGCTGGTCGACGGCGACCTGCGCGGCATGTTCGACGGCCCGACCACCGTCGGCATCGACCTGGACGCGCCGCTCATCGTCTTCGACCTGTCCCACATCGACCGCAACTCCATCGCGATGCCGATCCTCATGGCGATCGTCGGCGTGTGGCTGGAGCACACCTGGATCCGCCCCGACCGGAAGAAGCGCATCTTCCTGGTCGAGGAGGCCTGGCACATCATCAACAGCCCCTTCGTCGCCCAGCTGTTCCAGCGGCTGCTGAAGTTCGGACGACGGCTCGGTCTGTCGTTCGTCGCGGTCGTCCACCATCTGTCCGACGTGGTGGACGGGGCGGCGGCGAAGGAGGCCGCGGCCATCCTGAAGATGGCGTCGACCCGGACCATCTACGCCCAGAAGGCCGACGAGGCCAGAGCGACCGGCCGGGTCCTCGGCCTGCCCAGGTGGGCGGTGGAGATCATCCCGACGCTCACCCCCGGCATCGCCGTCTGGGACGTCAACGGCAACGTCCAGGTGGTCAAACACCTGGTCACCGAGACGGAACGCCCACTGGTCTTCACCGACCGCGCGATGACCGAGTCCTCCGCCGACCTCTCCGACGACGCCCTGCGCGCCGCCGAACGGGAGGCGGAGGAGCGGGCGGCGGCCTTCGTGGAACAGCACGTCGGCGACTCCGAATCGACGGTGGCGTAGGGGGAGAACGCGTGAGACCGGACGATCACCGTGCGCAGGGCCGGGCCGGCGGCATCCCCGACGGGCTGCTGATCGGCATCCTCGCGTTCCTCCTCGGCATGACCACGATGGTGTGGACGGCCACGGGACTCGCGGGCCTCTTCGCCCACGGCCACTGGCCGTCCGGCGTCGCCTTCACCCGCACCCCCCTGGCCATGCGCCACCTCGCCTCCGACCCCCACGACCTCCCCGGGGCCTGGCCGGAGACCCCTCAGGGCGCCCTCTCCGGCTACGGCCTCTTCTGGGGCCTGCTCATCGGCCAGCTGATGATCCTCGTCGTCCTGACGGTGTTCGCCCTGGGCACGGTGGCCCGCTGGAGAGCGGTACGGGCCCGGCGGCGGGAGGCGCGACCGGCGGACGCACCGAAGCCCCGGCCCGAGCCGGGGCACGAACGGCGTCCGGAACCCGAGCCGAAGCAGCTCCACGAGGTGCCGACGCCGAGGGCGCCCGAGGAGGAGACACCCGAGCGGCAGGAACCCGTGGCCGCACACCCGTCCGGCACCGGGCAGCCGGGCGGCCGGGAAGCACCCCGCGCCGAGGCCGCGGGCCTGCACTACGGCCCCCCGGCCACCCGCCGCACCACCGCCGCCCAGGCCGTACGCGACGCGGAGGGCCCCGCCCTGGTCATCACCTCAAACCCGGCCCTCTGGCACGACACCAAGGACGCCCGGGCCAAGCTGGGCCCCACCCACCTCTACGACCCCACGCACCTCTGCGACACCCCGGCCCGCCTCCACTGGTCGCCGACAGCCGGCTGCGAGGACAAGGACACGGCCAAGGCCAGGGCGGCCGCACTGCTCGCCCCCGTCCGCCCCACCTCCCGCCTCGACCAGGCGGTCAGCGACACCGCCGAGACCCTGCTCCGCAGCTACGTCCACGCCGCCGCCGTCGACGGCCGCACCGTCCGCCACGTCCACCGCTGGTCCCAGGGCATCCAGGTGCACGACGCCGTACGCATCCTCCGCACCAGCCCCAAGGCCGCCCCCGGCGCCGCCGGCGAACTCGAGGCGGCCCTCACGGCGCACCCCGAACGCCGGGACATGGCCCAGCAGCTGACCACCCGTGCCCTGGCCGCGCTCTCCACGGTCAATGTCCGTGAGGCCTGCACTCCCAACCGAACCGATGCCCTCGCCTTGGATTCCTTCGTCCACGAAGGGGGCACGCTTTATGTCGTGGGTGAATCCATCGAGGACCCCCGTACCAGCCCGGGCGCGATGCCCCTGCTGACGGCCCTCGCCTCACACGTGGTCGAGCACGGCCGGCGCATGGCCGCACGGTCATCCTCCGGTCGGCTCGACCCACCACTCACCCTCGTCCTGGACGACGTGGCGGCCGTGGCCCCGCTCCCCCAGCTCCCGGAACTCCTCGCCACCGGCGCGGACCACGGCATGCCCACCCTGGCCCTGCTCCGCTCCCGCGAACAGGGCAGGGCCCGCTGGCCCCACGACGAACTGCCGGTGTGACCGCGGGCGTCACCGCTCCACGGCCATCTCCAGCTCCCGCTCGTCCGGATTGCCCGCGAGCGGCCAGGTCACCCCGCTCTCCTCGAACCCGGCCTTGCGGTAGAACGCCCGCGCCCGCCCGTTGCCGGGGTGCACGATGAGCCGCACCCGCTCCGCCCCGCGGCCCCAAGCCCACTCCAGCCCGACCTCGAACAGCGCCTTCGTCAGCCCGCTGCCCCGGTGCCCGGGCGCCACGTACACCCCCACCAGATGCCCCTGCGGCCGCTCGACGGGGAACCCGGCCCAGTCCGTCGACCCGGCCTCCTCCAGCAGCACGGCCACATTGCCGACCCAGCTCCCGTCCCCCGCCTCGGCGATGAACTGCCGCGCCCCGTCCGCGCCCTCCGCGCCCTTCGCCGTGCGCTCCCGCCACCACGAGTCGGGCCGGGCCACGGCCTCCTCGTAGGTGTCGAGATAGGCGAGGTGTGCCACCGGGTCCCGCAGCGAGCGGAGCCGCAGCTCCTTCGCCGCCTCCCACTCCTCCGCCCGCACCGG
The DNA here is from genome assembly GCF_003665435.1 of Streptomyces fungicidicus. Taxonomy (NCBI): domain Bacteria; kingdom Bacillati; phylum Actinomycetota; class Actinomycetes; order Kitasatosporales; family Streptomycetaceae; genus Streptomyces; species Streptomyces fungicidicus. Next base: position 3,613,327 of record NZ_CP023407.1, read on the forward strand.
CCGGATCACACAGTCCCCGAAGGGCACGACACTGGCACTCATGGCCGCCACGGTAGTACCGGGGTACCACCGCGCTCACCCCGATTACGGCCCCGGTCCGACGCCCGCCGCCGCCCCGCGGACGAGCATCGGAGCATGATTAAGGCTCAGCACCTCACCAAACGCTACGGCGACCGGACCGTCGTCACCGACCTGTCCTTCACCGTCCGCCCCGGCACCGTCACCGGCTTCCTCGGCCCGAACGGCGCCGGCAAGTCCACCACCATGCGGATGATCCTCGGCCTGGACGCCCCCACCCGCGGCCACGCCACCGTCGGCGGCCGCTCCTACGCCGCCCACCCCGCCCCGCTCACCGAGGTCGGCGCGCTGCTGGAGGCCCGCTCCGTCCACCCCGGCCGCACCGCCCGCCACCATCTGCGCGCCCTCGCCCACACCCACGGCATCCCGGGGAGCCGCGTCGCACACGTCCTGGGCCTCACCGGCCTGACCGAGGTGGCGGACCGCCGGGTCAAGGGCTTCTCCCTCGGCATGGGCCAGCGCCTCGGCATCGCCGCCGCCCTCCTCGGCGACCCGGCCGCCGTCATCCTCGACGAGCCGGTCAACGGCCTCGACCCGGAGGGCGTCCTGTGGATCCGCACCCTGCTCAAGTCGCTGGCCGCCGAGGGCCGTACGGTCCTGGTCTCCTCGCACCTGATGAGCGAGATGGCCCTCACCGCCGACCACCTGGTCGTCATCGGCCGCGGCCGGCTCCTCGCCGACACCACGGTCACCGACTTCGTACGCCACGCCGGCACGGGCGCCGTCAAGGTCGTCACCCCGGACGCCTCCGCTCTCGTACACCGGCTCACCGCCCCCGGCGTCACCGTCACCGCCGAGGCCCCCGGCCACCTCACCGTGCGCGGCACCGACGCCGAGCACATCGGCCGCACGGCCGCCGCCCACGGCATCCCGCTCTCCGAGCTCACCCCGAGCGCGGCCTCCCTGGAAGAGGCGTTCATGGACCTCACCCACGACGCCGTCGAGTACCCCGCCACCCTGGAAGGAACAGCCGCGTGACCACCGCCGCCCAGCTCCACCGCGTGACCCCGGCGCGCGTCCTGCGCTCCGAGTGGCACAAGCTGTGGACGCTCCGCTCCACCTGGATCAACCTCGCCGCCACCGCCGCCCTCACCCTCGCCATGGGCGCCGGCATCAGCGCCGCCTACGACGGCACCGGCGAGGGTCACCTCGACACCGTGGTCTTCGTCCTCCTCGGCACCCAGTTCGCCACCGTCAACCTGGCCGTCCTGGGCATCCTGGCCACCGCGGGCGAGTACTCCACCGGTCAGATCCGCGCGACCATGACGGCCGTCCCGCGCCGCCTGCCCGTGCTGTGGTCCAAGGCTGCCGTCCTCGCCGCGGTCGCCTTCCCGCTGTGCCTGTGGACCAACCTGCTCACCTTCCCCGCGGCCCAGGCCTTCCTCGACGGCACCGACCAGTCCGCCGCCCTCGGCGACCCCGGCGTCCTGCGCGGCCTGGTGGGCAACGCGGCCGGGCTCACCCTCCTCGCGGTGACGGCCCTCGGCATCGGCGCCGTGACCCGTTCCGTCCCCCTGGCCATCGGCGCGTACATCGGCCTCGTCATGATCGTGCCGGAACTCCTGAAGATGCTCCCCCACGATGTCGTCCGCGACGCCGTCGACCACTTCCCCGCGCAGGCCCTCCAGTCGCTCACCGCCACCGACAGCGCCTCCCCCGGCACCTCCCTGCTCGCCCTCACCCTGTGGGCGGCGGCCGCCCTCACCGCGGCCGCGGTGACCCTGCGCCGCCGGGACGTCTGACCCATGACACCGACCCTGTTCCGGCCGGACGACGGAGCCACCACCATGGACTCCGTGACGAACGACCAGGTGGCCCGGACCACGGGGGCGCGGACGGCGGAGCCCCTCACCCAGTACACGCAACGCGTCAACCAGCGGGTGCGCGCCTTCGACCGGCGCCACCCGCTGCCGTGGGACCTGCACGTCACCGGTTTCTGGGTGACGGCCGCCCTCATCGACTACGCCGGCGGCGGCTGGCGCAACGTCACCCAGAACCCGGACACCGCCGGATGGCTCGTGCTCGTCCTGAGCCTGGGCCTGTCCGTCCCCCTGCTGTGGCGCCGCACCCACCCCGTGACGGTCCTGCTCGCCATGGCCCCGTTCGCCGTGGTCAACGCCTGGTCCGGCGCCACCCTCCAGGCGGCGCTGCTCCAGCTCCTCGTCATCTACCACATCGCCCTGCGGACCCCGCTGCGCAACCTGTGGTGGGCGGCCGCCCTGATGCTCACCCCGGTGGTGGTCTCCACGGCCCGCCACGGCGAGGGCGAGTGGAACCAGCAGATCGGCTCCCAGCTGACCTCGATCGTGGTGGCCGTCCTCATCGGCGTCACGGTCCGCACCCGGCAGAACTACACCGAGGCCCTGGAGGACCGCGCCCGCCGCCTGGAGGTCGAACGCGACCAGCAGGCCCAGCTGGCGGCGGCCGCCGAACGCGCCCGCATCGCCCGCGAGATGCACGACATCATCGGCCACAACCTCTCCGTCATCACGGGCCTCGCCGACGGCGGCGCCTACGCGGCCGCCAAGTCCCCGGAACGCGCCGCGCAGGCCCTGGACGCCATCGCCACCACCAGCCGCCAGGCCCTCGGCGAGCTCCGCCGCCTGCTGGACGTCCTGAGGGACGAGGGATCGGCGCACCACCCCGCCGAGCTCACCCCGCAGCCCGCCCTCACCGACCTCGACGGGCTCGTCGACGGCGTCCGCAACGCGGGCCTGCCCGTGCACACCACCGTCGAGGGCAGCGCCGACCTCCCCGCGGGCCGCCAGCTCACGGTGTACCGGGTCATCCAGGAGGCCCTCACCAACACCCTCAAGCACGCCGGCCCCGACGCGTCCTGCGAGATCACCCTCGCCTACGGCGACCGGGGCGCCGTCACGGCCACCATCACCGACACCGGACACGGCACCCCGCCCTCCGCCGTGTCCGAGGGCCGCGGCCTTCCCGGTATGCGTGAACGAACAGCCCTGTACGGGGGCACACTTGAGGCCGGCCCACGCCCGCATCCCGAGCAGGGCTGGCGCGTCCGTCTGCGACTCCCGGAGGAATCCCCGCAGTGACCACCGTCCTCATCGCCGACGACCAGCCCCTCCAGCGCTTCGGCTTCCGGATGCTCCTGGAGAGCCAGGACGACCTCACGGTCCTCGGCGAGGCGGCGAACGGCGCGGAAGCGATCCGCATGACGGCGGAGCTGAGCCCCGACGTGGTCCTGATGGACGTCCGCATGCCGGGCCTGGACGGGATCGAGGCCACCCGCCGCATCGTCGCCACGGGCGACCGCACCCGCGTCCTCATCCTCACCACGTTCGACCTCGACGAGTACGCCTACGCCGGCCTCCGTGCGGGCGCCTCCGGCTTCCTGGTCAAGGACGCCCAGCCGGAGGAACTCCTCTCCGGCATCCGCTCCGTGGCGAGCGGGGACGCGGTCGTCGCCCCCAGCCTGACCCGCCGCCTCCTCGACGCGTACGCCCGGCATCTGCCGACGCCCGGCCCCGACTCCGACGCCCCCACGGCCGGCCACACCGATGTCCGCCTGGACGCCCTCACCGAACGCGAACGCGAGATCCTCACGGTCGTCGGCAGGGGCTGGACCAACACCGAGATCGCCACCCGCCTCCATCTGGCCGAGTCCACGGTGAAGACCCATGTGGGCCGGATACTCGCGAAGACCGGTTCACGGGACCGTATCCAGGCGGTGATCCTGGCGTACGACACGAAACTGGTGGAGCCGTCCTGAAACGCAGAAAGCCCCCGTGCCGAATGGCACGGGGGCTTTCTCAATATTTGTTCGGCGGCGTCCTACTCTCCCACAGGGTCCCCCCTGCAGTACCATCGGCGCTGTAAGGCTTAGCTTCCGGGTTCGGAATGTAACCGGGCGTTTCCCCTACGCTATGACCACCGAAACACTATGAAACTGACAACCGCACCATGTGTGGCACATGGGGTTGTTCGTGGTTTCAGAACCAACACAGTGGACGCGAGCAACTGAGGACAAGCCCTCGGCCTATTAGTACCGGTCAACTCCACACGTTACCGTGCTTCCATATCCGGCCTATCAACCCAGTCGTCTACTGGGAGCCTTACCCTCTCTAGGAGGTGGGAGTCCTCATCTCGAAGCAGGCTTCCCGCTTAGATGCTTTCAGCGGTTATCCCTCCCGAACGTAGCCAACCAGCCATGCCCTTGGCAGAACAACTGGCACACCAGAGGTTCGTCCGTCCCGGTCCTCTCGTACTAGGGACAGCCCTTCTCAAGACTCCTACGCGCACAGCGGATAGGGACCGAACTGTCTCACGACGTTCTAAACCCAGCTCGCGTACCGCTTTAATGGGCGAACAGCCCAACCCTTGGGACCGACTCCAGCCCCAGGATGCGACGAGCCGACATCGAGGTGCCAAACCATCCCGTCGATATGGACTCTTGGGGAAGATCAGCCTGTTATCCCCGGGGTACCTTTTATCCGTTGAGCGACGGCGCTTCCACAAGCCACCGCCGGATCACTAGTCCCGACTTTCGTCCCTGCTCGACCCGTCGGTCTCACAGTCAAGCTCCCTTGTGCACTTACACTCAACACCTGATTGCCAACCAGGCTGAGGGAACCTTTGGGCGCCTCCGTTACTCTTTAGGAGGCAACCGCCCCAGTTAAACTACCCATCAGACACTGTCCCTGATCCGGATCACGGACCCAGGTTAGACATCCAGCACGACCAGACTGGTATTTCAACGACGACTCCCCCTGAACTGGCGTCCAGAGTTCAAAGTCTCCCAGCTATCCTACACAAGCCGAACCGAACACCAATATCAAACTGTAGTAAAGGTCCCGGGGTCTTTCCGTCCTGCTGCGCGAAACGAGCATCTTTACTCGTAGTGCAATTTCACCGGGCCTATGGTTGAGACAGTCGAGAAGTCGTTACGCCATTCGTGCAGGTCGGAACTTACCCGACAAGGAATTTCGCTACCTTAGGATGGTTATAGTTACCACCGCCGTTTACTGGCGCTTAAGTTCTCAGCTTCGCCCACCCGAAAGTGAGCTAACCGGTCCCCTTAACGTTCCAGCACCGGGCAGGCGTCAGTCCGTATACATCGCCTTACGGCTTCGCACGGACCTGTGTTTTTAGTAAACAGTCGCTTCTCGCTGGTCTCTGCGGCCACCCCCAGCTCGAGCAGCAAGTGCTCTAACCAGACGTGGCCCCCCTTCTCCCGAAGTTACGGGGGCATTTTGCCGAGTTCCTTAACCATAGTTCACCCGAACGCCTCGGTATTCTCTACCTGACCACCTGAGTCGGTTTAGGGTACGGGCCGCCATGAAACTCGCTAGAGGCTTTTCTCGACAGCATAGGATCATCCACTTCACCACAATCGGCTCGGCATCAGGTCTCAGCCTTAATGAACGGCGGATTTACCTACCGTCCGGCCTACACCCTTACCCCGGGACAACCACCGCCCGGGATGGACTACCTTCCTGCGTCACCCCATCACTCACCTACTACCAGCTCGGGTCACCGGCTCCACCACTCCGACCTCGTCCGAAGACTCAGCCGGCGGCTTCACGGGCTTAGCATCACTGGATTCGATGTTTGACGCTTCACAGCGGGTACCGGAATATCAACCGGTTATCCATCGACTACGCCTGTCGGCCTCGCCTTAGGTCCCGACTTACCCTGGGCAGATCAGCTTGACCCAGGAACCCTTAGTCAATCGGCGCACACGTTTCTCACGTGTGAATCGCTACTCATGCCTGCATTCTCACTCGTGAACCGTCCACAACTGCCTTCCGGCGCTGCTTCACCCGGCACACGACGCTCCCCTACCCATCCACACAGGCGTTGGCCCTATTGTGTGAATGACACGACTTCGGCGGTACGCTTGAGCCCCGCTACATTGTCGGCGCGGAATCACTAGACCAGTGAGCTATTACGCACTCTTTCAAGGGTGGCTGCTTCTAAGCCAACCTCCTGGTTGTCTGTGCGACTCCACATCCTTTCCCACTTAGCGTACGCTTAGGGGCCTTAGTCGATGCTCTGGGCTGTTTCCCTCTCGACCATGGAGCTTATCCCCCACAGTCTCACTGCCGCGCTCTCACTTACCGGCATTCGGAGTTTGGCTAAGGTCAGTAACCCGGTAGGGCCCATCGCCTATCCAGTGCTCTACCTCCGGCAAGAAACACACGACGCTGCACCTAAATGCATTTCGGGGAGAACCAGCTATCACGGAGTTTGATTGGCCTTTCACCCCTAACCACAGGTCATCCCCCAGGTTTTCAACCCTGGTGGGTTCGGTCCTCCACGAAGTCTTACCTCCGCTTCAACCTGCCCATGGCTAGATCACTCCGCTTCGGGTCTTGAGCGTGCTACTGAAACGCCCTATTCGGACTCGCTTTCGCTACGGCTTCCCCACCCGGGTTAACCTCGCAACACACCGCAAACTCGCAGGCTCATTCTTCAAAAGGCACGCAGTCACGAGGTAGGAACAAGTTCCTACCCGACGCTCCCACGGCTTGTAGGCACACGGTTTCAGGTACTATTTCACTCCGCTCCCGCGGTACTTTTCACCATTCCCTCACGGTACTATCCGCTATCGGTCACCAGGGAATATTTAGGCTTAGCGGGTGGTCCCGCCAGATTCACACGGGATTTCTCGGGCCCCGTGCTACTTGGGTGTCTCTCAAACGAGCCGCTGATGTTTCGACTACGGGGGTCTTACCCTCTACGCCGGACCTTTCGCATGTCCTTCGCCTACATCAACGGTTTCTGACTCGCCCTACGGCCGGCAGACCGTAGAAGAGAGATCCCACAACCCCGTATGCGCAACCCCTGCCGGGTCTCACACGCATACGGTTTGGCCTCATCCGGTTTCGCTCGCCACTACTCCCGGAATCACGGTTGTTTTCTCTTCCTGCGGGTACTGAGATGTTTCACTTCCCCGCGTTCCCTCCACTTGCCCTATGTGTTCAGGCAAGGGTGACAGCCCATGACGACTGCCGGGTTTCCCCATTCGGAAACCCCCGGATCAAAGCCTGGTTGACGACTCCCCGGGGACTATCGTGGCCTCCCACGTCCTTCATCGGTTCCTGGTGCCAAGGCATCCACCGTGCGCCCTTAAAAACTTGGCCACAGATGCTCGCGTCCACTGTGCAGTTCTCAAACAACGACCAACCACCCGTCACACACCACTTACGCGATGCTTCACCGGGGTCGGCGACTGAGGAATTTCATTCCCTCAGACACCCAACAGCGTGCCCGACCGTGTCCCGTCCGGAGATCATGCGTTCCACGCCCTTGCGAGCAGTACTAGCAGCCTCCGACCCGTGAATCCGGCCGAATAATCAACGTTCCACCCATGAGCAACCAGCATCAGACATTCGCTGATGTACTGGCCTCTGACCGGGCAAACCCGGTAAGAAGTGCTCCTTAGAAAGGAGGTGATCCAGCCGCACCTTCCGGTACGGCTACCTTGTTACGACTTCGTCCCAATCGCCAGTCCCACCTTCGACAGCTCCCTCCCACAAGGGGTTGGGCCACCGGCTTCGGGTGTTACCAACTTTCGTGACGTGACGGGCGGTGTGTACAAGGCCCGGGAACGTATTCACCGCAGCAATGCTGATCTGCGATTACTAGCAACTCCGACTTCATGGGGTCGAGTTGCAGACCCCAATCCGAACTGAGACCGGCTTTTTGAGATTCGCTCCACCTCACGGTTTCGCAGCTCATTGTACCGGCCATTGTAGCACGTGTGCAGCCCAAGACATAAGGGGCATGATGACTTGACGTCGTCCCCACCTTCCTCCGAGTTGACCCCGGCGGTCTCCTGTGAGTCCCCATCACCCCGAAGGGCATGCTGGCAACACAGGACAAGGGTTGCGCTCGTTGCGGGACTTAACCCAACATCTCACGACACGAGCTGACGACAGCCATGCACCACCTGTACACCGACCACAAGGGGGGCACTATCTCTAATGCTTTCCGGTGTATGTCAAGCCTTGGTAAGGTTCTTCGCGTTGCGTCGAATTAAGCCACATGCTCCGCTGCTTGTGCGGGCCCCCGTCAATTCCTTTGAGTTTTAGCCTTGCGGCCGTACTCCCCAGGCGGGGAACTTAATGCGTTAGCTGCGGCACCGACGACGTGGAATGTCGCCAACACCTAGTTCCCACCGTTTACGGCGTGGACTACCAGGGTATCTAATCCTGTTCGCTCCCCACGCTTTCGCTCCTCAGCGTCAGTAATGGCCCAGAGATCCGCCTTCGCCACCGGTGTTCCTCCTGATATCTGCGCATTTCACCGCTACACCAGGAATTCCGATCTCCCCTACCACACTCTAGCTAGCCCGTATCGAATGCAGACCCGGGGTTAAGCCCCGGGCTTTCACACCCGACGTGACAAGCCGCCTACGAGCTCTTTACGCCCAATAATTCCGGACAACGCTCGCGCCCTACGTATTACCGCGGCTGCTGGCACGTAGTTAGCCGGCGCTTCTTCTGCAGGTACCGTCACTTTCGCTTCTTCCCTGCTGAAAGAGGTTTACAACCCGAAGGCCGTCATCCCTCACGCGGCGTCGCTGCATCAGGCTTTCGCCCATTGTGCAATATTCCCCACTGCTGCCTCCCGTAGGAGTCTGGGCCGTGTCTCAGTCCCAGTGTGGCCGGTCGCCCTCTCAGGCCGGCTACCCGTCGTCGCCTTGGTGAGCCATTACCTCACCAACAAGCTGATAGGCCGCGGGCTCATCCTTCACCGCCGGAGCTTTCAACCCCTACAGATGCCTGCAGGAGTGATATCCGGTATTAGACCCCGTTTCCAGGGCTTGTCCCAGAGTGAAGGGCAGATTGCCCACGTGTTACTCACCCGTTCGCCACTAATCCCCACCGAAGTGGTTCATCGTTCGACTTGCATGTGTTAAGCACGCCGCCAGCGTTCGTCCTGAGCCAGGATCAAACTCTCCGTGAATGTTTACCGGTAATCCGGTGCACACACACGAGAGCGGAACCACCGGAGGAATAGTCCGGCGGTTCACAGCGTCCTCGCTGTGTTTTTTCAAAGGAACCTCGACCATCCGAACCGGATGGACGGGGTATCAACATATCTGGCGTTGATTTTTGGCACGCTGTTGAGTTCTCAAGGAACGGTCGCTTCCTTTGTACTCACCCTCTCGGGCTTTCCTCCGGGCGCTTCCCTTCGGTCTTGCGTTTCCGACTCTATCAGATCCTTTTCTCGACCTGATCCCCAGTCAGCGGGGTTTGTCTTCCCGGCCGTTGGGCCGTTCCGACGTCTCAAACCTTAGCGGCTCTCTCCGTGTTTCCCAAATCGGGGGGTCGGAATGAATTCGGGCACGCCGAAATCTTTCCCACCGGGAGGTCGTGCTGGGGTTTTGAGTGCCGCTCATGCGGCGGAAGTGCTGCCGCAGAACCGTTACGGCCCCGTGGCAACTCGAAGAACCTTACGGATCGGGGAGGTGGCTGTCAACCACCTCGCCCCAAGATCTTTCAGTCCAGGTCGCTGAGGCGTCCGCCGGCGTCCGGCTGGGCGTGCTCCACCCGGCGCAGCAGACGGGTGAGGACCTCGCCGAGCGTCACCCGCTCCTCGGGGGAGAGGTCCTGGAGAAGGTCCTCCTCGAAGACCGACGCGAGCCGCATCGCCTCGAGCCACTTCTCACGGCCGGCGGAGGTCAGCTCCACGATCACGCGGACCCGGTTGTTCTCGTCCCGCTCCCGGTTGACCAGCCCCTCGGCGACCATGCGGTCGATGCGGTGGGTCATGGCGGCCGGGGTCAGGCCCAGCCGCTTGGCGAGGTCGCTGGGACCCATGCGGTACGGGGCGCCCGACAGCACGAGTGCCTTGAGGACCTCCCAGTCGGCGTTGGTGATGCCGAGCTCGGCGGTCTGCCGCCCGTAGGCGACGTTCATGCGGCGGTTCAGCCGGGACAGCGCGTTCACGATCTTCTCGACCTGCGGGTCGAGGTCCTGGAACTCGCGCTGGTACGCGGCGATCTGCTCTTCGAGGGTCGGCTCGCCGAGGCCGGAGGTGTCGCCCATGGCCGCAGTATGGCACGCATTCTCTTTGCCTTGAAGTCCTTCACTGTGTACTCTTCATCATCGAACTTTAGCTTCTAAGTCTTCACTCCTAACTCGTGAGAGAGGTGAACGTGACCAGGGCGATGGGCGCAGCGATGCGCCGGATCCACGTGGGCAACGCACTCAGCGCATTCGGGCTGGGCTTCACGGTCCCGTATCTGTACGTCTATGTGGCGCAGGTGCGAGGACTGGGAGCCATGACGGCGGGTCTCGTGCTCGCCGTCTTCGCCGTGGCGGCGCTGATCGTGCTTCCGTTCGCCGGGCGGGCCATCGTCCGGCGGGGCCCGCTGCCGGTGCTGCTCGTCGCCCTGGTCACGGCCTCGGCGGGCGCACTGAGCCTGGGCCTGTCGAGCGCCGCGGCGACCGTACTGCTGTCGGCGGCCGCCCTGGGCGCCGGCCAGGCGGTGACGCAGCCCGCGCTCGCGACGATGATCGTGGACTGCTCGACCGCGGAGACCCGGTCACGGGCCTTCGCCACCCAGTTCTTCCTGCAGAACCTCGGGCTCGGTGTCGGCGGACTCATCGGCGGCCACCTCGTGGACACCACGAAAGCGGCCTCCTTCACGCTGCTGTTCGCGCTCGAGGCGGCGATGTTCCTGCTGCTGGTCGTGGTGATGGCGACGGTGCGCATGCCGCGCGCGCCGCACATCGGGGGCGCTCCCGCGCAGTCCGCCAAGGGCAGCTGGAAGCAGCTGCTGGGCAACCGGGCCATGGTGCAGCTGTGCGTGCTGGGCTTCGTGCTGTTCTTCGCCTGCTACGGGCAGTTCGAGTCGGGGCTGAGCGCGTACGGCGTCGAGGCGGCCGGGATCTCGACCTCGGCGCTGGGCACGGCGCTGGCGGCGAACACGCTGGTGATCGTGGTCGCGCAGTTCGCGGTGCTGCGGTTCGTCGAGCGCCGCAAGCGCTCGCGGGTGATCGCGTCCGTGGGGCTGATCTGGGCCGTGGCGTGGGCCGTGGCCGGGTACGCGGGGCTGGGCAACGGGAGCCAGACGATGGCGACCGCCGCGTTCATCTCGACGTACGCGCTCTTCGGGCTCGGTGAGGCGATGCTGTCGCCGACGCTCGCGCCGCTGGTCGCCGATCTCGCGCCGACCGGGATGGCGGGGCAGTACAACTCGGCGTTCGCCCTGGTGAAGCAGCTCGCGCTGGCCGTGGGGCCGGCGGTGGGCGGGCCGCTGGGCGCCTCGCTGCACGCGCCGTACGTCGTGATCTTCCTGCTGTTCTCGCTGGGCATCACCGTTCTGGCGGTGCGGCTGGGGCGGCAGCTCACGGATGTGCAGAACCAGCCGTCGGTCGCGCGGAGCCGTGTCGTGGTGCAGGGTGGCGCGTCCGCGGGGCAGGCCCCGGCGCACGCCTGACCCTGCCCGTCCCCTGCCCTTGCCGAAGCCCGCCGGCGCTACGAGCCGGCGGGCTTCGGCAGCAGGAACTCGCACCAGACCGCCTTGCCGCCGCCCGGGGTGCGTCTGCTGCCCCAGCCCGAGGCGATCGTCGCGACGATGGCGATGCCCCGGCCGGACTCGTCGCCGGGCTCCGCGCGGCGGCGTCTGGGCAGGTGGTCGTCGCCGTCGGTGACCTCGATGATCAGCCGGCGGTCGGTGCGGCGCAGCCGCAGGCGCATGGGGGGCGTGCCGTGCTGGAGGGAGTTGGCGACCAGTTCGCTGGTCGCCAGGACGCCCAGGTCGTGCAGTTCGGCCGGGAAGCGCCAGCTGGTCAGCACTCCCGAGGCGAAGGCACGCGCGCGGGGGGCCGCTTCGACACCGCCGAGCAGTTCCAGCGCGGCGTTGCGGAAGAGTTCGCCCTCCGCTCCCTTGCGGGCGGGGTGCTGGAGGACCAGGACGGCGACGTCGTCGTCGTGGTCCGGGGTGACGCCGGCCGAGCGGACCAGTCGGTCGCAGACGACCTGGGGGCCGCCCGTCGCGCCGGCGAGCGCGCGTTCCAGGGCGGCGATGCCCTCGTCCAGGTCCTCGTTCCTCCGTTCGACCAGACCGTCCGTGTAGAGGACGGCGGTGGAACCGGGGCCGAGGGGCACCGATCCCGACGAGTGCATCCAGCCGCCGGTGCCGAGCGGCGGGCCGGTCGGTTCGTCGGCGCGCCGGACGGTGCCGTTCTCGTCGCGGACCAGGATCGGCAGATGGCCCGCGGAGGCGTACACCAGACGGCCCTCGTTGGGGTCGTGGATGGCGTAGGCGCAGGTGGCGATCTGGTTGGCGTCGATCTCCATGGCGAGTCCGTCGAGTAGCTGGAGCACCTCGTGCGGCGGGAGATCGAGCCGCGCGTAGGCCCGTACGGCCGTACGGAGCTGGCCCATCACCGCGGCGGCCCGGACTCCCCTGCCCATGACGTCTCCGATGACCAGGGCGGTGCGGCCGCCGCCCAGGGTGATCACGTCGTACCAGTCGCCGCCGACGGCGGCCTCGGTGCCGCCGGGGTGGTAGGTGGCGGCGACGCGCAGGTCGTCGGGCTCCTCGAGCCCCTGCGGGAGGAGGGAGCGCTGCAGGGTGACGGCGGTCTCGCGCTGGCGGCGCTCGCTGGCGCGCAGGCGTTCGGCGGCCTCGGCGTGGTCGGTGACGTCGGTGGCGAAGACCAGCACTCCCCGGCCCCCGCCCTCGGTGACGGGGGTGCAGGTGAACGTGTAGGAGCGGCCGTCGGGGGCCTTGCGGGACTTCACCGTGCGGGGCTTGCTGCTGCGCAGCACCTGGTCGAGGAGGGGCAGCAGACCGAGTGCCTCGAGCTCGGGGAGGGCCCCGCGGGCGGGGGCGCCGAGCGGGCGGGGGCCGAAGGCGGCCGTGTAGGCGTCGTTGACGTAGGCGATGCGGTGGTCCGGGCCGTGGACCAGGGCGACGAGGCAGGGGACGCGGTCGAGGACCTCGCGCACCGCGAGCTCGTCGACGGCGGGCACGGGCGGCACGTCGTCGGTGAGCCGTTCGGCGCGGGCGGCGGGTACGGAACTCTCTCCCCGCCGGTCCGGGGAGACCGTGTGCTCGGTCCGCGCTGCCGCGCGGCGCTGCGTACCGGGGAGCCGGGCGCTCCAGCGCGTGAAGTTCACGAATCCTTGCCTCGTGTAGTTGTCGGCGGCCGGAAACCGGGACCGGCCGGGGTCCCGAGGGACCGCACCGGGGTGGGCCGGGGCCCGCCCGCGGTGGTGGACCAGTCTGGCAGGGTGCCGACCGGGCCGACATCCGTCAGACGCCGGGCCGGCCGCTGGAGTTCCTGGGTCGGGTCAGGACGACCCCTTCGGGTCGTGCGGGGGGTCCTGGGAAGGCTTTCCACCGGCAGCCAGTTCGAACTCCGCACGGGGGTGTTCGAGTGACCCTAGCGAGACGATCTCCCGTTTGAAGAGCCCCGCGAGCGTCCACTCGGCGGCCACCCGCGCCTTGCGGTTGAAGGTCGGGACCCGGCTGAGGTGATAGGTACGGTGCATGAACCAGGCGGGGAAGCCCTTGAGCCTGCGTCCGTAGACCTGTGCGACGCCCTTGTGCAGTCCCAGTGAGGCGACGCTCCCGGCGTACTTGTGGGCGTACGTCTCCAGCGGTTCGCCGCGCAGGGAGTGGACGACGTTGTCCCCGAGGACCCGCGCCTGGCGGAGGGCGTGCTGCGCGTTGGGGGCGCACTCCCGGCCCGGCTCCCCCGCGGTGAGGTCGGGGACGGCGGCGGCGTCCCCCGCGGCCCACGCGTGCGCGGCGCCGTCGACGGCCAGCTCGGCGGTGCACTTCAACCGCCCCCGCCCGTTCAGCGGGAGGTCGGTGGCCGCCAGCACGGGGTGCGGCTTGACCCCGGCGGTCCACACGACCGTACGGGTGGGGAAGCGGGATCCGTCGCTGAGTACGGCCACCCGGTCGGCGCAGGACTCCAGCCGGGTCTCCAGACGTATGTCGATGTTGCGCCGGCGCAGCTCGCTGACGGTGTACCGCCCCATCTCCTCCCCGACCTCGGGCAGGATCCGGCCCGACGCCTCGACCAGGATCCACTTCATGTCCTCGGGCCGGATGTTGTGGTAGTACCGCGCGGCGTAGCGGGCCATGTCCTCCAGCTCGCCGAGCGCCTCGACGCCCGCGTAGCCGCCGCCGACGAAGACGAAGGTCAGGGCGGCGTCGCGGACGGCGGGATCGCGGGTGGAGGAGGCGATGTCCATCTGTTCGAGGACGTGGTTGCGCAGCCCGATGGCCTCCTCCACCGTCTTGAAGCCGATGGCGTGCTCGGCGAGTCCGGGGATCGGCAGGGTGCGCGCCACGGAACCGGGCGCGAGCACCAGCTCGTCGTAGGCGATCCGCAGCCCTCCGGTGCCCTCCTCCTCGGTGGCGAGGGTGCGGACGGTGGCGGTGCGCGCCGCGTGGTCGACACCGGTGGCCTCGCCGATGACGATGTGGCACCGGTCGAGGACACGACGCAGCGGTACGACGACATGCCGAGGGGAGATGGCACCGGCGGCCGCCTCGGGCAGGAAGGGCTGGTACGTCATGTACGGATCGGGGGTGACGACCATGATCTCGGCCTCGCCCCGCCCGAGTTCCCGTTTCAGCTTCCGCTGGAGGCGCAGGGCCGTGTACATCCCGACGTAGCCGCCGCCGACAACGAGAATGCGCGCACGTTCCTTCACCATCCCATGACGCACCCGTCGCTTCCGTTTGTCCACAGCCCCGACGAATTGTGTGACCGGAAGGCCCACGCGCCCCGGGTTGGCCGATTCACCGGCCCTCCTGGAATTCCCACAGGTCAGCCACGGTGCACCGGCCCCGCCCAGGGGTACATTCAGGACGTATACGACCCGCACTCCGATCGAGGGGCGCTCCGTGCGGAACGTGCCTCTTCCGAATATGACTGCCGCTCAACTATGTTCGTGTGTCGACGGGGTGTAGGGGGATGCGCTCACCGGGACCGCGACGGGCGGAACCGGCGAACCGGGCCCGTCCCCACGCCCCGGCCATCAATGGCGGGGAGAAGTCTCCGGGGGGAGACGTCATTACCGGGGGAAAGCGTATGCATGTTCAGGATTCTCATTGGTCTTCCGCTCTCGCGGCCGGCGCGGCGATGAGCACGCCCACGGGCGGCGGACGCCCGGATGGCGCGCGTTCGACGCCGCTGCGCGTGGACGCCCAGCGCAATCTGGAGCACGTGCTGCGTGCCGCGCGCGAGGTGTTCGGCGAGCTGGGGTACGGCGCGCCGATGGAGGACGTGGCGCGGCGGGCACGGGTCGGTGTGGGCACGGTGTACCGGCGCTTCCCGAGCAAGGACGTCCTGGTCCGGCGGATCGCCGAGGAGGAGACCTCCCGGCTGACCGAACAGGCGCGTGCGGCGCTGGGGCAGGAGGACGAGCCGTGGTCGGCGCTGTCCCGCTTCCTGCGCACGTCGGTCGCCTCCGGCGCGGGGCGGCTGCTGCCGCCGCAGGTGCTGCGGGTGGGGGTGGCGGAGGAGCGCGGGCTGCCGGAGCACGCGCGGTTGCCGCAGCAGCGGACGCAGCCGGCGGGGGAGTTGCGGCTGGTGCCGGAGGCGCCGGTGGCGGTGGCGGATGACGCGGGGGCTGCGGAACTGCTCGAAGTCGTGGGGCAGTTGGTCGAGCGGGCGCGGGACGCGGGGGAGTTGCGGACGGATGTGTCCGTGTCGGACGTGCTGCTGGTGATCGCCACGGCGGCGCCGTCGTTGCCGGATGCGGCGCAGCAGGCTGCGGCGGCTTCGCGGTTGCTGGACATTCTGCTGGAGGGCCTGCGCTCCCGCCCCGCATAGCCCCCGGCACGCTGCCACCCCAGCGGCTTCACAGCCAGGCCCCCCTGCAGGGCGCCCGGCGCGGGCGGACTTGGGGTGGCTTTACAGCGAGGCGCGTCCGCAGGGTGCCCAGCGCGAGCTCACCGGGGGCAGCTTCACAGCTGGGCGCGTCTGCAGAGTGCCCTGCGGGGGTGTGATCCGGGGGTGCCTTTTCGCTAGGCGCGTCTGCAGGGTGCCCGGCGTGAGTGCGGGCCGGGGCGGGGTGTGCGCAACCCGGCGACAGCGGGGTGCCGTCGCGCCCACCCGTGCCGCCCCAGCGGCACGACTGCCCGCGGAGGGCGGGAGGGTGCGGCGGGCCGGCCGCGGAGGGCGGAGAGCGGCGGGGCGGGCTGGCCGCGGAGGGTGCGACGGCTGCCCGCGGAGAGCGGAGGCGCGGCTGCCTGCGGAGGGCACCGGTGCGACGGGGGGTCGCGTACGGCGCGGAGGGGACGGGGCGGGGGTGGTCGCCCGCAGTGGCTGGCGCGTCCGCGCCCCCGACGTATTCCAGCGGGGTCAGTCGCGCCAGTCCGAGGACGGCCACCCCCGACCCGGCCCCGACCCACCCACCACCCCTGGGCGTCAGCGGCCGGCCGCGCCGGCGCCCAGGGCGCCGCGTTGCGGAGCGATCCCGCCCGGCACCGCTCGCTGCCGCGCCGGGGTCCCCGTCCAGCAGGTGCCCCGGCGGGCCAGCAGCCGCCGCAGCCACACCTCCAGCGCCACCAGGTCCGCCAGCCCGTCCAGCGGCAGCGGCTCCCCCTCCGCGGCCCCCCGCAGCGCCTTGCGCACCACCCTCGCCTCGACCAGCCCCGCCTCCGCCAGCAACGGCGTGTCGAACAGCGCCACCAGCGAGTCCGCGGCCACCCGCAACCCCGTCCGCGCCGCACCCCCGGACGTGGCGGCCCCCGGCGCCCCCCACCCCGCCGGCAGCTCCCGCACCCCCGCCCCCTCCAGCACCGACCGCAGGATCGACGCCCGCGCCCCCGGCTGCACCCGCAGTGCCTCCGGCAGCTCCCGGCACGCCCGCACGACCTGGTTGTCGAGGAACGGCGCGTGCAGCCGCTGCGACCGGATCTCCGCCGCCTGCTCCAGCACCCGCAGATCCGCCGCCTGCCGCGCCAGCGCCGCCCGTGCCCGGAAGTCACCGGGCCGCTGCCCGGGACCCACGTCGGACCGCCGCGTCGACGCCTGCAGACGAACCGATACTTCAGCCAACGCCTCCCCGGTCAGCCAGCGCGCCGCCGGCCCGGGTCTGCCCCAGGTCAGCGCCGCCAGCGAGGCATCCGCCGCACCCCCGGGCCCGTCGTCGTCCAGCCGTCGGTGCAGCAGCCGCTCCGCGAGGGACTCCAGCCCCTCCCGGTACGGCGTGCGCGCCAGCCGCCGGGCCGCCGCGTACACCCGCGCGGGAACCATCACGGACCCGTCGGCCTTCGCCAGGGCGGCGACCGGCCGCACCAGGTGCCGCCGCTTGCGGTCCATCAGCAGATCGGCCAGCCGCGCCGGATGCGCGTCCAGCACCTGCTTCGCCCCGTACCCCGTGAAGTGGTCCGCGCTGCCCGCCGCCAGCCGAGCCCGGTGCCGGGCCGCGGACACCAGCGAAGGGCCGGGCTCGTCCGTCAGCGGCCCGTCCAGCTCGACGTACGGCAGCGTCTCCTCCGCACCGGCCACCACCACATGGTGGAACCGCGGGTTCGCCGCCAGCGCCCCGGCCCGTGACAGCTCCTCGTCGTCCCGCCCGCCCGCCGCGCCCCCGCCCGCGAGGTCGTTGAAGGTGACGGCCAGCAGCCGCTCCCCCGCCCCCGTGCCGTGCCCCAGCACGGTCCCCGGCATCCCGGGCAGCCCCGCCGCCAGCAGGGCGAGCGCCCCGGAGGCGGGCCCGCCGGACAGGTCGGCCCCGATGCCCGGCACCGGAGTCCCGCGCGCCGCACGCCGTTCGGCGGGCCCCATGCCCGGCACGGGCCCGGGGTCGATGCCGGTGCCCGGAACGTGCCGGGGCGCGGCCAGGCGCGTGCGCACGGCTTCCACGAGCGCGTCCCGCACGGCGTCCACCGCGTGGCCGGGGTCGGCGGGCGGGGCAGCGACGGCGAGCGAGGCGACGGGTTCGTACCCGGCGATCTCCCGCGCCCCCGCGCGCAGGATCAGCGCGTGCCCCGGCGGCACGCGCTTCACGCCGTCGTACGGCGTGGAGTCGTGCAGCGCGGCCGGTACGCCGGGGGCGGCGAGCAGCGCCGCGAGGTGCCCGAAGTCGAGGTTGGCCTCGATGAGGTCGGCGAGCGGCAGCGCGGCGGTCGCATAGGCCGTGCCGCCCGCCCAGGGGGTGTGGAAGACGGGCCGGGCGCCCGCGAGGTCGCCGCACACGGTGATCCGGCGCCCCACCTGCACGACGGCGGTGTAGCTGCCGGGCCAGGCGGTCAGGTGCCGCAGCGCTCCGCCCCGCGCGGCGAACAGCGAGACGCGCAACTGCTCGTCGGAGGCCCCGCAGGTGCCGAGGACGGCGATCCGGGTCTGTTCGTCGGCGCTGACCACCCGTACCTCGTCGGGGCGCCAGTCGCCGACCGCCCACAGCGGATCGGGGTCGCCCCAGAGCGGCTGGGATCCCACGGGGTGCACGCTCTCACCGTCGACACCGGTGGCGCCGGCGGAGCCGGAGGGGCCGAATCCCCGGGCGCCCGCGGCGGTGCTGCTCCATCCCACCAACCACCGCATCGCCGCCTCCACAGGCTGTGGACAACCAGTGCACCGCATGAACCGGTCCCCATGCTGCCATGAAGGAAGCGCCCAGGAGGGGTGCCGGAGCCGCATGCGCTCCGTCGAACGCGCCCCGGCGGATCCGCCCGCCCGGCCTCGAACGGGCGCCCGCGGCAAAGGAATCACCGTACCGGCGCCCCACAACCGGCCACGCCTCCGCGACGCGAATGCGCCCCCGTCGCGCGCCCCAAAGACCCCTAACGCGCCGTCAACCACCAGGGGAGAAGGGGCGCTACGCCGGAAAGAGCAGGGGTCGATTTTCGGCCAAATCGAAGCGGTGAGGCCACTCTCGAACACGCTCCGTACAGGCTTTGCGCACCGCTGGACGGTCGCGCAGTCCGGGAGACGGAGCACGCCTCCCGGACCGTTCCGCCGCCCGCGGGGATGAAGGCGGCGGTGTCCCCCAGCCCACTGGATCCAGTACAGCGGGCCGACCCACGCACCGCCCATGGAACCGCTCCCCCGGATGGCCGGAGAAGAGCGCACGCACGGGCGCACGGCCACACGCCGGGAGCACGCCGCAACTGCGCGTATGGGAACCGTACTTCAGTACGGACCACAATCCCGCCATCCGGAAGAATGCCCCTTAACGCTTGGGATGCGGCGAACTACGCTGGGTTTACGAATGCCGCGTGGTTATGCCAGCGCGGCAGCCGTCTGTGTCGAGGGGTGGCGCATGTCCAGGGAGCAACGCGGGCCGAACGAAAAGCTCGGCACCGTTCTCGCCCTCGCGGGAATCTCCAACGCGGGTCTCGCACGGCGCGTCAACGATCTTGGCGCCCAGCGAGGTCTGACGCTTCGCTATGACAAGACGTCGGTGGCGCGCTGGGTGTCGAAGGGCATGGTGCCGCAGGGCGCGGCTCCGCACCTGATCGCCGCCGCCATAGGCCAGAAGCTGGGCCGGCCCGTGCCGCTCCACGAGATCGGCCTGGCGGACGCGGACCCCGCACCCGAGGTGGGCCTCGCCTTCCCCCGGGACGTCGGACAGGCGGTGCGCTCCGCGACGGAGCTGTACCGGCTGGACCTCGCCGGCCGCAGAGCCGGATCGGGCGGCATCTGGCAGTCGCTCGCCGGGTCGTTCGCGGTGAGCGCCTACGCCACACCCGCCTCCCGCTGGCTGATAACCCCGGCCGACAGCTCGGTGGCGCGTGACGCGAACCCCGCCGACGGCTCCGGCGCACCGTCCAAAGTCGGCCACAGCGATGTGCGGAAACTGCGGGAGGCCGCCGAGGACGCGAGGCGCTGGGACTCCAAGTACGGCGGAGGGGACTGGCGTTCGTCGATGGTCCCGGAGTGCCTCCGGGTGGAGGCGGCCCCGCTGCTGCTCGGCTCGTACTCGGACGACGTCGGCCGCTCCCTCTTCGGCGCGGCGGCCGAACTCACCCGGCTGGCCGGCTGGATGGCGTTCGACACCGGCCAGCAGGAGGCCGCCCAGCGCTACTACATCCAGGCCCTGCGCCTGGCCCGCGCGGCGGCCGACGTGCCCCTCGGCGGCTATGTGCTGGCCTCCATGTCCCTCCAGGCGACCTACCGCGGCTTCGGCGACGAGGGCGTGGACCTCGCGCAGGCCGCGCTGGAGCGCAACCGGGGCCTGGCCACCGCACGCACCCTGAGCTTCTTCCGACTGGTCGAGGCGCGCGCGCACGCACGCGCCGGGGACGCCCAGGCGGCCGGCGGCGCGCTGAAGGCGGCGGAGAGCTGGCTGGAGCGCTCACGGCCGGGCGACAGCGACCCGTCCTGGCTGGGCTTCTACTCCTACGACCGTTTCGCCGCCGACGCCGCGGAGTGCTACCGCGACCTGAAGGCGCCCCGACAGGTCCGCCGCTTCACCGAGCAGGCGCTGTCGAAACCGACGGAGGAGTTCGTGCGCTCGCACGGACTGCGGCTCGTCGTCTCGGCGGTCGCCGAACTGGAGTCGGGCAACCTGGACGCGGCCTGCGAGCAGGGCGTCCGCGCGGTGGAGGTGGCCGGCCGCATCTCGTCGGCCCGCACCACCGAGTACGTCAGGGACCTCCTGCACCGTCTGGAGCCCTACGGCGACGAGCCCCGCGTGGTCGAACTGCGCGAACGCGCCCGCCCGCTGCTGATGACGACGGCATGACGGCCCGAACCGCCCCCTCCCGGGTTTGAAGGCGCTGTCAGTGGCGCAGTGCACTATCGGAACCGGGAGGTGGTGCGGGTGACGGGGCGTTCCCGTTCCTACGACTGCGACGTGCTGGTGATCGGCGGCGGGATCGTCGGCCTGTCGACGGCGTACGCGCTCACCCGCGCGGCGCCGGGCACGCGGGTCACGGTGCTGGAGAAGGAGTCCGGCCCCGCCCGGCACCAGACGGGCCGCAACAGCGGCGTCATCCACAGCGGCGTCTACTACCGCCCCGGCTCGCTGAAGGCGCGGTACGCGGTGTCGGGCGCCGCGGAGATGGTCAAGTTCTGCGCGGAGTACGACATCCCGCACGCCGTGACCGGCAAGCTGATCGTCGCCACGTCCCGCGACGAGCTCCCCCGGCTGCACGCCCTGGCCCAGCGCGGCCGGGAGAACGGCATCGCGGTCCGCGAGCTGAGCGGCGCGCAGATCGCGGAGTACGAGCAGGAGGTGGACGGCCTGGCGGCCATCCACGTCGGCACCACCGGCATCTGCGACTTCGGCGCGGTCGCCGGCAGGCTCGCGGAGGCCGCGGAGGCGTCGGGTGCGGAGATCCGGTACGGGGCGCGGGTGACCCGGGTGGACCGCCGCCCCGACCGGGGGGTCACCGTCCTCACCGCCGGCGGAGACGTCGTGCGCGGCCGGGTCCTGGTGAACTGCGCGGGTCTGCGCTGCGACGAGATCGCCCGCCTCACCGGTGACGAGCCCGGTGCCCGGATCGTGCCCTTCCGTGGCGAGTACTACGAGCTGGCGCGGCCGGAACTGGTGCGCGGGCTGGTGTACCCGGTGCCCGACCCGGCGTTCCCCTTCCTCGGTGTGCACCTCACCCGGGGCATCGACGGCGGGGTCCACGTCGGCCCCAACGCGGTGCCGGCGCTGGCCCGCGAGGGCTACGACTGGGGCACGGTGCGGCCGCGCGAGCTGGGGGCGACCCTGGCGTGGCCGGGTTCCTGGCGGCTGGCCCGCCGCCACTGGCGGTACGGCACCGGGGAGCTGCACCGCTCGCTGTCGAAGGAGGCCTTCACCCGGGCGGTACGCCGGCTGCTGCCCGCGGTGCGGGAGGACGACCTGGTACCGGCGGCGGCCGGGGTGCGGGCCCAGGCGGTGCTGCGGGACGGCACCCTGGTCGACGACTTCCTCATCCAGGAGACCCCCCGCGCGGTCCACGTACTCAACGCCCCCTCCCCCGCGGCGACGGCATCCCTCCCGATCGGCCGCGAGGTGGCCCGCCGAGCCCTGGAGGCACTGCCCCCACCGACACCCTGACGCCGAGGTGCACCCCCGCGCCACCGACGACGCCGTCCAACCAAGCAGCCGCAGCGGGACGCCACCCCCGCACCCGGACGCTCCCAGGCGGCACCCCGGCCGCTGCGGGGCACTGCCCCGGGGGAACCCCGCCGAACGGCAGCAGGGCCGTCCGGGGCGCCCCGACGCGGCGGGATGCTCGGAGCCGGGGGCAGGGTTGGAGGACCCGGGTGCTGCCCCCGGACGGGTGAGGGGCGGGTCGCCGTAAAATCGGAAGCACTGTGTCTGACACCGTTAACGCCTCCGCAGCCCTTCCCCCCGCTTCCGGCCAGGACGCGCCGCACACGCCCGGGGTGCCCGTCCGCCATACCCGGGCCAAGGGCGAGCCACGGTTCCCGGACGGCCCCAAGGCCGATCCCGCCGGCTCGCACTTCGAGCGGCGGATCCGCAGCTTCCAGCCGCGCCGCAGCCGGGTGACCGCCGGCCAGGCGGACGCCCTGCAGCGGCTCTGGCCCGCCTGGGGCTTCGACATCGACGGCAGCCGGCGCCTCGACCTCGCCGAGTTCTTCGGCAACGGCAACCCCGTCGTCCTGGAGATCGGCTTCGGCATGGGCGAGGCGACCGCGGCCATGGCCGCCGCCGACCCGGCCACCAACATCCTCGCCGTGGACGTCCACACCCCCGGCCAGGGCAATCTGCTCAACCTCGCCGACCAGCGCGGGCTGACCAACGTACGGGTCGGCAACGGCGACGCGATCATCCTCCTGCGGGAGATGCTCGCCCCCGGCTCGCTCGGCGGGCTCCGCGTCTACTTCCCCGACCCCTGGCCGAAGAAGCGGCACCACAAGCGTCGGCTGATCCAGCCGGAGTTCCTCACCCTCGCCGCGACCCGTCTCGCACCGGGGGCGGTACTGCACTGCGCCACCGACTGGGAGCCGTACGCGGAGCAGATGCTGGAGGTGCTCACCGCGCACCCCGGCTTCGAGAACACGCAGGCCGACGGCGGTTTCGCGCCGCGTCCCGGGTTCCGGCCGCTCACCCGTTTCGAGGGCCAGGGACTGGAGAAGGGACATGTGGTGAACGACCTGCTCTTCCGGCGCGTACGGCAGGACGAGCAGGCGGAAGACCGAGCCTGATACAGCCCCCGCCTCGTTAGGGTCGATCCCGTGGCCACCAGCCCTCCGCACCCGGCGCGTCCCGGAGCAGCCTCCGGAGGATCACCGCGGCATGCGCACTGGTGGCGGCGGCCCTGGGTGCGCTACGGCGCGCTGATCACGCTGCT
The DNA here is from genome assembly GCF_003665435.1 of Streptomyces fungicidicus. Taxonomy (NCBI): domain Bacteria; kingdom Bacillati; phylum Actinomycetota; class Actinomycetes; order Kitasatosporales; family Streptomycetaceae; genus Streptomyces; species Streptomyces fungicidicus. The sequence continues at coordinate 3,636,620 of NZ_CP023407.1, forward strand.
CGCCCTGTCCGGCCTTGTGATCCTGGCGCTGGTGCGGGAGCAGACCGGCACACAGGGGTTCCTGGTCGGGCTCGGCCTCGCCGTGCTGCCGGTGCCGCTGCTCGTCGCCGCCTTCCGGTGGCTGGACCGGGTCGAGCCCGGGCCCTGGCGGAATCTGCTGTTCTCCTTCGCCTGGGGGGCGTGCGCGGCGGCGCTGATCGCGATCGTCGCGAACAGCTTCGCGACCCGCTGGATAGCCACCGCGACCGCGGATCCGACCGGCGCCGACACCCTCGGGGCGACGGTCATAGCGCCGGTGGTGGAGGAGTCCGCGAAGGCCGCCGCCGTGCTGCTGGTCTTCCTGTTCCGCAGACGCGACTTCACCGGGATCCTCGACGGCGTGGTGATAGCCGGGGTCACCGCCACCGGCTTCGCGTTCACCGAGAACATCCTCTACCTCGGCACCGCCTTCGGCACCGACCAGATCACCGGCGACAGCGGAGTCGCCTCGGTCACGGCGGCGACCTTCTTCGTGCGCATCGTGATGTCGCCGTTCGCGCACCCCTTGTTCACCGTGCTCACCGGGATCGGTTTCGGCGCCGCCGCGCTGTCCGCGGGCCGCCGGCGGGTGCGCCGGATGCTGCTGCCGCTGGGCGGGCTGCTCCTCGCGATGGGCATGCACGCACTGTGGAACGGCTCGTCGACGCTCGGCCGGTACGGCTTCTTCGCGGTGTACGCGGCGTTCATGGTGCCGGCGTTCGGGGTGCTGACCTGGCTGATGGTGTGGACGCGGCAGCGTGAGCTGCGGACCGTGCGGGAGGAACTGCCCGCGTACGCGGCCGCCGGGTGGCTCGGCCCGGCGGAGCCGTTCGCGCTGGGCTCGATGCGGGCGCGGCGCGTCGCCCGGCAGTACGCGCGCCGGTACGGCGGGAAGGCGGCGGCACGCTCGGTCGCCGCCTACGAGGCGTACGCGACGTCGCTGGCGTTCCTGCGGCACCGGGGGCGGCTCGGGCGGGCCGGGCCGGACTTCGTCACACGGGAACGGGAGCTGCTGCTGGAGCTGTGGCACCGGCGGGCCCCGGCCCGTCCGGCGCTGGAGCACGCCGCCCGCGCCACCGCGCCACCCGTACCGCTCACGGCGGCGCCGTGGGCGGTGTACGGGGGACACGCGGGGCACGCGGGATACGGGCACGGCTACGGCTACGGCTACGGCCATCCGTACGCGGGGCACGCCCCGCACACACCCGACCGGCAGCCCTGACGTCAGACGGTGAGGCCCTTGCCGCGCAGCCAGGCCAGCGGGTCGATGCCCGAGGAGGAGCCGCCGGGGTGCACCTCGAGGTGGAGGTGGGCGCCGGTGACGTTGCCGGTGGCGCCGACGCGGCCGATCACATCGCCGGTGTTGACCTTCTGGCCGACGCTGACGCTGATGGACGACTGGTGGGCGTACCAGATCTCGGTGCCGTCCTCGAGGGTCAGCACGGTCTTGTAGCCGTAGGAGCCGTCCCAGCCGGCGGAGGTGATCGTGCCGGTGTGGACGGCCTTGAGCAGCGTGCCCGTGGGGGCGGCGAAGTCGAGGCCGGTGTGGTAGCCGGAGGACCAGTAGGCGCCGGCCTGGCCGAAGGTGGAGGAGAGGGTGTACGAGGAGGTCGGCACCGCGTACTGCCTGGCCAGCTCGGCGAGGCGCTCGGCCTCGGCCTTCTTCGCGGCTTCCTCCTCCGCCTTCTTCTTGGCGGCGGCGGCCTTGGCCTTGGCTTCCTTCTCCGCCTTGGCGGCGGCGTCGGCGGCCGCCTTCTCGGCGGCGGCGACGGCCTCGGCCTCGGCCTGGGTCTCGGCCTGGTCCTGCTGCTGCTCGACCTGCGCCATGATCCGGGCGCGCAGCGCCTCACCGGCGTCGGCGGTGCCCTGCTCGTTGTCGGCGGTGGTCATGCCGATGCTGCTGAGGGGGGTGGCCGAGCCCTTGGGGGTTTCCTCGTCGGAGAGGAGGGAACCCACGCTGGGAAGGTCCGGGACGGAGATCGAGACCGGGGGCTTGCCGGTCTGGGCGCTGGCCATGCCGCCGGCGCCGACGGCCGCTATGACACCGACGCCCAGCACGGTGGAGCTGCGGGCGAGTCCTCCGCCGCGCTGCTTGGAGACGCGGTGCCGGCCCCGTACGGGGCGGAGCGTCTCCGCGGTGGGGTTCCACTCCTCGAAGGGGCCCTCGTCGGTGCTTGCCGCGCCGTAGGCGAAGGTGTCGCTCGGCTTGAAGGGGGCCTCGGGGGCAGGCGGGTTGGACGCCACGTGGGCGCACTCCTTTCCTTCCTTCGCCTACCGGGTTAGCTGACGGGTTCGGAGCAGGAAGGTCTCCTACGCGCGTATACGTGCCGTGTCGCCACGGCGGTATCCGCGTGATTCACCCCAAGTGGTGGTTCCCCGGTTCCCTTGCGGGATTCGGCGCGTGCGCACGGAGCCGACTTCTGTGACGGCTGGGACGACCGCGCTGCGTTATCGAACGTTAATAGACGCGAGGGCGTGATTCCAAGCTGTTCCCCTTGATCATTAACGAATCCCGGGGGGACTTAAGCGTCACCGACGGTCAAAAACGGGCGAGTTGACCGCACCTCGAACGACATCGAGAAACTGACGGTGTGTCAGTTGTTATGCGCTGCGAGACGCTCCGCTCACGCTGGGTGAGAGTGAAGGGAAAGGGTGGAGGGGGAGGGGAAAACACCGAGGGCCGGAATCCTTATGGATTCCGGCCCTCGGCCTTCAGTAGCGGGGACAGGATTTGAACCTGCGACCTCTGGGTTATGAGCCCAGCGAGCTACCGAGCTGCTCCACCCCGCGTCGGTAGACACCAGTGTACGCCATGCGCGGGACATGCCGCACACCCATTACCGGCGGGCCCGTCTCAGCGGCCGAGCAGATGGCCGTTGGGCGCCTTGGCGCGGTCCTCGTGCTCGGGCAGCACCACGACGGTGGCGCCCCCGGACTCCAGTACGCCGCTGCCGTCGGCGCCCTCGACGAAGGTGTCCGGCTCCCGCCAGGCCGTGACCACCCGCCGCACCCCCGCGTCCAGGATCAGCCGGACGCAGGACGCGGGGCGGGACGCTCGGCGGGCGCACGGCTCCAGGCTGGAGTACACGGTGGCGGTGGCGAGCCGGGGGTCCGTGGGATCGGCCTTGGCGAGCGCCGCCTCCTCCGCGTGCACCACCGGGTCCCCGCCCTCCCGGGAGTGACCGCGCGCCAGCTCCGTGCCGTCGGCGGCCACGACGACCGCGCCCACGCTGAACGCCGTCGCGGACGGCGGGCACAGGGCGGCCAGCTCGCAGGCCAGGGCCAGCCAGTGGTGGTCGGCGGCGGACGGCAGCGGGCCGGTGCCGGGGGCGGTGGGCTCGTAGCGCATCAGGACGACGTCGCCGACCTGGCGGGTCCCGGTCAGCCGCAGCCTGCCGCCCTGGTAGGCGCCGGGGCCGAAGAGGCGGGGGGCCTCCGGGTCGCCCACGAACAGCGGGGCGACGGCGAGCTGCAGTTCGTCGGCGAGGCCCTGGGTGATCAGCTGGGTGTGGATCAGTCCGCCGCCCTCGACCATGAGCCGCCGGACCCCGCGCGCGGCGTGCAGATGCTCCAGCAGCCGCCGCCAGTCCAGTTCGGCGCCGAGCGGGACGACGTCGGCGGCGATCCCCAGGACGCGGGCCCGCTCGGCGCCCTCGTCGGTGGTGTAGAGGACCTTCTCGCCGCCGGTGTGCCAGAACCGGGCCGCCGGGTCCAGCTCTCCCGAGCCGCTGACGGTGACCTTGAGCGGGTACTCGGTCCGGCCCTCGGCCAGGCGGGCGGCGCGCCGCTCGGGCGAGTTGACCAGCAGCCGCGGGTTGTCGGCGCGCAGGGTGCCGGCGCCGACCAGGATGGCGTCCACGGACGCCCGTACCTCGTCGACCCGGTCGAAGTCGGCCGGGCCGGACAGCAGCAGCCGTTCGGGGCCGGTGTCGTCCAGGTAGCCGTCGAGGGAGACGGCGGCGGACAGCAGGACGTAGGGGTGCGGCATCGGTTCCTACTCCGGGTGGGCGGGCTCGGGGGTGCCCAGTCTGGCAACACTCCCGGCGGGCCCGTGCGCCGGTCAGGGTTCGATGAGCCCCACGCGGATGGCGTAGCGGGTGAGTTCGAGGCGGTCCCGGAGGCCGAGCTTGGCCAGCAGGTTGGCGCGGTGCCGCTCCACCGTCTTGGGGCTGATCACCAGGAGGCCCGCGATCTGCTGCGAGGTGTGGCCCTCGGCGACGAGCTTGAGGATCTCCTCCTCGCGGTCGGTGATCGCCTTGGCCGGCAGGGCGCGGCCCTCCCTCGCCAGGTCGAGGTAGTTGTGGATGAGGGCGTTGACGGCGCCGGGATAGAGGAACGGCTCCCCGCGCATGGTGGCGTGGCATGCCTCGACGAGGTCGCGGTCGGCGACGGACTTCAGGACGTAGCCCGAGGCGCCGGCGGCGAGGGCCTCGAAGAAGAACTGCTCGTTGTCGTACATGGTCAGGATGAGGATGCGGGTCTCCGGCAGGGTGCGGGAGAGCTCACGGGCCGCCTGGAGACCGGTCTGGCGGGGCATCGCGATGTCGAGGATGGCCAGGTCGGGGCGGTGCTCACGGGCCTGCTCGAGGGCTTCGGCACCGTCGGCGGCCTCGGCCACGACGGTCAGATCCGGCTCACCGTCGAGGATGAGGCGAACCCCCCGGCGGACCAGCGCGTGGTCGTCGGCGAGCAGGATGCGGGTGGGGGCCGGGTCTGTCATGTTCAGCGTTTCCGGTCGAGGGGCGTCGGTCACGGTGGCGGAGCGTGCGCGGTCTCCCGTGCGGGGACGAGGGCGTGCGCGGGGAAACGGGCGGGGACGGGGACGGTCAGGCGGACCTCGGTACCGCCGCCGGCGGCCCGGTCCACGGTGAGCCGGGCGCCGACGAGCAGGGCGCGTTCGCGCATCCCGCGGATGCCGGCGCCCTCCGGCGCGGCGCCGGTGCCCCGGCCGTCGTCCCGGACGAGGAGTTCGACCCCGCCGGGCGCGCGGCGCAGGGCCAGCTCGGCGCGACGGGCCCCGGCGTGGCGGGCGGTGTTGGTGAGGCCCTCCTGGGCGACCCGGTAGATGACCAGTTCCGTCTCCTGGTCCAGCTCGGGCAGGTCCGCGGCGGGGGAGTGCTGGACGCTCAGGCCGGAGCCGCCGTACTCGTTGGCGAGGGCCTTGAGCGCGCTGGCCAGTCCCAGCTCGTCCAGCACGCCGGGACGCAGTCGGCGGGCGATGCGCCGGATCTCCTCCAGACTGGCCCGGGTGGTCTCCTGCACCTGGCGCAGCTCCTCGCCCAGTCCGGGCGGGGCGTGGTCGGCGGCGCGCTTGAGCTGGAGCAGTACGGCGGTGAGGGACTGGCCGACCTCGTCGTGCAGTTCCCGGGCGACCCGGCGGCGTTCGGCCTCCTGCGCGGACAGGGCGCGGGCGCTGCTCGTGGCGCGCTCGTCCTCCAGCCGGTCCAGCATCGTGTTGTACGTGGTGATCAGCTCGGCGATCTCGCCGCGCCCGCCGACCGCGGGGCGGTCTCCGGGGCGGAGCAGGTCGGTCGTGGTCATCGCCCGGGTCAGCCGTTGCAGCGGGGCGAGGCCGACGCGGAGCAGCAGGGCGTTGGCGACCAGCATGGCGGCCAGCCCCACGGTGAGGACCGCGGCCTCGGTGAGCAGGACCGGCGTGGATACGGTGACGGGTCCCAGCAGAAGGGCCGTGGCCACGATGAGCACGACGGCGTTCAGCAGGAAGATCCGCCAGAACAGGGGCACCCCGTACCGCCTCCTCGCCGTGGGCCGCTCGCCGCGGGCCCCCGTGTGCGCGGGAGCCCGACGGCCCGCTGTCCGGGGGCGCGGCGCGGGCCGTCATCCCCAGCGTGGGCGCTGAGCGGGCCCCGCGCCATCGGTGACAACCCCCATTTCGCACACCGGGCCCCGGCCGGCCCGGGGGTCCCGTACACGCCGTCCCCCACCGGGGATGGGGGCCGCGACGGATGGCCCCGGCGGGTGCCGGTGGGCGAGGCTGGAGTCTCCGTACCGGGCGGGTGACGAGGTCGGTGCAAGGGCAAACTCCTTTGTACCGGGCCGAGTTCGCGACAGGCCGACGGTCACCCCTGAAGCCCCGGCAGCACGGAGCAAGGGCCGTCCGCGGTGTCACCGGGCGGCCGCCCCCTGGAAAGGAGGAGCCGTGCCCCAGTCCGACGACGAGCGTCCGATCGACCTCGCGGCCCGTGTCGAGCACGAGGATCCCCGTGTCGCCCGCTCCCCGTCCGCCGGACGGCCGGCCGGCCCCCGCGACCACCGGCGCACCGGCGCCTGGTGGGCGCTGGTCATCGGTGTGACGATGCTGATCGCGGGGGTGATCGTCCCCGACGGACTGCTGATCGCCGCGGGCCTGGTCCTCGCCGGGATCGCCGTCCAGCTCCTCGACCCCGCCCGGCGGCAACGCGACGTCCGCCCCTGACATGACGCGGCGCCCGAACCGGCTGAGGCCGGTCCGGGCGCCGTGCGGCAGGCCGGCGACGTCGCGCCGGCGCTACCAGGGGTAGGCCCTGTGGGACTCGAACCCACAACCAATGGATTAAAAGTCCACTGCTCTGCCAATTGAGCTAAGGGCCCCTGGCGATGTTGCCTCCCCGAGCATAGCGGGACGCGGCCGGGACTCCGATCGGGTATCCGGCGGGCGGGTCCGTGCGTGTCCCGGGAGGAAACGCGGGAGGGCCCGCACGACGGGTGTCGTGCGGGCCCTCCCGGCCGGCCGGGTGAGGCCGTGTCAGCCGTTGCGCTTCCAGCGGGGCTTGTCGTCGCGGCGGCCGAAGGAGCCGCCACCGCGGTGGTCGTCACGACGGCCGTTGGGGCGGTCGTGGGAGCCGGAGCGGAAGCCCGGACGGTCGCCCTGGCGGTCGCGGTTGAACGGGCGGTCGCTGCCACGGTGGCCGCCCCGGTCGTCACGGCGGAAGCCGCCGCGGTCCCGGTCGCGGTCGCGGTTGAAGCCGCCACGGTCGTCACGACGCTCGAACGAACGCCCACCGCGGTCACCACGGTCGTCACGACGCTCGAAGGAACGGCCGCCACGGTCGTCACGGCGGTCGTCACGGCGGAAGCCGCCACGGTCGTCACGACGCTCGAACGAACGCCCGCCACGGTCACCACGGTCGTCACGACGCTCGAAGGAACGGCCGCCACGGTCGTCACGGCGGTCGTCACGGCGGAAGCCGCCGCGGTCCCGGTCGCGGTCGCGGTTGAAACCGCCACGGTCGTCACGACGCTCGAACGAACGCCCCCCGCGGTCACCACGGTCGTCACGACGCTCGAAGGAACGGCCGCCACGGTCGTCACGGCGCTCGCGCCGCTCGTACGGCGCCGGGGCGTCCGTACGCTCCACGCGCTCGGTCCGCTCGACGTCCCGCGCGGTCGGCTGCTCGGGCAGCGTGACCTCGGCCTCGTCCGACGCCGCGGCGGCCACCTCGGCCACCACCGTCTCGACGTCCTCGCCGCGCTCCCGCGCGACCCGGGCCACCAGACGGTCGGCCTCGTCACGCAGCTCCGAGGCACGGCGCTGCGCCCGCTCCAGCTCCTTGGCGAGCTGGGCGACCTCGCGCTCGGCCTGCTGCGCCGCGTTGCCCGCGGACTCGGCCTGCACCTCGGTCATCGACCGGGCGCCGGTGATCTCGGCGACCTCCGGGTCGAAGGCGGCACCGCCCTGGATGATGTGGCGCGTGGCGTCGACGCCCGCGTCCTCCATCAGCCGGAAGATCTGGCGGCGCTGGTGCGGCAGCGAAAGGGAGACGACCGTGCCGGTGCGGCCGGCCCGCGCCGTGCGGCCGGCCCGGTGCAGGTAGTCCTTGTGGTCGCCGGCCGGGTCCACGTTCAGGACCAGGTCGATGCCGTCGACGTGGATGCCGCGCGCCGCGACGTCCGTGGCGACGAGGACGTTGACGTAACCGTCCTTGAAGTCGGCCAGCGTGCGGGTACGGGCGCCCTGGGTCATGCCGCCGTGCAGCGCGTCCGCCTTGGCGCCGGCGTCGCGCAGCTGCTCGGCGACGCGGTCGGCGCCCAGCTGGGTGCGGACGAAGATGATGGTGCGGCCCTTGCGGGAGGCGATGGCCGCGGTGACCGGCGCCTTGTCCTTGGGCTTCACGACGAGGATGTGGTGCGACATGGTCGTCACCGCGCCCTGCGCCGCGTCCACCTCGTGGCTGACCGGGTCCTTCAGGTACCGGTCGACGAGGGTCTTGATCTCGTTCTCCATGGTGGCGGAGAACAGCATCCGCTGACCGCCCGGCGGCACCTGGTCGAGCAGTTCGGTGACCTCGGGCATGAAACCGAGGTCGGACATCTGGTCGGCCTCGTCGAGGACGGCGATCTGCACGTTCTCCAGCGAGCAGGCGCCGCGGTTGATGATGTCGCGCAGTCGGCCCGGGGTGGCGACCAGGATGTCGACGCCCCGCTCCAGGGCGTAGATCTGGTTGCCCATGGAGGTGCCGCCGCAGACGACCTTCATCCGCAGGCCGACGACGTCGCCGTAGGGCTGGAGGGCGTCGGCGACCTGCATGGCCAGCTCACGCGTCGGCGTCAGGATGACGGCGCGCGGCTTGTGCTTCTCGGTGCGGCCGCCGGCCAGCGTGGCCAGCGTCGGCAGACCGAAGGAGAGGGTCTTGCCGGAGCCGGTGCGGCCGCGGCCGAGGATGTCCTTGCCGGCCAGGGCGTCCGGGATGGTCGCGGCCTGGATCGGGAAGGGGGTGGTCACGCCGTTCTGCGCGAGCTTGCGCACGACGCCCTCGGGCAGGCCGAGGTCGGCGAAGGTGGTCTCGGGGGCCGCCACCTCGGTGGTGGCGTCGATGTCGGTGTCCGTCACGTTCTCGGCGTTCTCGGGCACGACGACGTGATCAGTACTGGCGATGGGCATACGAATGCGAAACCTTCCGGAGTCTCTTCGGCACGCGCCCGTCAACTCCGTGATTCGCGATTCGCAAAACGACCGCCTCGATGCGGTCCACCACGGTAAGGGAGAGTACGCGCCACACGGCGCGCTCTGCAGTGGCGCCGAGCAAATAGGATCAAACGATCTGCCACCATACGCACCCTGGCACCCCGAAAGCAAACCGGCAGGTGAGCGAGGGGGTCGGTGTGCGAGGAAGCACGTATGCAGTGTAAGGGCTCAGACCGGTGCCCCCGCTTCCGGCGCGGGCTCCCGGTGCGCCAGCTGGGTCTCGGGCGGCTCGTGCGCCGACGAGGACGGCTCCGCCTGTGTCGGCTCCGGCGGGGCCGAGGGCTCGGGCGGCGTCGGCGTGGGCTCCGGCTCCGGGGTCCGCGACGGCTGCGGCGGAACGGGCCGGTCGTCGGGGGTGGGTCCCGCGGGCCCGTCCGGCCCGCCGCCGGCCGGCGTGGAGCGGCTCGCCCCCGCGGACGGCGAGGCCTCGGCGGAGGCGCCCTTCTTCTTCCCGTCCTTCTCCCCCTCGCCGCCGCGCCCGGCGCCGCCCCCGCGCTCCCCGTCGGCCGTCACGGCGCCGTACCCGCCGCCCCCCGACACCGTCGCGCCGCCGTCCGGCGCCTCACCGTGCCGCTTCTCCGTGGAGTGCGACGGTCCGGCGCCCGGGCCCGCACCGTCCTCACCCACGCTCATGCAGCCTGCGGCAGCGGCGACGGCCACGACGGTGGCGGCCAGGCGGACGGTTACGTACAAGCGGCGCACGGAGCCACCTCCGATGGGAGTACGGGGTCAACAACCCCAACTCCCGCCACCCGCAAGAAGACACGCGCACGGCCTACCCGTAGCCGAGCGCGTGCAGCCGGGCGTCGTCGATCCCGAAGTGGTGTGCGATCTCGTGCACCACCGTGATCTCCGTCTCGGCGACGACGTCCTCCCGGGACTCGCACATCCGCAGCGTCGGCCCCCGGTAGATGGTGATCCGGTCCGGCAGCACCCCCGCGTACCACTCGCCCCGCTCCGTCAGCGGAGTGCCCTCGTACAGCCCGAGCAGCTCCGGGTCGTCCGCCGGCGGCTCGTCCTCCACGAACACCGCGACGTTGTCCATCAGTCGGGTCAGCTCCGGCGGGATCCGGTCCAGCGCCTCGGCGACCAGCTCCTCGAACGTCTCGCGCGTCATCTCCAGCACAGAGCCATTGTCGGGCACGAGCCGTCCGTACGAGTCGCGCCCGGCCCCCGCATATCCGGCCGCCGGCTTGGGCATACGGGACCAATGGTCCGCGTCCCCTCCCCCGTGACGAACGTCCTCCACCGCATCCGACGGGTCCCGCGGGCCCTCGCCCGCCCGGGCCGCCGGCCCCCGGCTCCGGCGCTCGGCCTGGCCCCGCAGCCGCGCCCCTGGGTGCGCGCGGCCGGCCTGGTCGCCGTGGTCGTCCTCGGCGCCTGGCTGGGACTGCTGGTCGTGGGGAACGTGCATGTCCCCGTGGGCCCGATGAACACGACCATGACCCTGCGCCCCTCCGTCACCGGCGGCACGAAGATCAACATCTCGCCCCTGGGCGCCCTCCAGCTCGACAGCCACATCGCCCCCGTCCGCCTGGACGTCAACGTCGACCAACTGGACCCCGAGCGCTCCCAGGCGCTGGTCGACCACCCGGAACGCCTCTCCGGCCTGCAGGACGAGGTCACCCAGGACATCGCCCACGGCACCGCCGACCTCGCCGTGCGCTCCTGTGTCGCGGTGGTCACCGGCGCCACCGCGCTCGGCCTCGCCGTCTACCGCCGCCCCCGCAGGGCCCTCGCCGCCGGCGGCCTCGCCCTCGGCCTGCTGGCCGCCTCCGGCGGAACGGCCTACGCCACCTGGAAGCCCGACTCCGTGCTCGAGCCGAAGTTCTCCGGTCTGCTCTCCTCGGCGCCCTCGCTGGTCGGCGACGCCCGCAGCATCGTCACCGAGTTCGACGTCTACCAGAAGGAGCTGGCGCGTCTGGTCACCAACGTGACCAAGCTCTACGACGCCACCTCCACGCTGCCCGCCTACCGGCCCGACCCGACCACCATCCGGGTGCTCCACGTCTCCGACATCCACCTCAATCCGGCCAGCTGGAAGATCATCGCCTCGCTGGTGGAGCAGTACCAGGTGGACGTGATCGTCGACTCGGGCGACACGATGGACCACGGCAGCGCCGCCGAGAACGGCTTCCTGGACCCCATCGAGGACCTGGGCGCCCCCTACGTCTGGGTCCGCGGCAACCACGACTCGCGCGTCACCCAGCGCTATCTCACCGGCCTGAAGAACGTCCACGTCCTCGACGACGGCAGGGCCACGACCATCGCGGGGCTGCGCTTCGCCGGCATCGGCGATCCGCAGTTCACCCCGGACCGCTCGGAGAAGACGGGGGCCGAGCAGTCCCAGGAACTGGCGGGCGCCCGCCTCGCCTCGGCCCTGCGCGACCAGCGGGCCGCGGGCACGCCGGTGGACGTGGCGATCGCGCACGAGCCCTCCGCGGCCCGCGAGGTCGACGGCACAGTGCCGCTGGTCCTGGCGGGCCACATCCACCACGAGAAGACGGAGACGATGAAGTACGGCACCCGGCTCCGCGTCGAGGGCTCCACCGGCGGCAGCGGTCTGCGCGCCATCGAGGGCAAGTACCCGGACCCGATCGAGACGTCGATCCTCTACTTCGACCGCGACACACGCCGGCTCCAGGCCTGGGACTCCATCGAACTGGGCGGCCTCGGCCTGACCACGGCGGAGGTGAGCCGCCACATCCCCAAGGAGAACCAGCCGGGCGCGCCGACCTCGCCGTCGCCCTCCTCCCCCGGCTCCTCCAGGACCCCCTCGGACAGGCCCTCGAGCCCCGCGCCGTAAACCGTTTTGGCGAACGCTCCCGCCATCCCATATGCTTCTCACGTCCCCGACGCGCTGAGAAGCGCGCAGGCGGGCCGATAGCCCTCATCGTCTAGCGGCCTAGGACGCCGCCCTTTCAAGGCGGTAGCACGGGTTCGAATCCCGTTGGGGGCACGCACCACCCTGTGCGACACTGTCGTACGACACGCTTGGTCCTGTGGAGCAGTTTGGAGTGCTCGCCACCCTGTCAAGGTGGAGGCCGCGGGTTCAAATCCCGTCAGGACCGCTGGTGTTTCACGTGAAACACCGCGGCTGGGTAGCTCAGTTGGTACGAGCGATCGCCTGAAAAGCGATAGGTCGCCGGTTCGACCCCGGCCCCAGCCACAGCAAAGGCCCCGATCCTCGATCGGGGCCTTGTTGTGTGCCCCGGCAAAATCATTGGCCGCGAATTTCCGCGGGATGAGATCCTGGAGTCCGTATGTCTACGCACTCTGCCCCCGCTCTCGACTCCCTCGCCCCCCGCCTCGCCGAGCTGTCCCTGCGCGACGCGCACCGGCTCGGCCGACGGCTCGAGGGCGCCCGCAGGATCCGCAAGCCGGAGGCCCGCTCCGCCGTGCTGGCGGAGATCGAGGCCGAGGTCGCCGGGGCCGAGGAGCGGATGGCCGGGCGGCGCGCCCGGGTCCCCGCGGTCACGTATCCCGAGCAGCTGCCGGTCAGCCAGAAGAAGGACGCGATCGCCGAGGCGATCCGTGACCACCAGGTCGTGATCGTCGCCGGTGAGACCGGTTCCGGCAAGACCACCCAGATCCCGAAGATCTGCATGGAGCTGGGCCGGGGCGTGCGGGGCATGATCGGGCACACCCAGCCCCGGCGCATCGCCGCCCGCACGGTGGCCGAGCGGGTCGCCGAGGAGCTGGACACCCCGCTCGGGGAGGCCGTCGGCTGGAAGGTCCGCTTCACCGACCAGGTGAATCCGAACGCGACGTTCGTGAAGCTGATGACCGACGGCATCCTGCTCGCGGAGATCCAGACCGACCGCGAGCTGCGCGCCTACGACACGATCATCATCGACGAGGCCCACGAGCGGTCGCTCAACATCGACTTCCTGCTCGGCTATCTCTCCCAGCTGCTGCCGAAGCGTCCGGACCTCAAGGTCGTCATCACCTCGGCGACCATCGACCCCGAGCGTTTCTCCCGGCATTTCGGCGACGCGCCGATCATCGAGGTCAGCGGGCGCACGTACCCGGTGGAGGTGCGCTACCGGCCGCTGCTGGAGGAGGACTCCGACGAGGCCGACCGCGACCAGATCACCGCGATCACGGACGCCGTCGAGGAGCTGATGGCGGAGGGACCCGGCGACATCCTGGTCTTCCTCTCCGGTGAGCGGGAGATCCGGGACACGGCCGACGCGCTGACCAGGAAGCGGTACCGGTCGACAGAGGTGCTGCCGCTGTACGCCCGGCTGTCGCACGCCGAGCAGCACCGGGTGTTCCAGCAGCACAGCGGCCGCCGCATCGTGCTGGCGACCAACGTCGCCGAGACGTCCCTCACCGTGCCGGGCATCAAGTACGTCATCGATCCCGGGTTCGCCCGGATCTCCCGCTACAGCCACCGCACGAAGGTGCAGCGGCTGCCGATCGAGCCGGTGTCGCAGGCCAGCGCCAACCAGCGCAAGGGCCGCTGCGGCCGTACCTCGGACGGTATCTGCGTCCGGCTGTACAGCGAGGACGACTTCCTGTCCCGTCCGGAGTTCACGGACGCGGAGATCCTGCGGACCAACCTCGCCTCGGTCATCCTGCAGATGACGGCGGCCGGCCTGGGCGAGATCGAGAAGTTCCCGTTCATCGACCCGCCGGACCACCGCAACATCCGCGACGGTGTGCAGCTGCTGCAGGAGCTGGGCGCGCTGGACGCCGCGCAGAAGGACCCCCGCAAGCGGCTGACGCAGACCGGGCGGAAGCTGGCCCAGCTGCCGGTGGACCCGCGGCTGGCCCGCATGGTGCTGGAGGCGGACCGCAACGGCTGTGTCCGCGAGGTGATGGTGATAGCCGCCGCGCTGTCCATCCAGGACCCGCGGGAGCGGCCCGCCGACAAGCAGGCCCAGGCGGACCAGCAGCATGCCCGGTTCCGGGACGAGTCGAGTGACTTCCTCGCGTACCTGAACCTGTGGCGGTACGTCCGCGAGCAGCAGAAGGAGCGCGGTTCCTCGTCGTTCCGGCGGATGTGCAAGCAGGAGTACCTGAACTTCCTGCGGATCCGCGAGTGGCAGGACATCTACACGCAGCTGCGCACGGTCGCCAAGCAGATGGGCATCCATCTGAACGAGGAGGACGCCCCCGAGGACCGTGTCCACGTCTCCCTGCTCGCCGGTCTGCTGTCGCACGTCGGCATGAAGGACGTGAAGGAGTCCAAGGACTCGGGCGCGGCGGGCCGCAAGGACGGCGGGCGGAACGAGTACCTGGGTGCGCGGAACGCCAAGTTCGCGATCTTCCCGGGTTCGGCGCTGTTCAAGAAGCCGCCGCGGTTCGTGATGTCGGCCGAGCTGGTGGAGACGTCCCGGCTCTGGGCGCGGGTCAACGCGAAGATCGAGCCGGAGTGGGTGGAGCCGCTGGCGGAGCACCTGCTCAAGCGGACCTACAGCGAGCCGCACTGGGAGAAGGACCAGGCGGCCGTGATGGCGTACGAGAAGGTGACGCTGTACGGCGTGCCGATCGTGGCGCAGCGCAAGGTGAACTACGGCCGGATCGACCCGGAGGTCTCCCGGGAGCTGTTCATCCGCAACGCGCTGGTCGAGGGCGACTGGCGCACGCACCACAAGTTCTACGCCGACAACCGGCGGCTGCTGACCGAGGTCGAGGAGCTGGAGCACCGGGCGCGGCGCCGGGACATCCTGGTCGACGACGAGACCCTGTTCGACTTCTACGAGCAGCGGATCCCCGAACACGTGGTGTCGGGGGCGCACTTCGACTCGTGGTGGAAGCACAAGCGGCACGAGCAGCCGGACTTCCTCGACTTCGAGCGCGAGATGCTGATCCGTGAGTCGGCGGAGGCGGTCACCAAGGCGGACTATCCGGACTCCTGGCGGCAGGGCCCGCTCAAGTTCCGGGTGACGTACCAGTTCGAGCCGGGCGCGGACGCCGACGGTGTGACGGTCCATGTGCCGCTGCAGGTGCTGAACCAGGTCACGGACGAGGGGTTCGACTGGCAGATCCCGGGGCTGCGGGAGGAGGTCGTCACGGAGCTGATCCGTTCGCTTCCCAAGCCGATCCGGCGGAACTACGTGCCGGCGCCGAACTTCGCCAAGGCGTTCCTGGAGCGTGCGGTGCCGCTGCAGGAGCCGCTGACCGTCACGATGGCCCGTGAGCTGAAGCGGATGGTCGGGGTGCCGTTCGAGGCGGAGGACTTCGACTGGTCCCGGGTGCCCGACCACTTGCGGGTGACGTTCCGGATCGTCGACGAGCGGCGCCGCAAGCTGGCCGAGGACAAGGATCTCGAGGCGCTGAAGCTCCGGCTGCGGCCGAAGGCCCGCCAGGCGCTGTCCCAGGCGGCCGCCGCGACCGCGCAGCGTCAGGGCGGTGAGTCGCTGGAGCGCAAGGGGCTGACGGACTGGACGATCGGTTCACTCACCCAGGTGTTCGAGACCCGGCGTGCCGGTCAGCCGGTGAAGGCGTATCCGGCGCTGGTGGACGACGGCGCGACGGTCTCGGTCCGGCTGTTCGACTCGGAGGTCGAACAGGCGGAGGCGATGTGGAAGGGCACGCGCCGGCTGATCCTGCTCGGGATTCCGGTGAACCCCGCGAAGTTCGCTTCCGAGAAGCTGACGAACGCGCAGAAGCTGGCGCTGTCCGCGAATCCGCACGGTTCGGTGCAGGCCCTGTTCGACGACTGCGCGACGGCCGCGGCGGACAGGCTGATCGCCGACTTCGGCGGTCCGGTGTGGGACGAGGAGTCCTACCGGAAGCTGTACGACAAGGTCCGCGCGGAGATCGTGGACACCACGGTCCGTGCGGTGGGCCAGGTGCAGCAGGTGCTGGCGGCGTGGCAGGCCTGTGAGCGCCGTCTGAAGGGCGTACGGAGCGCCGCGCTGCTCCCGAACCTCCAGGACGTGCGCGGGCAGCTGGACGGGCTCGTACGGCCCGGCTTCGTCACGGAGGCGGGGCTGCGGCGGCTGCCGGACCTGATGCGGTATCTGGTGGCCGCGGACCGGCGGCTGCAGCAGATGCCGGCGAACGTGCAGCGGGACACCACGCGCATGGCGAAGGTCCACGAGATGCGGGACGAGTACGCGTGGCTGCTGGAGCAGATGCCGCAGGGGCGGCCGGTGCCGCAGCCGGTGCGGGACATCCGCTGGATGATCGAGGAGCTGCGGGTCAGCTACTTCGCCCACGCGCTCGGCACGGCGTACCCGGTGTCGGACAAGCGGATCGTGAAGGCGATCGACGCCGCGGCACCGTGACGACCCCTTCACTGAGGGTGAGTTCGACCAGCGGGCTCACCCTCCTGTACAGTCCTTCTCGCAGCGCAACGCAGGAATGGCGCCGCGAAACCTGGTCCTGTGGAGCAGTTTGGAGTGCTCGCCACCCTGTCAAGGTGGAGGCCGCGGGTTCAAATCCCGTCAGGACCGCAACAACCAGAAGGCCCGCTTCCCTTGGGAAGCGGGCCTTCTGCGTGCGAGCCCACCACCCGTCAGAGCCCGCCCGGTGCCCCGCGACACTCAGCGCCGCTGTGCCGCCTTGACGGGCACGCGGCCGCTCGGTACTCCAGGAAGCACGACACGGCCCTCCCGGGCCCCTGGAGGTGGCGTATGGCGGCACAGGCCGGGCACGGGGCGCGGACGCCGCCCCGCGCCCATCCGGCCCGTCACCACCCCGCCCGCCGGCGCCCCCGGCGGCCGGCGGGAGGCAACTCCCTTTCCCTCTAGCGCATATGCCGCAGACTCGACAAGCCGACTGGTATGTGACGGGTGTCACCGCATGAGTTTTGAGAAGTGCCGCCCTTACACCTCTCCTACAACAGATCAATTTAATATGTGCAATTGCACCTCTGGGAGAGGTCCGCACCCGCCGGCGCACAGCTGATCCCACAACCGCCCCCAGAGTCCGACAAGCCCGCGCACAGAGCACCCTCCGGGTGCGTTCGGAGGTCCACCGGGGCCGGGCCGCCACACGTGTCGGCGCACGTGTCGGCGCACAAAAAAGATCGCGCTGGACCCGGCGGAGTCCAGCGCGATCGACGACGCACCCTTGTTCAGTTGCCCGGAAAGCTCTGATCTGCTGGGGCGAGGGGCCTGTTGGGGCAGTCCCCGCGTCGCTTGGAGCAAGGGTTCCCGGGCGCCTCAGCCGGTGGGGGACCGGCCGCTGCCACCCGGATCATGCAGTTGTTCAGGCCTCGCTGCGCTGCTGCGGAATGCCCGCGAGCAGTGCGCGGACCTCGGCTTCGCGGTAGCGGCGGTGCCCGCCGAGCGTGCGGATCGACGTGAGCTTGCCTGCCTTCGCCCAGCGCGTGACCGTCTTCGGGTCGACGCGGAACATGGTGGCAACCTCAGCCGGGGTCAGCAGCGGCTCGGCATCAGGGGTGCGAGCGGTCATGAGCGGCCTCCTCGGGAGAACCGAACCTTCTCGGTTCTTTCCTCTAAATTCTGCACCTTGACCCGCGTTGCCCGAAATGGCGGACGCGAGTCGAGTCGGTTATAGGACGAACGGCTTGTCCTCGGCACTACAACTACACCATCTGTCCAGCCACGTCGGCCAAACCGATGGAATTGCCCTCCCAGGTGTTCATCAGCCGCGGAAGCCGATGGACCATGCCATAGCGGACAGTCACGCTGGTGTGACGATCAGTCACACCAGCGCGCAGGAGTCACCGGACCCCCCAAAGCGTGCAATGCTGAGATTCCGCCCATAGTCGAGCACAGCAGGACGGAGGAGTCCTCCCCGGACTCCTTGTCCTATTTTGGCATGAAGAGGGGCAAGCGGCGCAAGGGCCGCGTAAGTGCGGTCCGTCACGCTTGGCGCTCTTGGGACATACGCCCGGATCGGCGGCTACGTCCGTTGTAGGACCCGCGCTGACAGGACCTCAGAACACCTCAGGGCGATGACAAAACCCCAAGAACGGCGTTTGGTCAAACGTCAGTTCGCCGAACGCAGGTCGCGCACCGCGCGCCAGCGCTCCACGAGGCGCCCGTAGGCGGCCCCGGCGCCCTCCCCGTCGCCCCTGCGCAGCGCCGCGATCCCCTCGGCCACGTCGGCCGCCGAGTGGTCGTCCTGGAGCGTCTCGGCCGGCAGGGCGTGCACCAGTCCGCCGTAGTCCAGCTCGACCAGCGAGCGCGGATGGAACTCCTCCAGCCAGCGCCCGACGTCCACCAGGCCGTCGATCAGCGGGCTCTCGTCCACGGCCTCCCGCAGCGCCCGCAGCCCCCGCGCCACCCGGCGTCGGGCCTGCACCATCGGGGTCCGGTAGCGCAGCACGGTCGCCTCGTCGGCGGAGCCCTTGACGTACTCCCGCTCGTCGTCGGAGAAGAGCACGAACCAGTTGATCGGCACCTGCCAGGTCGAGGTGCGGATCCACGGCCGGGCGTCGGGGTTGTCGGCCAGCCAGCGCTCGTAGTCCTGGGTCGCCCGGCGCCGTACGGCCGGGGGCAGCAGCACGTCCAGGACCGGCAGCGGGAAGTCCTCCGCGAGCTCCCCCAGGGCCTGCCAGCCGCGCAGCCGGGTGCGCCAGGGGCAGACGCAGACCACGCCGTCGTTCTCCAGCACGAACGCGTCGTCGCTCTCGCGCGCCGGCACCGGGGCCGTCGGGGTGGACGCCAGACCGGTCAGCGCCCGGCGGAGTTCGTCCTGGTAGGAGGGGCGGCCGGGGCGGCGGGCGTAACGGGCCCAGTGGCCGCGTTCCGGTTCCGGGAAGGCGGCCAGCGGTTCGTACACGCGCAGGTAGGTCGCGTAGGGGACGATCACCGAGAACACCTTGGGCACGCCTGCTCCCTCCCCCGCGCACCGCCGGGAAAACCTGCAAGGTCCCCGCCCGGACGGGTGGTAAACCCGAGCAAATCGTCGCACGGCGGTACTCCGGTCGGAGGTGATCCGCGACACGGTGCCGCCGACGGACGGGTAAGGATCTACTCTCGTGCCACGCGGCTCCCGCCACCTCTACGGGCGCCGTCCCCACCCGCCGCTACTGACTCAGGAGTCACCACAGTGACCGACGTATCTGACGGCGTCCTGCACACCCTGTTCCACTCGGACCAGGGGGGCCACGAGCAAGTCGTGCTCTGTCAGGACCGCGCCAGCGGCCTCAAGGCCGTCATCGCCCTCCACTCCACCGCGCTGGGCCCCGCCCTCGGCGGCACGCGCTTCTACCCGTACGCCTCCGAGGAGGAGGCCGTCGCGGACGCGCTGAACCTCGCGCGCGGGATGTCGTACAAGAACGCCATGGCCGGGCTCGACCACGGCGGCGGCAAGGCCGTGATCATCGGCGACCCGGAGCGGATCAAGTCCGAGGAGCTGCTGCTGGCCTACGGCCGGTTCGTGGCCTCGCTCGGCGGCCGGTACGTCACCGCCTGCGACGTCGGCACCTATGTCGCCGACATGGACGTGGTGGCCCGCGAGTGCCGCTGGACCACCGGCCGCTCCCCCGAGAACGGCGGCGCGGGCGACTCCTCCGTGCTCACCTCCTTCGGCGTCTACCAGGGCATGCGCGCCGCCGCCCAGCACCTGTGGGGCGACCCCTCGCTGCGCGACCGCAAGGTCGGCGTCGCGGGCGTCGGCAAGGTCGGCCACCACCTGGTGGAGCACCTGCGCGCCGAGGGCGCCGAGGTCGTGATCACCGATGTGCGCGAGGACGCCGTGCGGCGGATCCTCGACCGGCACCCGCAGGGCGTGTCCGCCGTCGCCGACACCGAGGCGCTGATCCGCACCGAGGGCCTGGACGTCTACGCCCCGTGCGCGCTCGGCGGGGCGCTGAACGACGACACCGTGCCGGTGCTCACCGCCAGGGTGGTCTGCGGCGCCGCCAACAACCAGCTCGCCCACCCGGGCGTCGAGAAGGACCTCGCGGACCGCGGCATCCTCTACGCGCCGGACTACGTGGTGAACGCCGGCGGTGTCATCCAGGTCGCCGACGAGCTGCACGGCTTCGACTTCGACCGGTGCAAGGCGAAGGCGTCGAAGATCTTCGACACCACGCTCGCCATATTCGCACGTGCGAAGGAGGACGGGATTCCGCCGGCCGCCGCGGCCGACCGGATCGCCGAGCAGCGGATGGCGGAGGCACGCCCGGCGCGCTGACCGCGACGACAGGAACGGGGCCGCCCCGCCCGGGGCGTTCTCGTACATGTGAGCGGTACCCGTCGGCGGGCACGTGGAGAGAACTCTCACTTCTCCCGGCGGGTCGACCGTCGATAAGTGGTTAAAATCGCGTCTGACCAGCGAGGACAGGGCGCCTCGAGGGTCCTGGGCGCGGGCACGTCATGCGGGCGACGTACCGTATGGGCGCGGGCTCAGGTACCGTGGAAGCCCTACGGACCGGACTCTCCGCGGAGAGTCCGTTCTGGACCATGAACGCGTGTCAAGACTCTGGGGCCGTCGAGCCCCGTCGTTGAGGGGGTCGAGCCATGGGGCGCGGCCGGGCCAAGGCCAAGCAGACGAAGGTCGCCCGCCAGCTGAAGTACAACAGCGGTGGGACTGACCTCTCACGCCTGGCCGAGGAGCTGGGTGCATCGCCTTCGAATCAGCCACCGAACGGTGAGCCTTTGGAGGACGATGAGCAAGACGACGACCTGTACGCACGGTACGCCGACCTCTATGAGGACGACGACGAGGACGACGACGGACCGTCCTCGCAACATCGTCGCGGCGCTTGACCCTGCGCCGACCACCAGCCCGGTAGGTGACCCCGGTCACCTACCGGGTTTAGTGCTGCCCATGCCGGGCGGACCGCCTCCGTGGACGGTGCTGCCCGCCGGTCACCGCGCGGGCAGCACCTTCCGCGTGCTCAGTTCGCGTAGTCACCGACAAGCGCCGCGCCCGTGGTGTGCTCGCCGCGGTCGGTGATCTCACCGGCCACCCAGGCGTCCACCCCGCGGTCGGCCAGCGTCGCCAGCGCCACGTCGACGGACTCCTGCGGCACGATCGCGATCATGCCGACGCCCATGTTCAGGGTCTTCTCCAGCTCCAGCCGCTCGACCGAGCCGGTCCGCCCGACCAGCTCGAACACCGGCGCGGGCGTCCAGCTGGAGCGGTCCACCGTGGCGTGCAGCCCGTCGGGGATCACCCGGGCCAGGTTGGCCGCGAGCCCGCCGCCGGTGACGTGGCTGAACGCGTGCACCTCGGTGGTGCGCATCAGCGCCAGGCAGTCCAGCGAGTAGATCTTGGTGGGCTCCAGCAGCTCCTCGCCGAGGGTGCGGCCCAGTTCGTCGATCCGGGCCTCCAGGGCGAGCCCCGCCCGGTCGAGCAGGACGTGCCGGACGAGGGAGTAGCCGTTCGAGTGCAGGCCGGAGGAGGCCATGGCGATCACCGCGTCACCCGTACGGATGCGCTCCGGGCCGAGCAGCCGGTCAGCCTCCACGACGCCCGTACCGGCCCCGGCGACGTCGAAGTCGTCCGGACCCAGCAGACCGGGGTGTTCGGCCGTCTCGCCGCCGACCAGGGCGCATCCGGCCAGCACACAGCCCTCGGCGATGCCCTTGACGATCGCGGCGACGCGCTCGGGGTGGACCTTGCCGACGCAGATGTAGTCGGTCATGAACAGCGGCTCGGCGCCGCACACCACGATGTCGTCCATGACCATGGCGACCAGGTCGTGGCCGATGGAGTCGTAGACACCCATCCGGCGCGCGACGTCGACCTTGGTGCCGACGCCGTCCGTGGCGGAGGCGAGCAGCGGCCGCTCGTAATTCTTGAGGGCGGAGGCGTCGAAGAGGCCGGCGAACCCGCCGAGGCCGCCGAGGACCTCGGGGCGGCGGGTCTTCCTCACCCATTCCTTCATCAGCTCGACGGCGCGGTCGCCCGCCTCGATGTCGACGCCCGCCGCGGCGTAGCTGGCACCAGTGTTCTGGGACATGACTGTGAGAGCTTTCGTGTCGTCCGTCAGGGCTTACGGGCGGCGGATCGCGTCGACCGCGGCCGGAGCGGCGGTGCCCGCGGCCAGCTCGGTCTCCAGGAGCTGCTTGCCGAGGAGCTCGGGGTCGGGCAGCTCCATCGGGTACTCGCCGTCGAAGCAGGCGCGGCACAGGTTCGGCTTGGCGATGGTGGTCGCCTCGATCATGCCGTCGATGGAGATGTACGAGAGGGAGTCGGCTCCCAGCGAGGTGCCGATCTCGTCGATGGTCATGCCGTTGGCGATCAGCTCGGCGCGGGTCGCGAAGTCGATGCCGAAGAAGCACGGCCACTTCACGGGCGGCGAGGAGATCCGGATGTGGACCTCGGCGGCGCCCGCCTCGCGGAGCATGCGGACCAGGGCGCGCTGGGTGTTGCCGCGGACGATCGAGTCGTCGACCACGACCAGGCGCTTGCCCTTGATGACTTCCTTGAGCGGGTTCAGCTTCAGGCGGATGCCGAGCTGCCGGATGGTCTGCGACGGCTGGATGAACGTACGTCCGACGTACGCGTTCTTGACCAGGCCGGCGCCGAACGGGATGCCGGACGCCTCCGCGTAGCCGATGGCGGCCGGGGTGCCCGATTCCGGGGTCGCTATGACCAGGTCGGCGTCGACCGGGGCTTCCTTCGCCAGCTTGCGGCCCATCTCGACACGCGAGAGGTACACGTTCCGGCCGGCGATGTCGGTGTCCGGGCGGGCCAGGTACACGTACTCGAAGACACAGCCCTTGGGCTTCGCTTCCGCGAATCGGGAGGTGCGAAGACCGTTCTGGTCGATGGCGACGAACTCGCCCGGCTCGATCTCGCGCACATAGCTCGCGCCGCAGATGTCGAGGGCGGCGGACTCGGAGGCGACGACCCAGCCGCGCTCCAGCCGGCCGAGGACCAGCGGGCGGATGCCCTGCGGGTCACGGGCCGCGTACAGGGTGTTCTCGTCCATGAAAACGAGGCTGAAGGCGCCCCTGACCTTGGGCAGGACCGCGTGCGCGGCCTGCTCCACGGTCACCGGCTCGCCGTCGGCGGCGCGCTGGCCGGCCAGCAGGGCGGTGATCAGGTCGGTGTCGTTGGTGGCCGCGACCTTGGGCGCGCGGCCGTTCTCCTTGGGGAGTTCGGCGACCATGTCGGCGAGCTGCGCCGTGTTGACCAGGTTGCCGTTGTGGCCGAGCGCGATGGATCCGTGCGCGGTGGCGCGGAACGTCGGCTGGGCGTTCTCCCAGACGGAGGCGCCGGTGGTCGAGTAGCGGGCGTGTCCGACCGCGATATGACCCTGGAGCGAACCGAGAGAGGTCTCGTCGAAGACCTGGGAAACCAGGCCCATGTCCTTGAAGACGAGGATCTGGGAGCCGTTGCTGACCGCGATTCCCGCGGATTCCTGGCCCCGATGCTGGAGGGCGTAGAGCCCGAAGTACGTGAGCTTGGCGACCTCTTCGCCCGGAGCCCAGACACCGAAGACGCCGCAAGCGTCCTGGGGGCCCTTCTCTCCGGGGAGCAGGTCGTGGTTGAGTCGTCCGTCACCACGTGGCACGCCTCCGAGTGTAGGCGAGGTCGACCACTGGTCCGAATGCGGGATGAGCCCTCAAAGCCGCATCAGCGCTGTGCGACGGCCCGCACACTGGTTCCGTTTCCGCTGGTCAGCGTCAGGGTCCTGCCATCGATCTGGTAGTCCACCGTGCCGTTGAACAGCTTGGTCAGGGCCTTCTCGCCGTCCATGAGTGAGTCTTCGCACATCATGCGGGTCATGCCCGGCACGCCGAGGGTGATATGGCCGTCGCGCACCGTGGCGTCCGCGTTCACCTGGTTGCAGCCGAGGCTGCCGGCGACGGTGCCCTTCTCCTTGTCGAAGGTGAGGTGGGCGCGCTTGCCGAGGGCCGGGGTGGTGACCGTCCAGGTGGTGCCGTACAGCGGGCTGTCCTCGGTCCTGCTCAGACGCACGGTGTCGCCGGACTCGGTGGTGAGGGTGAGGCGGTCCTCGGTCACGTCGGCCGTGAGGGCGCCGTCGCCGAGGGTGCGGGCCACGGTGCTCTCGACCTCCATGACCTGCTCGGAGCAGGCCTTCTTCGTGCTCTCCCGGCCGCCGAACCGCACACGGTCGCCCTCGAAGGTGGCGCGGCCCCTGAACAGGTTGCAGCCGTAGCTGCCCTCGACGCCGCCGCTGTCGTCGACGGTGAGGTTCGCCCCGTCGGGGGCGCGGCGGGTGGTGCCGTCGACGGTGACGCTGTCGAGGGTCCAGCGGACACCCGCGAGGGGTTTCTCCGCCTTCGCGGTGCCGCTGCCGGCGCCCGCCTTCTCGCTGCCACAGGCCGCCGCGAGCGGGACGGCGAGCAGGGCGACTGCCGTCAGGGTCATGCGCTGCTTGTGCTTCTGCCTGTACATGCCCATTCGACGGGGACGGGGAGCAAGTGGTTCCCCTTGTGTTCCCGGCTCACCCCAGCAGTGGCAGCCAGGACCCGAGGTCCGCCCTCTCCCCACGGGCGCTCACCCGGGCGTCGGCCACGGCGTCCGCCCAGGCCGTCCGCCCGGCGGCCAGCCGGATCCAGGTCAGGGGGTCGGTCTCGACGACGTTCGGCGGAGTGCCGCGGGTGTGCCGGGGCCCCTCCACGCACTGCACGACCGCGTACGGCGGGATCCGTACCTCCGTGGAGCCGCCGGGCGCCTTCGCGGCGAGCGCGTCGGCCAGCAGCCGGACGCAGGCGGCGAGCGCCTGGCGGTCGAAGGGGATGCCGAGGCCGGGCACGGCGGCGTTCAGGTCGTCGGTGTGGACGACGAGCTCCACGGTGCGGGTGACCACGTAGTCGGCCAGCGGCAGCGCGCCCGCGCTGGTGGGGAGCAGCCGGCCGCCGGGACGGGTGTCGAGGCGGGCGGTGAAGCGCTGCTCGGCCTCCGCGAGGCGGGCGTCCAGGTCGGGGTGGTCCGCCGCGTGCCGGCGTGCGGTCGCGGCGATGGCGTCCGCGTCGGCGGCGATGGCGGACGGCCAGTCGAGCAGGTGCCCGTCCTGCCGCGCGGGCTCCGGCTCGTCGAGCAGCCGGTCCACCGCCGTGAGCGCCGTCCCGATGTGCGCCACCAGTTCCCGTACGGTCCAGTCGCCGAGCCGGGTGGGCAGGGCGAGCTGCTCCGGGGTGAGGGTGCGCACGGCCGCCCGTACGTTGCCGAACTGCGCCAGTACGGCGGCGCGGGTCCTGCCGGGATCGTAGGAACGGGTGCGCTTCTTGGCCGGTGGCATGGCGGAAGCCTATGCGGCGGCGGGTGCGCCGAAGCCCCCGGCCGGCGGACCGGGCGGGGGCTTCGTCTCCGTGCGGGAGAGGGGCGGGGGATCAGGCCAGCAGCGCCGGGATCGTGCCCTCGTGCACCTCGCGCAGTTCGGCGAGGGAGAGCGCGAACTCGCCCTGGACCTCGACCGTGTCGCCGTCGACGACTCCGACGCGGGTGGCCGGGAGGCCGCGCGCGCCGCACATGTCGTTGAAGCGGAGCTCCTCCGAGCGCGGCACGGCGACGACGGCGCGGCCGGCCGACTCGGAGAACAGGAAGGTGAAGGCGTCGAGCCCGTCCGGTACGACCAGCCGCGCGCCCTTCCGCCCGAGCAGCGCCGACTCGACGACCGCCTGGACCAGACCGCCGTCGGACAGGTCGTGCGCGGAGTCGATCATGCCGTCGCGGGAGGCGGAGATCAGGATCTCGGCGAGCAGCCGCTCCCGCTCGAGGTCGACCTTGGGCGGCAGGCCGCCGAGGTGGTCGTGGACGACCTGGGACCAGGCCGAGCCGCCGAACTCCTCACGGGTGTCGCCGAGGAGGTACAGCAGCTGGCCCTCCTCCTGGAAGGCGACCGGCGTGCGGCGGGCCACGTCGTCGATGACGCCGAGGACCGCGACGACCGGGGTCGGGTGGATGGCGGCCTCGCCCGTCTGGTTGTACAGGGAGACGTTGCCGCCGGTCACCGGGGTGCCGAGCTGCTGACAGCCGTCGGCCAGACCGCGGACGGCCTCGGCGAACTGCCACATGACCGCCGGGTCCTCGGGCGAGCCGAAGTTCAGGCAGTCGGAGACCGCGAGGGGCTTGGCGCCGGTGGTCGCCACGTTGCGGTAGGCCTCGGCGAGGGCCAGCTGGGCGCCCGTGTACGGGTCGAGCTTGGCGTACCGGCCGTTGCCGTCGGTGGCGATCGCGACACCGAGGCCGGACGCCTCGTCGATGCGGATCATGCCGGAGTCCTCCGGCTGCGCGAGCACGGTGTTGCCCTGCACGAAGTGGTCGTACTGCTGGGTGATCCACTGCTTGGACGCCTGGTTGGGCGAGCCCACCAGCTTCAGGACCTGGTCCTTCAGCTCCTCGGACGTCTCCGGGCGCGGCAGCTTGCCCGCGTCGTCCGCCTGGAGCGCGTCCTGCCAGGACGGGCGGGCGTACGGGCGCTCGTAGGTCGGGCCCTCGTGGGCGACGGTGCGCGGGTCCACGTCGACGATCTTGCCGCCGTGCCAGAAGATCTCCAGGCGGTCGCCGTCGGTCACCTCACCGATGACGGTGGCGATGACGTCCCACTTGTCGCAGATCTCGAGGAAGCGGTCGACCTTCTCCGGCTCCACGACCGCGCACATGCGCTCCTGCGACTCGCTCATGAGGATTTCCTCGGGAGACAGGGTCGAGTCGCGCAGCGGGACGTCGTCCAGCGTCACCCGCATGCCGCCGGAGCCGTTGGAGGCCAGCTCGCTGGTCGCGCAGGACAGGCCCGCGGCTCCCAGGTCCTGGATGCCGACGACCAGCTTCTCCCGGAACGCCTCCAGGGTGCACTCGATGAGGAGCTTCTCCTGGAAGGGGTCGCCGACCTGGACGGCCGGGCGCTTGGAGGGCTTGGCGTCGTCGAAGGTCTCGCTGGCCAGGATCGACGCGCCGCCGATGCCGTCGCCGCCGGTGCGGGCCCCGTACAGGATGACCTTGTTGCCCGCGCCGGACGCCTTCGCGAGGTGGATGTCCTCGTGCCGCATGACGCCGATGGCACCGGCGTTGACCAGCGGATTGCCCTGGTAGCAGGCGTCGAAGACGACCTCGCCGCCGATGTTGGGCAGGCCCAGGCAGTTGCCGTAGCCGCCGATGCCGGCGACGACGCCGGGCAGCACGCGCTTGGTGTCGGGGTGGTCGGCCGCGCCGAAGCGGAGCGGGTCGACCACGGCGACCGGGCGGGCGCCCATCGCGATGATGTCGCGGACGATGCCGCCGACACCCGTGGCCGCGCCCTGGTAGGGCTCGACGTACGACGGGTGGTTGTGCGACTCGACCTTGAAGGTGACCGCGTAGCCCTGGCCGACGTCGACCACGCCGGCGTTCTCGCCGATGCCGACGAGCAGGGCGTCGCTCTCCGGGGCCTTCTCGCCGAACTGGCGGAGGTGGACCTTGGAGGACTTGTACGAGCAGTGCTCGGACCACATCACCGAGTACATGGCGAGCTCGGCGCCGGTCGGGCGGCGGCCGAGGATCTCCACCACCCGCTCGTACTCGTCCTTCTTCAGGCCCAGCTCGGCCCAGGGCAGCTCGACGTCGGGGGTCCCGGCCGCGTGCTCGACCGTGTCCAGAGGCGTCCGGCTCATGCGTTGACCAGCTTCTTGAGGATCGAGGTGAAGAACGGGAGGCCGTCGGTGCGACCGGTGCCGATCAGCGACTCGACGGCGTGCTCGGGGTGCGGCATGAGGCCGACGACGTTGCCCGCGGCGTTGGTGATGCCGGCGATGTCGTTGAGCGAGCCGTTGGGGTTGACGTCCAGGTAGCGGAAGGCGACCCGGCCCTCGGCCTCCAGCTCGTCCAGCGTCCGCCGGTCGGCGACGTACCGGCCGTCCATGTTCTTCAGCGGGATGTGGATCTCCTGGCCGGCCGTGTAGTCGGTGGTCCAGGCGGTGTCCGCGTTCTCCACCCGCAGCTTCTGGTCGCGGCAGATGAAGTGCAGGTGGTCGTTGCCCAGCATGCCGCCGGGGAGCAGGTGCGCCTCGGTGAGGATCTGGAAGCCGTTGCAGATGCCGAGGACCGGGAGGCCGGCCTTGGCCTGCTCGATGACGGTGTCCATGACCGGCGAGAAGCGGGCGATGGCGCCGGCGCGCAGATAGTCGCCGTACGAGAAACCACCGCAGAGCACCACGGCGTCGACCTGCTTGAGGTCCTTGTCCTTGTGCCAGAGGGAGACGGGTTCGGCGCCCGCCACGCTGATCGCGCGCTGCGTGTCCCGGTCGTCCAGACTGCCGGGGAAAGTGACGACGCCAATACGAGCGGTCACTTCACGGCCTCCGCGACTTCCTCGACGCGCACGGTGAAGTCCTCGATCACGGTGTTGGCGAGGAAGGATTCCGCAAGATCGTGGATACGGGCGAGCGCGGCCTCGTCGACCGGCCCGTCAACTTCCAGTTCGAATCGCTTTCCCTGGCGGACGTCCGAGATCCCTTCGAAACCCAGTCGCGGCAGTGCGCGCTGCACCGCCTGGCCCTGGGGGTCGAGGATCTCCGGCTTGAGCATGACGTCGACTACGACGCGTGCCACTGGCACTCCCGGTGTGTGGTGCTGAGCAGGTTCCTTCAGACTACCCGTACAAAATTTCTACGCGAGTAGAGTTGTAGGAATCTACGTGAGCGCGGTCACGATCCGGCCTCGCCGGGAGACTCCTGGGAAAAGATCCGGGAAAGATCCGCGTTCACTCGCACATCGCTATTGCGCCCCGGACACGCGGACAGATTTAGTCGGGCTTCACAATGCAATGCCGGGCACTGTACAAATGAATTGTCATTAGCAGATACTTTGCCCGATTACAGGCGGACGGCCGACATCTCGGCGACGTCCCGGCACGTCGTCACGGACGCGCCGGACGACAGGTGCCGCACGAAGGGACCGATATTCGTGGCGCAGAAGGTCGTAGTCACTCTCTTTGACGACATCGACGGCTCGGAAGCGGCGGAAACGATCGCCTTCGGCCTTGACGGCAAGTCGTACGAGATCGACCTCAATGAAACCAACGCGGGCGAACTGCGGAAGGCGCTCGCGCCCTACGTGGACGCCGGACGCAAGCGGTCACGCTCCGGCAAGGCGTACCGGCAGACGGAGGTCGCCCCCGACCCGGCCGCCGTGCGCGCCTGGGCGCAGGCGAACCGGATGGACGTGCCCGCGCGGGGACGGATCCCCAAGAAGGTCTACGAGGCGTTCGCGGCGGCGCAGTGAGCCGGCCGCGCGACGGCCGCCGGGGCCGGTCGGGTGATCCGTGCCGACGGCCGGTCACCCGCCCCTCCCGGCAACCGACTTGCGCAGCACCCCCGCTGATCAGCTAGAGTCTGGAGCACGCCGAGGGGCGAGGCCGAAAGGCCCCGGCTCACGGAGACTTGCGGGTGTAGTTCAGTAGTAGAACATCCCCCTTCCAGGGGGAAGGCGCAGTGTGCAATTCCTGTCACCCGCTCCGCACCGCCGTACCGGGAACCCTTGTGGATCAGGTAGGCTGGTGCCCGCGCCGATCGGTGAGAGCCGGTCGGAGGCAATGCGGACGTAGCTCAGTTGGTAGAGCGCAACCTTGCCAAGGTTGAGGTCGCGAGTTCGAGCCTCGTCGTCCGCTCGGGAAATGAGACCCCGGTCCCTCGGACCGGGGTCTTTTCGTGTGCCGTGCGAGCACCCCGTCTGACATATGTCATGCCCCGCGATGACAGCGCGCACTGCCCCGGCGCCCCGGCCGCCGGGATGCTCGGAGCATGGAAGCGAACGAACACGAACACGTGATTGAGGTCACCGGCCTGCGACGTGTCTACGGGGGCGGGTTCGAGGCGGTGCGCGGGATCGACTTCTCCGTGCGGCGCGGGGAGGTCTTCGCCCTGCTGGGCACCAACGGAGCGGGCAAGACCTCCACCGTCGAACTGCTGGAAGGACTCGCCGCCCCGGCCGGCGGGCAGGTCCGGGTGCTCGGCCACGACCCGTACACCGAACGCGCCGCCATCCGGCCCCGCACCGGCGTCATGCTCCAGGAAGGGGGCTTCCCCTCCGAGTTGACCGTCGCCGAGACCGCCCGGATGTGGGCGGGATGCGTCAGCGGGGCCCGCCCCGAGCGGGAGGTGCTGGCCCTGGTCGGGCTGGAGTCGAAGGCCGGAGTCCGGGTGAAGCAGCTGTCCGGCGGCCAGCGGCGCCGGCTGGACCTGGCGCTCGCGCTGCTCGGCGACCCCGAGGTGCTGTTCCTCGACGAACCCACCACCGGGCTCGACGCCGAGGGCCGCCGGGACACCTGGGAGCTGGTCGGCGCGCTGCGCGACGGCGGGACGACCGTGCTGCTCACCACGCACTACCTGGAGGAGGCCGAGAACCTCGCCGACCGGCTCGCGATCATGCACGAGGGCCGGATCGCGATCACCGGCACCCCCGCCGAGGTGACCGCCACCGAACCGTCCCGGATCACCTTCGAGCTGCCGGACGGCTATTTCGTCGGCGATCTGCCGCCGCTCGCCGAACTGGGCGTGAGCGACCACACGGTGGACGGCAGGACCGTCCGGCTGCGCACCCGTGAACTGCAGCGCGCCGCCACCGGACTGCTGACGTGGGCGCAGGGCGCCGGAGTGGATCTGCGCCGGCTGGACGTGCGGTCGGCGTCACTGGAGGAGGCGTTCCTCGGGATCGCCAAGGACGCGTCGGCGGGCGCGACGACGCCGAAGGAGTACGCGGCATGAGCACCACCACGACCACACCGATGAGCCGGATGACCTCGCTCGCCCGCGCCGAACTGACGCTCCTGGGACGCAGCAAGGGCACGCTCGTCGCCGCCCTGTTCGTGCCGCTGGTGCTGCCGCTCAGCGTGCGGTCGGCGGCCGAGGAGATGGACCTCGCCGAGGCGGGACTGACCCCCGGCACCGTCGTCCTGCCCGCCGCCGTCGGCTTCTCCCTGCTGTTCGCCGTGTACTCCGCGCTCGTCGGCATCTTCGTGGTCCGCCGCGAGGAGCTCGTCCTCAAGCGGCTGCGCACGGGCGAGCTGCGGGACGCCGAGATCCTCGGCGGGTCCGCGCTGCCGGCCGTCCTCACCGGGCTGGCGCAGTGCCTGCTGCTGACGGTGGGCTGCTCCGTGCTGCTCGACCTGCCCGCGCCGTCCGCCCCGCACCTGGCCGTCCTCGGCCTGCTGCTGGGCCTGGTGATGTGCGCCGCGCTCGCGGCGGTCACCGCGAGCCACACCCGGACCGGGGAGAGCGCGCAGGTCACCCCGATGCCGCTGATGTTCGTCTCGATGCTCGGCTCCGGCATGTTCGTCCCGCTGGAGCTGCTCCCCGACCGGCTGGCCTCCTTCTGCGAGCTGCTGCCGCTCACCCCGGTCGTCACCCTGGTGCGCGGCGGCTGGACCGGCGACCTGTCGGCGGCCGAGGCGCTGGGCGCCGTCGCGGCGGCGGTGGCCTGGACCGTTCTGGCGGTGTTTGCTGTACGCCGGTGGTTCCGGTGGGAACCGCGGCGCTGACACGGACGAGGGCAGGGAGACACGGCGGATGAGCGGCCCGGGCGGCTGGTGGCGGCGCAAGAGCACACCGGCGAAGATCGAGACGTACACACGGTGGTCGTTCCACTCGTTCGCGGGGATCGAGTTCGTCTCGGCCGGCGCTCCGGTGTTCGGCCAGGTGGGACCCCGGCTGGCGACCCTGCTGATGTCCCTGGCCGCCGTGCACAGCGTGCTCTGCGCCGTGACCGCCTCCCGCGCCCTGGACTGGCTGCGCGGCGGGCGCGAGCAGCCCGTCCGCACCCTGTGGACGCTCGGCGCCGCCACCACGGTGACCGCCGTCGCCGCCCTCCTCGTCGCCGCGCACGGGCCCGCGGGGGAGAACGTCGACGGGGCGGCCGGCGGGGTCTTCGCCGTGGTGGTGACCTTCGGCGCCGGCGCGGTCGCCATCGGCGTCCGCGGCCGGCGGCGGGTGCTCACCTCCGTGGCGGGGTTCGCGGCGGGCACGCTGGCCGTGGCCGCCGCCCTGGGCATGCCCGTCGTGGTCGCCCTGTTCACCGCCCTGGTCGTGCTGGTCGGCGGCGGGTTCTTCGCCTTCACCTACCTCTTCTCCGGCTGGCTGCTCAACGCCGTCTACGAACTGGACGAGGCCCGGGAGACCCGCGCCCGGCTCGCCGTCGCCGAGGAGCGGCTCCGGTTCGGGCGCGACCTGCACGACGTGGTGGGGCGCAACCTCACCGTGATCGCGCTGAAGAGCGAGCTGGCCGTGCAACTGGCCCAGCGGGGGCGCCCGGAGGCCGTGACGCAGATGGTCGAGGTGCAGCGCCTCGCGCACGAGACCCAGAAGGAGGTGCGCGACGTCGTGCGCGGTTACCGCGAGGCCGACCTGGCCGGCGAGCTCGCGGGCGCCCAGGGCGTGCTGACGGCGGCCGGCATCGAGTGCACGGTCATCGGACCCACGGCCGGGCTGCCGGCCCCCGTGCAGGCGGCCCTCGGCTGGGCGGTGCGGGAGGCGGCCACCAACGTGCTGCGGCACGGGGACGCCCGGCGGTGCACGGTGAGCGTGCGGGTGCTGGCGGGACGGGTGGTGCTGACGGTGGAGAACGACGGGGCTCCGGACGGCGGCGGCACGGGCCGGGGCTCCGGGCTCGTCGGACTGCGGGAGCGGCTGGCGGAGATCGGCGGGACCCTGCGGGCCGGACCCGCCGGGAGCAGGATGTTCCGGCTGACGGCCGAGGTCCCGCTGCCGTCGGACGCCGGCCACGCCGCCGCCGTACCCGCCCCTCGCGAAGCGAACGAGGTCGCCTCATGACGTCATCCGGACCCCTGCGCGTGCTGCTGGCCGACGACGAGCACCTGATCCGGGGCGCGCTGGTCGCACTGTTGTCGCTCGAGGGCGATCTGACGGTCGTCGCCGAGGCGGCCTCCGGACCGGAGGCACTGGCCATGGCGCGGGCGCACACCCCCGACGTCGCCGTACTGGACCTGCAGATGCCCGGCGCGGACGGTGTGAAGGTCGCCACATCCCTGCGGGCGGAGCTGCCCGGCTGCCGGGTGCTGATCGTGACCGGACACGGGCGGCCGGGACATCTGAAGCGGGCGCTCGCGGCGGGTGTGCGCGGGTTCGTCCCCAAGACCGTCAGCGCGCAGCGGCTCGCGGAGATCATCCGCACGGTCCACGCCGGAAACCGCTACGTCGACCCCGAGTTGGCCGCCGACGCGATCGCCGCCGGCGACTCCCCGCTGACCGCGCGGGAGGCCGAAGTGCTGGAGCTGGCGGCGGACGGCGCGCCCGTCGCGGAGATCGCCGAGCGGGCCGCGCTGTCCCAGGGGACCGTGCGGAACTACCTCTCCTCGGCCGTGACGAAGCTCGGGGCGGAGAACCGTCACGCGGCGGTCCGTCTCGCACGGGAGCGAGGTTGGGTATAGTGGTTCTCGCGCCACGGCGCATGCGAACGTAGCTCAGTTGGTAGAGCGCAACCTTGCCAAGGTTGAGGTCGCGAGTTCGAACCTCGTCGTTCGCTCCACATCGGGGCCCCGGTCGATCGACCGGGGCCTTCGTCGTGCGCTCAGCTCCAGCCGGTGCCGGTCAGCAGCTCGTACGCCTCCACGTACTTGGTGCGGGTGGCGTCCACGACGTGCTGCGGCAGCGGCGGCGGGGGCTGCTCGCTGCTGCGGTCCCAGCCGGACTCGGCCGAGGTCAGCCAGTCCCGCACATACTGCTTGTCGTACGACGGCTGGGCGCGGCCCGGCTGCCACTGCCCGGCCGGCCAGAAGCGGGAGGAGTCCGGGGTGAGCACCTCGTCGGCGAGGACCAGGGTGTCGCCGTCGAAGCCGAACTCGAACTTTGTGTCGGCGAGGACGATGCCCCGCTCGCGGGCGATGTCCCGGGCGCGGGAGTAGGCGGCGAGGGTCGCCTGGCGCAGCTGGGCGGCGGTCTCCGCGCCGACCTGGCGGGCGACCTCCTCGTAGGAGACGTTCTCATCGTGCTCGCCGACGGCGGCCTTGGTGGCCGGGGTGAAGATCGGGGCGGGCAGCTCCGAGCCGTCCACCAGGCCCTCGGGCAGGGCGAGGCCGCAGACGGTGCGGGTGTCGTCGTACTCGACGAGGCCCGAGCCGGTGAGGTAGCCGCGGGCCACGCACTCCACCGGGACCATGTTCAGGGACTTGCAGACGAGGGTGCGGCCCTCCCACTCGGCGGGGGCGCCGGCCGGCAGCTCGGTGCTCAGGACGTGGTTGGGGAGCAGGTCGGCGAGCTGGTCGAACCACCACAGGGAGAGCTGGGTGAGGACCCGGCCCTTGTCCGGGATCTCGGTCGGCAGCACCCAGTCGTAGGCGGAGATGCGGTCGCTGGCGACCATCACGAGGTCGCCCGCCTCGTTGCGGTACAGCTCGCGCACCTTGCCTGTGTGCAGATGCACCAGGCCCGGAACCTGCAGCGGTTCGGGCTTTTCGACGAATCCGGACACGGTGCCTCCCCGTGGGGTTGAACAAAGGGTGCGCCCGCAGGGCTCCCACTGGGTGGTGGCGGGAGAGGGCGGGCCGAGTACGTCGATTCTCCCGTATGCGCGGGAAGGTTTCCGTACGGGGTGGCGCGGAGGGGTCAGTCGCGTTTGCAGATGCGGTCCAGGAGGTTGGCGGTGGCCCGCTGGACGCGGGCGTCGACGTGGCCCGGGCGGTCAAGGGCGGGTGACCAGGCGAAGGTGCCGGAGGCGAAGACCCAGGCGCCGGAGGGGGCCCGGTAGAGGGAGGTCTCCTGGTGGCGGCGGGCGCCCTCGCGGTCGGTGTACGGGGAGTGGGCGAGCAGCACCCGCTCCTCGTGCTCGGGCAGCGGGGTGCGCGGGTAGTAGCGGTCGGCCTCGGCCGCGACCAAGCCGTCGATGCCGTCGCCCTCGTGCGCGCCGGTCGCCTCCCACATCCAGTGTCCGGCGTTGCGCACGATCAGCGGATGGGGCTGCGGGACGGGGCCGGCGTACTGGATGCCGAGCAGTTGCTGCTCGGCGCGGTCCTGCTCCCGCCAGAGCGTCGGCCTGCCGGGGCCCTGGCGTTTGCGGCAGGTCAGCAGGCGGCCTGGGCCTGCCGGGGAGGGGGCGAGCTCCACCTGCCAGTACAGGGTGTTGGCGGAGAGGAAGACCAGGGACGTGCCGTGCGCGCGGGCGCGTTCCACGGCGGTGCGCATGGGCGCCGACCAGTACTCGTCGTGGCCGGGAAAGACCAGGCCCCGGTAGCGGGTGGGGTCGATCCGGCCGGCGTGCAGGTCGCGGGCGTCGGCGTAGGCGAGGTCGTAGCCGTAGCGCTCGGCCCAGCGGATGACGTCGTAGGCGTGGCCGACGTGCAGCGGGAGACCGGCGCCCGCGTACGGGCGGTCGAAGGAGACGGTGGTGGCGGCCCCGGACTCGCCGAGCAGCCGGCCCTCCTCGTCCCAGGCGTGGTAGAGGCTCGCGCCGGTGCGGCCGTCCTCCGGGTAGAGGTTGTAGGCCTGCCAGGTCACGTCGGGCAGGACCAGGAGGAGGTCGGCCGGACGGTTGTCGCGGACGGTGAACGGGATGTGCGAGCGGTAGCCGTCGGCGGTGGTGAGGACGGCGACGTACGCGCCGACGCTCCAGTACGACGGGACCGGCAGCCGCCAGGACAGCCACCAGTGGTGGCAGGAGACGGTGCGGTCGGCGGTGAGCGGCGGCGGCTGCACGATGCCGGAGAGACGGGGACTGGAGGTGATCTTGGTGGCGCCGTCGCCCTGGTAGTGGCCGATCCGGTAGACGTCCACGTCGAACGCCTGGGGCGGGTCGACGGTGATGTGGAAGTCGATGGACTCGCCGGGGGCGACCCCTCCGGTGGAGGCGAAGCCCTTGATCTGGCGGCGCACGTCGTCGGCCGCGCGGGGCCCGACGGAGCCGGACGCGCGAGGACCGGGGACCGTGCGCCCGCCCTGCCGCGGGATGCGGACGGCGGACCGCGCCGGGTCCGGGCAGGGATCCGGGTCGACGTACCAGGGGACGACCTGGCCGGTGTCGCCGAAGTACGTCTCGCTGCCGCGCAGCCAGGGGAGGGGGCCGAGCCCGAAGGGATCGTTCACTGCGTGCGCGAGTGCTCCCGACTCCCAGCGGCGGGTCTGCTCCGAACCCATGATCGCTCCCCTCCCTCGCGCCCCCGTCGCGATGCGGTGCGTGGTGCTGCCCGGCAGTCGGCCGGCGGATGACACCTGCCGCCAGTTATGTGTTTGTCGTATGTCGCGCGCTCTTGCCAGGGGGCGCGAACGGTCCCAGCACATCACATTTCGCACGTACTCCGTCACCGTTCGTCGTGAATTGACTGAAAGCGGAAGAGTCAGCTCCGGAGTGCGCGGGCGGGCGTGGGCTCAGACGAGCCGTACGGGCTTCTCCGGGCGTATGCCCTGCCGGGTCAGCCACTGTCCGAGGGCGGACGGGTCGCCGTCCTCGATCAGGGTCATGACCTGCGGGGACAGGTCCGGGACGCGTGCGCCGCCGAGGAGGAGGGCGGGGCCGTCGAGCCAGTCGAGGCCGGGGGTGGCGCCCGCCGTGTCCATCGCGGCGCAGCAGACCATCGCCGCGATGTGGTCGGCGAGCAGGTCACGGCCGGTGCGCGGGGGCTGGAGCGGGAAGAGGGAAAGCTCGCCGCCGTCCCCGGGGAGGGCGGGCTCGGCGCCCTGGGGGGCGGGCCCGGTGGCCGCGGCCTCCTCGCGGGCCAGCTCGGCGGTGAGCCGGGCGGCGAGGGCGGCGCTGCGGTCGGTGGCGACGGCGGCGTCGGCGTCGGCGTCGTCTTCCGCGGCACCGGGCGGGACGGGTCCGGCGGGCGGGGGCGGTGCGCCGGTCAGGTGCGTGAGGACCCGGGAGAGGGTGGGCCCTCCGGGGGGCGCGGTCCCACCGGGGGCCGGGGGCACATGGAGGGCGTCCAGGACCCGGTGGAGGCGGGCGGCGTCGGTGCGCCACTTGCGGTCGACGACCTCGTCCGGGTAGTCGCCCCAGTGGACCGGGGACCAGTCCGGTCCCCGCTCCGCGGGCCCGCCGTGGAAGAGGCGGGCGGCGAGCAGCGAGGCGGCCTCGTCCACCGCGCCGGGCTCCTCCAGCAGGTCGCAGGCGGGGCGCTCGCCGAGGCGGGAGGTGAAGCCCTCCGCCAGCCGGTCCCGGCGGGACAGCTCGGTGAGCGCCGCGACCACCCCCGCGTTGAGCCGCGAGGGCCAGCGGCCCATCCGCCAGGCGGGCAGCGCCACCCGGGTGAGCAGCCGGTCCCAGCCCGCGTACGCCAGCCCCACCTGTTCCTGGGCGACGATCCGCGGCCCGTAGTCCACGGCCTGCGCACGGTCGGCCGCCGCCGCGGCGACCCCGCGCTCCATCTCGGCGGCATGCCCCCGGCAGCCGCGCAGCAACAGCCGGGTGACCCGGCCGACGCCCGCGAGGACACCCCGGGCCACCGGCCCGCGCCCGGGCGCCGAGGTCACGGCCACCGCGGCGTCCAGTCCCCGCATGAAACGCCGGGCGGCGGCTATGTCCGGGTGCGCCGAGGGTCCCGTGCCGGCGACGACCGGGGCGAGCACGGCGCGCAGCTCGCCCACTCGCATCCACCACAGGAACGGGGAGCCGATCACCAGCACGGGGGCGGCGGCGGTCCGCCCGCGCACGGGATGCCCGCCGGCGGCCATGTCGCCGTGCTCCTCGGCGGACGGGGGGCCGTGCGCCGGGTGGGTGCGGTCCTCCAGCCAGCTGTCGCAGTCCGGGGTGAGCGCTATCGCGGAGGGAGCGGGGACGTTGAGCCGGTCGGCGAGGTCACGCACCATCCGGTACAGGTCCGGGGCGGCCTCCTCGGCGACCGGGACGGTGGGGCTCATGGCGGGCCGGGCCCGGGCGACGACCAGGGCGACACCGGCGGCGGCGAGCAGGACGAGCACCGCGACGGGGGTGAGGAACCGGCGGGCGAGGTCCCAGCCGGCGCCCGGCAGATGGCCGGTGGAGCCGCCGACGAGCAGCACCACCGCGACGGCGGCCGGGAGCAGCGCGACCGCCAGTGCCCGGCTGCGGATCCGCAGAACGGCCAGCGCGTGCGACCGCGCGGACCGTGCTCCGGTGTCCGCACCCCTACCGCTTCCGCTCATGGCCCGACCTCACCCTCCCCCCGCTACGGTTCCGACGCTGTCCCGGCGTTGTCCATGCCCCCACTGTGGCAGCCGCCACTGACATCGCAATGCCGGTGGGCCAAGTGCCGGAGCGCTTGCGCGGCACCCTAGTTGGGGCCCCGGTCCACGTCAGCCGGATGGCGCATCGCTCACTCGATGGAATGGCTTTGGGGAAAGGTGGATGACGGACGGCAAGGGTCAGGCCCCGGATCCTGTGACGGATCCGGGGCCCGTGGGTTCGTCGTCGCCGGGCGGGCGCGCCCGTGCGGCTACGCCTCCCGCGCGGCCTTCGCCGCGATGTCCGTGCGGTGCTGGGAGCCGTCGAGGCGGATGCGGGCGACCGCGCGGTAGGCCCGGTCGCGGGCCTCGGTGAGGTCCTTGCCGGTCGCCGTGACGGACAGCACGCGCCCGCCCGCGCTGACGACGGCGTCGCCCTCGCGCCTCGTCCCCGCGTGCAGCACGTACGCGTGCGGGGCGTCCTCGGCGGCGACCTCGTCCAGGCCGGTGATCGGGTCGCCGGTGCGCGGGGTGGCGGGGTAGTTGTGCGAGGCGACGACCACGGTGACCGCGGCCTCGTCGCTCCAGCGGGTCGGCTCCAGATGGGCGAGGTTGCCGGTGGCGGCGGCCATCAGCAGCCCGGCCAGCGGGGTCTTCAGCCGGGCCAGCACCACCTGGGTCTCGGGGTCGCCGAAGCGGGCGTTGAACTCGATCACGCGGACACCGCGCGAGGTGATCGCGAGGCCCGCGTAGAGCAGCCCGGAGAACGGGGTGCCGCGGCGGCGCATCTCGTCCACGGTCGGCTGGAGGACGGTCTGCACGACCTCGTCGACCAGCTTGGGGTCGGCCCACGGCAGCGGGGAGTACGCCCCCATGCCGCCGGTGTTCGGCCCCTCGTCGCCGTCCAGCGCGCGCTTGAAGTCCTGGGCGGGCTGCAGGGGGACCACGGTCTCGCCGTCGGTGATCGCGAAGAGGGAGACCTCGGGGCCGTCGAGGAACTCCTCGACGACCACGCGATCACAGGCGCCCGCGTGCGCGCGGGCCGCCTCGACGTCGTCGGTGACGACGACGCCCTTGCCGGCGGCGAGTCCGTCGTCCTTGACGACGTAGGGCGCGCCGAACGCGCCGAACGCCGCGTCGGCCTCCTCGGGCGTCGTGCAGACGTAACTGCGGGCGGTGGGCACGCCGGCCGCCGCCATCACGTCCTTGGCGAAGGCCTTGGAGCCCTCGAGCCGGGCGGCCTCCTTGGAGGGGCCGAAGACCGGGATGCCCGCGTCGCGCACGGCGTCGGCGACACCGGCGACGAGCGGCGCCTCGGGGCCGACCACCACGAGGTCCGCGCCGAGGCTCCGGGCCAGCGCGGAGACGGCCGCGCCGTCGAGGGCGTCGACCTGGTGCAGCTCGGCGACCCCGGCGATGCCGGCGTTGCCGGGCGCGCAGTGCAGCGCGGTGACGTCGGGATCGAGGGACAGGGAGTGGCACAGGGCGTGTTCGCGGGCGCCGCTGCCGATGACGAGGACCTTCACGGGGGTCAGCCTAACGGCAGACGGCGGCTTCCCCTTGTGCGGGCTTCCGAAGGGGCGGGAGGGGAACCTTTGTGGCTTCCTCCAGACGCCCTCGCCTCCGCCCGGTGCGCCGAGGCCCGGTGGGCGTGCGGCTCACTCGTTGGTGAACTCCTCGACGACCGTCGCGCCGAGCTCCCGCACCAGCAGGTCCTGACCGGAGAGGGCGGACTCGTCCAGGTCCGGGTCGTCGTCCTCCGGGGTGTCGTCCTCGGGCGAGACGGGAGGCGGCGGCTCCGGGGCGGACGGGCGGGGCGCCGGCGCGGAGGCGGGCGCGGGTGCGGAGGGGCCGCCGCCGGCCGGCCGGGCGGGCGCGGCGGGCGGTGCCGCCGGCTGGGGAGCGGGGGGACGCCCGCCGCCACCGGCGCCGGGACCGCCGTACCCGCCGCCACCGCCGTGGCCACCGCCGCCGGACCATCCGCCGGGTGGTCCGGCCGGGGCCGGGGCCGGTGTGCCGCCGCCGGACGGGTCGACGACCGCCTCGATCTTCCACTGCACGCTGAACTGCTCGGCCAGCGCCTGGCGCAGCACGTCCTCGCTGCCGCTGCTGAGGAAGTTGTCCCGCGCGCCGGCGTTGACGAAGCCGATCTGGAGGGTCGTGCCGTCGAAGCCGGTCACCTGGGCGTTCTGGCTGAGCAGGATCCAGGTGAAGCGGCGACGGTTCTTCACCGTCTCCAGGATGTTGGGCCAGAGCATGCGGGGGTCGAGCCCACCGCCGCCGCCACCCGAGGGCGCCGGGGCCGCAGGGACCGTCTGGGGCGCGGGGGTGGGGGTGGGGGTGGGCGTCGGGGCGGCCGCGGGGGACTGGCCGGCGCCCGTCGGGGCGGCCGTGGGCCAGCCGCCGGGCCGGCGGCCGCCGCCCGCGGGGGCCGCGGTGGGCCAGGCGCCGGGGGCGTTCGGCGCGGGCGGCGCGTCGGCCGCCGGGGGCTGCTGGGCCGCCGGAGCGGGAGCGGCCGGAGCGGCCGGAGGTGCCGGAGCGGCGGGTGCGGGCGTGGGCGCGAGGGCAGGCGCGGGGGCGGGCGGTGCCGGGGCGGGAGCCGGGCCGGGTCCCCGAACCGCCGCCCGGGCCGCGGCGGGGCCGCCTCCCGGCTCGACGGGGCCCTGCCCCTGGGCTCCCCCGTGAACCTCCGGAGCGGGCACGTACCCCATGGGGGGCGTGCCCGCGGCGGCGCCGCCCGCGGAGAAGTTGACGCCGCGCTCGACGCGGTCCAGGCGGGCCATGACCGAGCGCTCGTCGCCGTAGGCCGCGGGGAGCAGCACGCGCGCGCAGATCAGTTCGAGCTGGAGGCGGGGCGCGTGGGCGCCGCGCATCTCGGTGAGCCCCTGGTTGACGAGGTCGGCGGCGCGGCTCAGCTCGGCGGCCCCGAAGGTGCCGGCCTGGGCCTGCATCCGCTCGATGACGTCGGCGGGCGCGTCGATGAGCCCCTTCTCGGCGGCGTCCGGCACGGCGGCGAGGATCACCAGGTCCCGCAGCCGCTCCAGCAGATCGGCGACGAACCGGCGGGGGTCGTTGCCCCCCTCGATCACCCGGTCGACGACCTCGAAGGCGGCGGCGCCGTCACCGGTCGCGAAGGCCTCGACGACGGAGTCCAGCAGGGAGCCGTCGGTGTACCCGAGCAGGGAGGTGGCCATGGCGTACGTCACACCCTGCTCGCCCGCACCGGCGAGCAGCTGGTCCATGACGGACATCGAGTCACGCACGGATCCCGCGCCGGCCCGCACGACGAGCGGCAGGACGCCCTCCTCGACGGGGATCTCCTCCTTGCCGCACACCTCGCCGAGGTACTCCCGCAGGGTGCCGGGCGGCACGAGACGGAACGGGTAGTGGTGCGTGCGCGACCGGATGGTCCCGATGACCTTCTCGGGCTCGGTGGTGGCGAAGATGAACTTGAGGTGCTCCGGGGGCTCCTCGACGACCTTGAGCAGCGCGTTGAAACCGGCCGACGTGACCATGTGGGCCTCGTCGATGATGTAGATCTTGTAGCGGCTGCCCGCGGGCCCGAAGAACGCCTTCTCGCGCAGGTCACGGGCGTCGTCCACACCACCGTGCGAGGCCGCGTCGATCTCGATGACGTCGATCGAACCGGGCCCGTTGCGCGCGAGGTCCTGGCAGGACTGGCACTCCCCGCACGGCGTGGGCGTGGGGCCCTTCTCGCAGTTCAGACAGCGCGCGAGGATGCGCGCGCTGGTCGTCTTGCCGCAGCCGCGCGGACCGCTGAACAGGTACGCGTGATTGACCCGGTTGTTCCGCAGCGCCTGCTGCAACGGGTCAGTGACATGCTCCTGCCCGATGACCTCGGCGAAGGACTCCGGGCGGTAACGGCGGTAGAGCGCGAGAGACGACACGCATACGAGGTTATAGGCGCCCACCGACAACCGGACCGGACGCCCGGACACGCAAGCGCCCCCCACGCACCCGCCAGAGCCGACCTACCCTTGCTGCCTTCCGGCCCTGGGGGAGTTCAGTCAGATAGCGCCGCGTGAGGGGCTACGCAGAGGCTACCCCATGTCCGGGGCCGGGAACGAGTTCGCGAGCACTCCTCTCGGTCATGTAATGTTCCCAGCGGAGGATTCGCCTAGAGGCCTAGGGCGCACGCTTGGAAAGCGTGTTGGGGGCAACCCCTCACGAGTTCGAATCTCGTATCCTCCGCCAGTGCCTCACCGGGCACGATGTCGAAGGGCCCCACCGCTTGCGGTGGGGCCCTTCGACGTTGAGGGTTGCAGTTCGGGTTGCAGTTGCCGCGATCCGGCGGTGACGGCTCCCTGCGCGCAGAAGTAGCTGGCCTGGTTCTTCTGCGCCGACCTGAACTTCTGGCAAGGTGCCACGCATGGGGGTCTCCGAGAAGACGCGCAAGATTGTGTGGGCTGAAGCCGGCGGGAGATGTTCAATCTGCCGTGGCGAGGTGATCACCCCAGGGACGGACTGTGATGATCCGTCTGTGTTCGGCGAAGAGGCACACATCGTGGCTCGTTCCAAAGGCGGTCCGCGGGCGGGGGACCTGGACGACGCCTCCAAGCACAGCCATACGAATCTGCTGCTGTTGTGCAGTAGGCACCACAAGCAGGTCGATGATCAACCAGCCCACTTCACGGTTGAGCGACTCAGGGAGATCAAGGAGCAGCATGCCGCTTGGGTCCGGCGCTCACTGGACGACGGTGCCTCAGGCGGCGTGAAGCTCGTTCCCGACCCGGCTTTCCCGCAGCCCCGGGCGTTGGCACTGATCACCCGGGGAAACCCTCTATGGAACATGATCAAGACAAGTGTGGCGTTCGAGTACGCCCTGCCGGACGGTCTTCCTGACGACGAAGAGTCCTTGATCGTGGAGTTCCTGGACCTGCTCCGGGACTACCTGGACATCGCCCCAGAGCTTCACAGTGTGCGTGACAACCGGGACGCGGAGAAGACACTTGAGGGCTACGTCCACGAGCTCGCCGAACGGGATTTCCTCGTGGGCGCCTACGTGCGTCACCTGCTCTACGTCGATGGTCGTGGCGATCCCCTGGCATGGCCCATGCTCCGGGTCGAGGTTCTGCCCACGTCAGTCGCCGTCATCACGGACCAGGCTGGTCGGCCCTACACCACCGAGCGAAGCGAAGAGCAGCTCGCCGAAGAGTAGGACTTCGGTGGGCGTGCACAGCCAGCTCGATGGGGTCGGCCCGAACGCCGATGCGTTCGGGCCGACCCCTTGCCGGCCTGGGACCAGAGCCGGTCAACCAGCAGGAGGCTCCTCAGGCAGCGGCCAGAGGAGGCCGCCGATCTTGTCGGCGGTGTCCGTGAGCACCCGGTTGGTGAGGTGCTGGTAGCGGCGACGCATCCGGGCGGACTTGCCGGGCTCCCAGCCCATGATTGCGTCAACGACCGTGTCCGGTACGCCGAGGATCAGCAGGACGGTCGCCGCCGTGTGACGGGCGTCGTGGAGGCGGCCCGAGCGTAGGCCCGCCGCCTTGAGGAGATCCTTCCACTCATGGTGGTCGGTGTTCGGGTTGAGGGGCTCGCCAGTCGGGGAGGCGAAGACGTACCCCTTCTCCGTCCAGAGGTCGCCGGCCAGTCGCCGTTCGCGCTCCTGC
Organism: Streptomyces fungicidicus; assembly: GCF_003665435.1. Classification (NCBI taxonomy): domain Bacteria; kingdom Bacillati; phylum Actinomycetota; class Actinomycetes; order Kitasatosporales; family Streptomycetaceae; genus Streptomyces; species Streptomyces fungicidicus. Next base: position 3,680,146 of record NZ_CP023407.1, read on the forward strand.
TCACGCCGGTGCTGGAGCAGGAGCTGTACCAGCGGGTCGGGGATGCCGATCGGCCGGCGTCCGGCGCGAGACTTGGTGTCCTTGGTCTCGCGGCGGATGTTGACCTTCTGCGGGCAGAAGCCGGGCTTGCGCCCGCAGCGGTCGCCGCAGCCGTGCTCGTACCGTGGCCGCAGCCGGTTGCGGTGGACCGTCATGACCCGCAGCTCGAAGTCGACGTCCGTCCCACTTGAGACCGAGGACCTCGCCCTGGCGCAGCCCGAGTGCCAGGGATATGACCCAGCGCGCCGGGTGCCGGGTCTTGTTGGCCAGGTCGAGGAGCTTCTGCACTTCCTAAAGCGATGGCCCTGGTGCGGGAGGGCACCGACGCCCGTCCGCACCTGGTCGACTGACCTTCATCGCAAGGCGTTGCCCGGAACCGAACCGATTCCGGGCAACGCCCTCTTCCCGGTCCACTACACGAGATGCCTGGCTGGGCCAAGCCGTCGAGTCCCCGGGCACTCGCCTCGCCCACTCCACACCACACACAGGCAGGAGCCTCCAAACTTCCCGTGAGCCGTAATCCGTTCTCCCGCAAGGCCAAGCCCGCCAAGTCCGCGCCGCCCCGTAGCCTCCTCGCAGCGCACCCGCCCACGCCCGACCAGGGCTTTGACGGGGTCGCCCTCCACCCGACAGCGGAGCGAGCTGGGGCGAAGTCCGCATCGCCTGGGGGCGATGCGGACTTCGCGCTCGTGTCCGCTCCGGCGGGGGCGGAGGCCGGCCCGGCCCACGGGGCCGGGACAGAGACGGGCGGGGAGGCCGAGCGCGGCCTCCACCAGAACACGCAGCCGCCCGCCGAGCCGAGCGAGCCAACCGCCGCCCCTGCCGTACGCATCGCGCCGACCGTGAACACCGACGTGTTCATGCACCACGGTGTCGCCGCCAACGATGTCCCTGCCCCCGCTCACGCCGACACCGCACCCGGCGCCGAGCGCCGCCGGCACCTGAGCGAAGTCCTCTACCGGCCTCGCTCCGGGACCAAACGCACTCTGCAACTGACCTGCTCGGCCGAACCAGCGGAGCGCGCCTTCATCGACCTCGCCGCCCGTAAGGCGAAGCGCTCCCGCTCGGCCTACCTCATGGACTGCGCCCTCACCTTCGCCCACGCCTACCTGTCCGACCGCCGTCCCGAAGGCATCGCCCCGCTCCCGTCCCCACAGGCCACCCAGGACCTGATGATTCTGTTCGGCAGGCTGATCAGGGAGTTCGGCCGCACCGGGAGCAACCTCAACCAGCTCGTCCGGGCTGTCCACCAAGGAGAGCTGCCCGACCGAGCCGAAGAGATCCTCAACGAGCTTCACCAGGTCGCCCAGCGCACCCGTCTGCTGCTGGACCAGACCCTGGCCGGAGGTGGTCACCGTGGTGCCTGACGTCTCCACCGGCGACCGCAGCCGCGGCCTCCTCTCCTACCTCTTCGGCCCCGGCCGCCGTAACGAGCACACCGACCCGCACATCGTCGCCGCGTTCGCGATGCCCGGCATCAACGACCCCGGCCGCATTCCCCTCGACCAACACCACGACGCTCTCAGCGAACTGGCCGACTACCTCGACCAGCCGGTGAAGCTTCGCGAACAGCGGCTGGGCAAGAAGGTGCCGCAGCACATGTGGCACTGCCCCGTCCGCACCGCACCGGGCGACCGCTACCTCACCGACGAAGAGTGGGCCGAGGTCGCCCGCCGCATCGTCCACGCCACTGGCATCGCCGAACACGGTGACGACGCGGCCTGCAGGTGGATCGCCGTACGGCACGCCGAGGACCATATTCACATCATGGCGACCGGTGTCCGAGAAGACGGCCGCCGCCCCCGCAACAAGGGTGACGGCCGACGGGCCCAGGCCGAATGCCGCAGAATCGAGGCAGAACTCGGCCTGCGCCGGCTGAAGTCCGGTGACGCGACAGCGCCGAAGACGCCGACCGGGCCGGAGGTCGCCAAGGCCGAGCGGCAGGGCCACAAGAACACAGCACGGGTCTGGCTTCGCGAGCACGCCTACGCCGCCGCAGCGGCAGCCCGCGACGAGGACGAGTTCTTCGCCGTGCTGACGTCTCTCGGGCTCAAGGTCCGACCCCGTCTCGGTCCCGTCACCGGGGAAGTCACCGGCTACAGCCTCGCCACCGCCGACGACACCGATGCCAAGGGCGAGCCCATCTTCTACAGCGGCTCCGCACTCGCTCCGGACCTGTCCCTGAACCGGCTCCGCGAGCGCTTCGGTCCGGCCGAAGGCGAGGCTGCAGGGCAGGCCACAGCGTTGCACGCGAGCCGGGCAGAGGCAGGCGACTCCTGGCGGCACGCTGATGGGAAGCTGCGCACCGCCTATGCGCTCGTCACCAGGGCCAACGGCGAAACGGCAGGAGGTGAAGTCGATGCCCAAGTGCAGGCTCAGGTTGCGGCATTCGCCAAGCTGCTGCGCAACACCGCAGTCTCGGCGCCGCGCCAGCTCCGGGCTGAACTGCAAGCGGCAGCCATCGCCTTCAACCGCGCCAACCGCTCCGCCATCCGAGCCGAGCACCGGGCCGCCGACGCCCTGCGTCAGGCCGGAAGGACGCTGCTGACCGCACCCACCGGCAAGGACGGCGACTTCGTCGCTGCGGCGCTCGCCTCAGCCGTCTTCCTACTCATCGCCCTCACCGAGTGGCACGCCCAGCGCGGTCACGAGCAGCAGGCGGCAGCCGCCCAGCAGTCCCTCGTCCACCTCCGGGCCGCCCGACAGCAGGTTGCCCGGCCGGCCCTTGCTCAGCTCGCCGCACGCGCCCCGAGTCCCCAAGCACAGGATCGGCTCGCGGCAGCCGTCCGAGCTACGATCCCCGAGCACGCACACCGCATCCTGGCCGACCCGGCTTGGCCCGCGCTGGCCACCGCCCTCGCCCAGGCCGAGTCCGCTGGCACCCCGACCCGCCGGGCCTTGGCCGACCTGTCCGGGCAACGGGAACTCGACACCGCGGACCGACCGGCCGAGATCCTGGTCTGGCGTCTGCGTAACGCCACCGCCGAGCGAGTCAGCCAGCGGGTGCGGAGCGCGGCCACCCGCAGTGCTCGCAGCACCCACCTGCCGCCGGACACGGGTGCACCCGCTGTTCCGGTCGTGCAGCCGCAACCGGCGGACGTGAACCGCCGACGTCCGAGCCGCTGACGTGACCCTTCCCATGCTGGAAGCTGCCGTCGTGCTTCAGCAGGAGCACGACGGCAGCATGTTTCCCGGACACTTCGACCTGCTTCTGGCGAGAGCGCGGCATGCGGGGGTGCTGGCCACGACCTCGCGGAGGACGGTGATAACGAGCCTGGCCGGCACGTAACGCCGTACGTGGGGCAGGCAAGGCCCCTTAGGGGTGCAATCTCTTCACCATGACCGCGTACACCGGGGAGTCGGCGAAGGGCTGCTGCTCGCCCACCTTCTCGTAGCCCCACGTCTCGTACAGGTCCTGCACCTTCGGGTGCGCCACATCGACCAGGAGCACCGCGAGATCTTCACTGCGCTCCTTCAGCAGGGCTTCGTGGAGCCGCTCCGAGATCCCCTGCTTCCGCCACCGAGGGCGCACCATGACCTCGGAGACGGCGTAGGTCGCGGTGTACCCGTTGATCGGCTCGAATGCGGTGGAACGCCACCACTCACGGCCGGGCTGGAGGGGGGCGCCGTACGCGAAGCCGGTCGGCTCGTCGCCGTCGAAGGCGACGACGCAGGTGAAGCCATTCATCCCTGACCAGTGATCGACGAACCACGGAAACCGCTGGTTGAACTCGTCGTCCATCGCATCGGCGTAGGCGTCGGCGTGCACATCGATCAGCATCTGCCTGAAGCCCTCGGGGAGGTTCTCCTGGGCGTAGTGCCGCAGGTCGATCACCCTGGTCACGTTCGACTCCATTCATCTCGCATTCGGTCTGCCCAGTCGCGTGCGTACGTCGTCGACGGCGCCAGCCGGAACAGGTCTCGGTGGAAGTCTCCGATCAGGGTGCGCATGCGCCCCGGTAATGGAGCGCCCTCCATGATCGTGAAGACGGTGGCCGCGGTCGCTGTGGCCTGCTCGGGCTCTCCCTGGCGGAGTTGTGCCAGCGCGAGTTGGCAGGTGGCCAGCGCGCGGTTGCGCTGGAACTCCGCCGGGATTTTCGCCAGGGCTCGGTGCGCCATCGCCTCGGCTTCGGCGGGTTCTCCGTTGCGGTTGAGGATGATCGCCGCGAGGTGGTTGAGTTCGGCGGGCCCGTAGAACGCGGTCCACCGGGGACGCTCGTCCTCGGCCGCCTTCCGAAAGGTCTCTTGCGCTGTGCCCAGGGCCCGCCGAGCGGCTCGCAGGTCCCCCAGTGACGAATGGGCGAGCGCGAGGCGGACGCGGCCCATGGAGCCGAAGAACGGATCCCTGCGGGCGGCGGGGGAGGCGTTGGCCGCCTGCGCTGCCGCGAGCTGTTCCGGCCAGTTCTTCCGCTGGTAGGCGAGCATGGCCATGTTGACCCACATGCGCATGCCCGTGGGCGGGTCCTGGGAGAGGCCGGCGAACGTGGACGACTCGTGCAGGTACGTCTGGGCCGTGTCCAGATCGCGTAGGTCGATGCACGACCAGGCGGCGATGGTGGTGAACTCGGCCGCAAGCGCGTACAGGGCGCGGCGCACGCGTTCGCTGGCGTTCCGTTGCTGAAGCTCCAGCACCTTGGCGCGAGCTTCGAGGGCTGCGGTCGCCAGGGAGACGTGTCCGCCCTGGCGGTCGTCGGCCTCCACCAGCTGGTTCATGCTGGCCGAGGCGCGGGCTACGTCCGCCATGCCTACCGACCGACGTTGCTTGACGACCGGAACGGCTGCGGCTGCCGTTCCGGTGGTGGAAACGATGAAGTCGCGACGCCGCACGGGGCCCTCCGGAGGATGTTGCATGGAGCTGGGTGCGCTGAACCCTAAGTCCGCCACGGGGCAGCCGAACACACGCTCAAGTGCGGCGCAAGTGCGTCCGATTGGACGTCGGCTCGATCCGTTGAGCAGGTTACGGACCGTCCGGGAGGAGATTTCACCGGGCCGACCGGTGATCTCCTGCAGGGCAGCGTTCAGTCGATCCGCCAACTCCTCCTGCGTAAAACCGAGTTGAGCCAATCGACGCTGAAGAACGAGATTCGCTCCCATGTACCGAACGTAGTACCACCGTCACTCTGATGCCCAGACCTCAGGTAATGGGAACGCAAAGTCTTCCGGTTGGTGGGCATGCACGAATCCGGGACCCTTCCTGTTGCGCGCGGCATGTCGCTCGTTGACTGGTCATCGGTCGCCGAGTCGAGTTCGGCACGGCGGCACGGAGGAAAGCCCGGCCCTGCCTCCTCATCAGGGCCGGGCACCCCACGCCGGAGGGAAAGACCTCGTGACCATGACCGTCGCTAAACCGAATGCGATCGGCGCCCCGGGTTACACCACGGAGCTGCCCTGCGTCCGCGAGTCCGTGAGCCGCGCCCGCGCTCTCGTCTCCAATGTACTGGCGGCCTGGGGCATGGACGACGACGTGGCCGACTGCGGAAAGATCATCGTCACCGAACTGCTGGCCAACGCCGTCGAGCACACCGATACCCCGGTGTCGAAGATCCTCATCGAGCGTCCGAGTAACGGTGCCGTCCGCATCGGAGTCTCCGACCGCTCGCACGGCGCGCCCCACCTGAAGACGGCCGACCCGAACGCTGAGAGCGGCCGGGGTCTGAGTCTGGTCGCGACGATGAGTTCGCGGTGGGGCTACGACACACACCCGTGGGGCAAGGTCACCTGGGCTGTGGTCGAGGCTTCGGTGGGGAAAGAGCAGTGAGCACCACAGTGGCTCCGAAACGCCCAGCCGAGGAGTGGAAGCCACCGCTCGACGCAGACGGCTTACGGCTCGTGCTGGACCGATTCCGAGTCTGGAAGCCGCTCGACATCGAAGAGGTCTTCGACGATCTCGACGCGGTGATTGGCGATCACTCCCCGCCCGTTGCGACGACCGTCGCCCTGGTCGACCGCCTCCGCAGCCACCTGAAGCAGCTCAGCGACATCACGGTGGCTGACGACAGGTTTCCGCCCACCGCCGAGATGACCCGACTCGTCGAGCGAGCGCGCCCCCTGCGGGAGGAGTGCACGCCGGCCGCCCATCAGCAGGCTGTCGGACTCGCCCGGCGTTTCGCCTTCGTGACCGCTGACCTGATCGAAGAGTTGATCGAGGCCCGCTACATCAAGGGGACCGAGTGATCCACGCCTCCACCCACCCGCGTGCCGCTCGGCGGGCTGGTCACCACGCACCGGCCCTCTGCGGGCGTGGGCCTCCCAGCTCGCCGTCCAGCACACCGCCCCGTTGGTGAGCTGACAAGAACGGAGAACGTTCGCCCCCAGCCTCCCGGCCCATCCGGCACACGAACCGGCCTGCATCCCCAACACGTACGACCGAAGGAAGCCCATGACGAACACGACCGTCGAGCCCGACGAGGCGACCCGCCTGCGGAACAAGGTGGTGGACGAGCTGTGCGCGGACGGCAACATCTCCTCCCCGGAGGTCGAAGCCGTGATGCGCAAGGTGCCCCGCCACGCGTTCATCCCCGACACCCCGCTCGACAGGGCGTACGAGACGTACGCCGCGGTGATCACCAAGACCGACGAACACGGGGTGCAGCTCAGCTCCGTTTCCGCCCCGCAGATCCAGGCCATGATGCTGGAGCAGGCCCAGGTGGAGTCCGGGATGCGGGTGCTGGAGGTCGGCTCGGGCGGACTGAACGCGGCCTATCTCGCCGAACTCGTCGGCCCGTCCGGCGAAGTCATCACCGTGGACATCGACTCCTCCGTCACCGACCGCGCGTCCCGTCTCCTGGAGGAGAACGGCTACGACAAGGTCCGCGTCGTCACCGCCGACGCGGCCGAACCCCTCCCCATCGGGGAGGTCGATGTCGTCATGGTGACCGCCGGGGCCTGGGACATCGCCCCGGCGTGGATCGCGCAGCTCGAGCAGGGCGGCCGTCTCGTGGTGCCGCTGCGGATGTGCGGCCTGACCCGTTCGATCGCCTTCACCCAGGTCACGGGCGAGCGCGGCCCTTACCTGGAGAGCGAGTCGGCACGGATCTGCGGCTTCGTCCCGATGCAGGGCTCCACCGCCCACCGCGAAGAACTCCTCCTGGTCAACGGAACCCCGGAGATCGGGCTGAAGTTCGATGACGGTCTGCCGGCCGATCCGCACCGGCTGGACAACGCGGTCACGTTCCCGCGCCACGAGCGGTGGACCGGCGTCATCATCGGCCTCTCCGAACTCATCGACACCCTCCAGATGGCCATGGCGATCGGCCTGCCCGGCTTCTGCACCATGGCGGTCGATGACGACCTGGACACGGGTCTGGTCGCACCCGTGAACAAGCGGTTCTCCCTCGCCGCCGTCGACGACGACACCTTCGCCTACCTCGTCACCCGCCGCACTGAGGACAACAAGCACATCGAGTACGGCGTGCACGCCCTCGGCCCGAACGCGAAGCAGCTCGCCGGCAAGGTCGCCGACATGCTGCGCGACTGGGAGGCCAACCGGCGCGGCGGCCCCAGCCCGGTCATCCGGGTCTATCCGGCCGACACCCCCGATGACCAGATCCCGGCCGACCGGATCATCGACAAGGTGCACAGCCGGATCTCGCTCTCCTGGCCTCCGGCGTAACGCCGGGAGCCAGGTCGTCCCGCACCATCCGAACAAGAGGAAGGGCATCACCATGACGAGCGCCACCCTGGCCCCGCCCGCCCCGCTGGCGGGCCTGGACGACGACTTCGCGCCCCTGGACGTGAAGGTCGTCATCGCCGAGCACGCGTACGGCAAGCTCATGTGCTCAACGGGCGACGGCTGCGGCACCACCTGCGCGACCGGCGCCTCCGCCTGCGGCTCCTTCACGGAGGACCCCGCCTGATCCGCGGCTCCTTCACAGAGGACTGGGCCTGATTGCAGGCCGTTCCCTGCCGGTGAGCCGGGCGAAGTGCTTCGCCCGGCTCATCGGCCCCTCACCTGCCCCGCCAGACGGAGGGCACCATGGCTTCCCGAACAGTCGCCGACTACCAGTGGCAGGGCGCCGCTCTGCTGCGCGCCACCACCAGCCCCGGGCCGGCAGACATCCCCCGCATCCTCGACCTGGACATGGCCGTCACCCGCGGGTGGCTGAACCGCATCTGGCAGCGCGAGGACTTCCGCAGCGCGCTGGGGCTGGCCACCCCCGTCCTGTCCGACGCCATCGAGGCAGTCGTCCAGGGCCGGCAGACCGAGCCCCGTCACGTCCGCCGCACCGCCGTATCGACGGTTTCCTACCTCCTGCGGTGGCAGCACCGGCCCACCCCGCTCGGGCTGTTCGCCGGCACCGGTCCCGTGACGGTCGGGCCCCGGGCGACCGCGCGGTGGCGCGACAAGCACCGCGTGCTGATCCGGCCGGACTCCGAGTGGGTCACCGACCTGGTCCTCCGGCTCCAGCGCACCCCCGCGTTACTGAAGCGGCTCCCGCTCGTCGCCAACAATGCCGCCCACACTCGGGGCGATCGGCTCGTGGCGCCGGGCCCGCCCTCCGATGGCTACGCCGTCCTTCTGGCCCCGGTCGAGATATCTGTCCGCAACGCCCGACCGGTGGCCGCCGCGATGAGCGCGGCCCGAACCCCCATCCCCTACGGCAATCTTCACGGCCACCTGCGCGACGGCTTCCCGCAGGCCGCCCCGGAGCAGATCGACGCTCTTCTCACAAGCCTGGTCGAGCAGCAGTTCCTCATCACCAGCCTGTGGGCGCCCATGACCACGGTGGACGCCTTCCAGCACCTGTGCCACGAGCTGGAACGGCACGGCGCGGACGGCATCCCCGAGGTGCGGGACCTGGTCCACGAGCTGTACGCGCTGCGCGACGAAATGTCCGCCCACCAGCCGACGCTCTCCGACACCAACGTGAGCGCCACCGCCGCGCGGATGCGCGCCCTCACCCCCGTCACGCGGACACCGCTGCTCATTGACACCGCCCTCGACTGCGAGACCCAGCTCCCGCAGGCCGTGATTGCGGAAGCGCAGGCAGCCGTGTCGGCCCTCTACCGGACCACCCCACAGCCCTACGGCTACCAGCACTGGCGCGACTACCACCGCCGGTTCCGGGCCCGGTACGGCGTCGGCGCCCTCGTACCGGTGATGGACCTGGTTGCCGACAGCGGCCTCGGGCTCCCCGCCGGATACATCGGCTCCGAACGCGGGGCCGCCCTGAAGGTGCGCACCGAACGCGACGAACTGCTGCTCGCGCTGATGCAGCAAGTCCTCCTCGATGGCCGTGACGAACTGCGGCTGACGGACGACATGGTCAACGCCCTGGAGAAGGCCGCCGGAGCGGACGAGCGGCTGTTCGTGCCCCGGGTGGAGGCCGCCTTCGAGGTCCACGCCCCCAGCACCCGGGCGCTGTCCAACGGCACCTTCGACCTCCTGCTCACCGCGGCACCCCGCCCCGGCAGCAGCATGGCGGGCCGGTTCGCCCACGTCCTGCCGCCCGAGCACCAAGACGCCCTCGCCACCACTTATCGAGGGGCGCCGGATGGCCTCACGGCACAGCTCGTGTTCCCGCCGCGCCGACACCGCAACGAGAACGTCACCCGCACACCGCGGCTGCTGTCGCACGTCATCGAGTTGTCCGGCCACCAAGAGAGCAACGAGACGACGGTCCGGCTCGCCGACATCGCCGTTACCGCTGACCCGCGCAGTTTCCAGCTCGTGCAGCTCTCCACCGGCCGGCGCATCGACGTGCGGGTCCTGCACGCCCTGGAAGGCGGGACCCAGACCCCGCCGCTGGCCCGGTTCCTCGCCGAGGTGGCACACGGGCGGTACGCCGCCTACAAGCCGTTCGATTTCGGCGCCGGCTCCCGGCTCCCGTTCCTCCCCCGGGTCCGCTACCGCCGCACCATCCTCATGCAGGCCCGATGGCTGCTGATGGCCAACGACCTGCCCGGGCGGAAGGCTCCGCGGCAGGAGTGGGAGGACGCCTTCACCGCCTGGCAGGAGCGGCTGCGGGTTCCGATGCAGGTCGCTGTCATCGAGTACGACCAGCGCCTCCCCCTCGACCTGTGCCACCCGGTCCACCTCCGGGTCCTTCGCGCCCATCTCGACAACGCCCGGCGCGTGGAGCTGCGCGAGGTTTCGGACGCAGACGCCCACGGCTGGATCGGGCGGGCGCACGAGATCTGGCTCTCCCTGGGCCGGGCCGAGCCGGACACCCCCTACGTGCCCCGGCCGCTCCCCGCCACAGTGACGGCCACCAGGAGGCACTTCCCGGGGGCCGGCGGCGTCCTTCTCGCGCAGCTCCACGCCCACCCGCGCCGCTACGACGAGATCCTGAGCTACCACCTCCCCCACCTGCTCGCCGCGTTCGGGGAGGAGCCGCCGACCTGGTGGTTCACCCGTCACCGGGAGATGGCCCGGCCGGACGCCGACCAGCACCTCGACCTCACGCTGCACCTGCCACCGGACACACACGGGGCCAGCTCACAGTACGTCCGCGCCTGGGCGGACAACCTGCACAGGATGGGTCTGGCGTCCGGGCTCGTCCTGGGCCCGTACCAGCCGCAGACAGGGCGCTTCGGCCACGGGCCGGTCATGGACGCCGCGCACCAGGTGTTCGCCGCGGACTCTGCCGCCGCCCTTGCGCAGATCCAGCTCACCGAGCGCCCCGACGCCTTCGCCCCGCAGGCCCTCGCCGCCGCCAGCGCCCTGCGCCTCGTCACACCCCTGGCACCGGACGCTGCGGCGGCCGAAGAGTGGCTGGTGCGCAGCCTCCCCCAGGGCACCGGACGGTTAAGCCGGACCCTGCGCAGCCAGGTACTCGAACTCGCCGCGCCGAACGGCACCTCCGCGCTCGCGGCCCTCCCCGGCGGCCCACAGGTCACCGAAGCGTGGCGTGCCCGCGCGACTGCCGTGGACACCTACCGGACGGCCTTGGCCGGTGAGCGTGATCCGCTCGATGTCGCCCGGTCGCTGCTGCACCAGCACCACGTCCGGGCTCTGGGCGTCGATCCGCGCACCGAGGAGACCACGATCCGGCTCGTGCGAACGGCGGCCCTCCAGCACCGGATGGCAGCCCGATGACCACACTGGCCGCCACCGCCGCAGCGATCCTGGAGCAGTACACCGCCCATCTGGCGGAACCCCCTCCCTCGCCCCCGGAGGAGCCCTGGGCGGTGCAGTCGCTCGCCGACGGCGCCGCCGGAATCAGCCTGCTGCACATCGAGACGGCCAGCCGGTACGGCGGCTCCTGGCTTTCCGCCCACCGATGGATCACGAGCGCGGCCTCCGGGCCCATCAGCGCGGCCGACCAGACGGGCCTGTTCCTCGGCGCCCCGGCCGTCGGCTTCCTCCTTAGCGCCGTCCCTCCGGCCTACCAGCATCTGTACGCTTCGGCGCGCACGATCCTGCACCAGCACATCACTGACCTCGCCAACCGCCGCGTGGACGCCGCGCTCGCCCGCATCGACAGGGGAGACCTTCCGACCTTCGCGGAGTACGACCTCTTCTACGGCCTCACGGGGATCGGCGCCTACCTCCTGCGCACCGAGCCCGCGGGCCCAGCCCTGGAGAGGATCTTGCAGTACCTCGTCGCCCTGACCCGGCCGCTCGCCCCCAAAGGGCGAGGGCTCCCCGGCTGGTGGGTCCGCCACGACCCGGCACGCGGCGAGTCCCCCCACTTCCCCGGCGGACACGGCAACTTCGGTGCCGCGCACGGCATCACTGGCCCGCTCCTCCTCCTGGCCCAGGCCCTGCGCCGCGGCATCACCGTCCACGGCCACCAGGACGCCATGTTCACCATCTGCGCCCACCTCGACGCCTGGTGCCAGCACGGTGACTCCGGCCCCTGGTGGCCCGAACACATCTCGCGGCGCGATTTCGACCGCGGACGCCCCCACCACGACGCCCCCGCCCGTCCGAGCTGGTGCTACGGCACGACAGGCATTGCACGGGCCGGCCAGCTCGCCGGGCTCGCCCTGCGCTCGCCCACGCTCCAGAAGTTCCACGAGCACGCCCTGTACCGGGCCTTGTGCGATCCCGCGCAACTCGCCCTGGTCACCGACAACGGCCTCTGCCACGGATGGGCGGGCATCTATCAGACCGCTCACCGCGCGGCCGCAGACGCGCTCGACCCACGGCTGCACGCCCTCCCGGAACGCCTTGGTGACACCCTCACCGCATCCGGCCAGCCCGGCTCCTCACCGGCTCCCGGCCTGATCAACGGTGCCGCCGGCACCGCGCTCGCTCTCACCACCTTCGCCTCGCAGCAGGCGCCGAGCACTGGATGGGACGCATGTCTTTTGATCAACTGACTCAGGCAGCCGAGCCGAGCCCGACGCAGCACGCCGTCCTCGCCGTCCTGACTGGCCTGCCGCTCGCCGACGCAGCACAGCAGTACCGGATGGACCCCGTGGTCCTCTCCGACGCGGTCGCGGTCTACGACCAGGCCGGCCGGGAAGCGCTGGCCTGCCACGCGGCCACCACCGACTGGTGGCAGACGTACCTCCACTTCACCGACTGGCCGAACGCCGACACCACCTTCATCACGCACGTCCTGCCCATCCTGCGCGAAGCGGAGACCGCTGGCGCGATCGACGGTTGGTGGTACACCAGAAAGCACCCCTGCTGGCGTCTGCGCCTCCGGGTCCAGCCTGCGGGCGGCGCCAAGCTGGCAGTCGGGGACGGCTTCGACCGCCTAGTCTCCGACGGGCACCTTCAGCGCTGGTGGCCCGGTATCTACGAGCCTGAGACGCCAGCGTTCGGCGGGAAGACCAGCATGACGGCTGCGCACGCCCTGTTCGTCACCGACAGCCGACAGATCCAGGAGTTGTGCCAGCGCGACGATCTCACCGTCGGGCCCAGGGAGCTGTCCGTCCTGCTGTGCACGATCATGATGCGCGCCGCCCGGTTGGAGTGGTACGAGCAGGGCGATGTCTGGGACCGCGTCATCACGACGGAACACCGCTCGGCCATCAGCGACGTTCCGCCGGACCGTCTCAACGCCCGAGCCCGCGAGATCCGTCCTCTCCTTCTCGCCGACAGCGACGTCCTGCTTCGCTTCGACGGCCCGCTGGAGCCCGTCGCCGAGTGGGCTGGCGCGTTCCGCAGCGCCGGCCAAGCACTCGCCCACGGCGTCCAGGACGGGTCACTGGATCGCGGGCTGCGACAGGTGCTCAGCTATCACATGATCTTCCACTGGAACCGGCTCGGGTTGTCCATGCGAGGGCAGAGCATCCTGGCCTGGGCGGCCAGGACAGCGATCCTGCACGGCGATGGGCACAAGGGAGGCTGACACGCATGGCGATGATGCCTTTCCCAGGTTCGTCGAAGCGGTCAATTCACTACCTCAACGGTAGAGCAGCCAGGCTCCTATACCCATCCCCGCAAGCAGCAAGGGTCCATAAACAGGAGCAACCGCCCACGATCTAATATCGGGCCAATCGGGCCAATAGTTGACTCTGGAACCCGCTGGCGATGCCAGAGCAGGATTCAAGGAGAATGCAGGAATTGAACGACCGGCCGCCACCTCGTCATAGAGCTTTCGAAAGGCACGCTCCTGCTTTAGATAATTAGCATCAAGGACACCAAAGACAAGTACCGCCAAAAGGCCGAGAAGCGCCACGAAAATCGAACTCTTCGTGATCGCGTATCCGTAAGTCGCGGTTACAATCGGAAGCAGCCACGCCTTCGAGGATGACGACGCCTGCGACATGCGCGTAATTATCGCTTGGATAAATGCCAAGTGCTGCCGACGATCCTCTGGCCCAACCACGCTCACTTCGTTGAAAAGCGCAGACTGAATCGCGGCGAGAGTCTGACTTTGGGCTTGACCATCTTCGGCCGCACCCGCGGGCCATCTAAGCACCATGCGATCCCCCGACCATCGGGGCACGAGGTGAAAATGCACGTGAGGTACGGTTTGAGTGGCGGCTGCCCCAGTCGACTGAATCACGTTCAAACCATCCGGAGCTAGGGCCGAGCGGATCGCATGTGCTGCCCTGAGGAGCGCTTCACCCAAATCACGGCCCTCAACAGCGTTGAGATCTGTCAGGTCTGAAACATGACGGTTCGGCACTACCAAAGTGTGGCCGCGAGTGGCTTGTTCCAATGGAAAGAATGCGGTGACCTCTTGGGTGCGATACACCAGCCTCGCACTGGAGTCGCCCCCTGCAACAATCACGCAAAAGGGGCATGCAGATTGATCTACCATGACCGCCTAATCACCCCCTGCTCCGACCAAGACTCCAAGTTGTCACGCAGTTTGTTATAGGTCGCCTTACTGTCGGTCTTTCCCGACCAATCCTGCATCGCGGGATCAAATACCGGCACTACCCCTGCACCAATAGCCTTGGCAAATGGGTCGGAACCCGCACTATCAACGCTCCCCAGTGCCGAGAGTCCATGGATTCGGATCCCTAGCAGCGGCTTCTTGTCAGCCCATGCCTTCTTAATCTCATACATGACCCAGGGTCGACTTGCCGTGCACTTTCCGATCAAGACGATGACGGCCTTCTTGTACGCCATCTGCTTGTGAATCCAATTCTTGATTGCCTCGTCTCCACGCCTACGCACCTGCTCCCAGTCCTGAGAGTTCAACAGTGGCTGCGCTTCGAGCGCGTTAATATTGCGAACCAACTGGACGCGGTGGACATCTTGTTCGTAGTGGAAGCTGTAGAAGACTGTCTTGGCCATGGAAACGTCAATCGAGAGTGCCGATGCGAACGACTGCGACTCTAGCTGCGACCTCCGACAACTTGTACGAGAACGCAAGAAGTCATGCCCTTGTGGGCGAGGTGGTCACGCAAGGCAGCTCTGACGCGGATCGCAACCGCAAGCAGCCGGGCCACCTCCGTCAGCGCCATGGCCCAGAAGTCCAGCACGCGGATCCGGGGCGCCCCCAGGTGCGTGGTCAAGGGTCGCCGACCGCGGCGGGCAGAGCATCACAGTGTGTCCCCCCTCGAAGATCATCCACCCTGGCCGCAGCCGACTGCGTGCATTGACGTCCTGACCTCCGCGATTCTGAGTGATCAGAAGCATGACCCAGCCACCACCCTGACAGAAGGAACGGACGAGGAGGAGCTACACCGCCATGGGGGGCGTCTTCATCAACTACCGCAGGAGTCCGCGTGCCACAGATGCGGTGCACCGGCTGCGTGATCGGCTCAGCCGTCACTTCGGTGACGCACAAGTCTTCCTCGACACGTCGTCGATGCTGCCGGGTAACCGCTACCCAGACGACCTCAGAGGCCGAGTGCATGACTGCGAGGTTCTGCTCGTCACCATTTCGGAAGGCTGGTTGGAGGCGCGGGACCCGTCGGGCGCGCGATCCCTCGACCGCGCGGGCGACTGGGTGCGGCACGAGATCGAACTGGCGCTTGCCGCTGGGAAGACCGTGATCCCCCTGCTCCTTGACGCCGTAGAGCCACCGTCGCCCGAGTTGCTTCCCGCGTCGATCCGCGATCTCTCCCTTCGCCAGGCACATCGGATCCCCGCAGATGGCTGGGACGCGGCCGTTGAGGAGCTGATCGCCACGCTGGAGACCCTGGTGGCACCGGAGTGGGTGCCAGCAGTCCTGTCTGAAGTACGGCCGCCACGACGGCCCGGCCGACTGCTCGGCTGGGCCACCGGTCTCCTCGCCGCCGCACTCTGCGTTCTCGTGCCGTGGGCAGCAACGGCGACCGGGTCGCCTCCAGAGCCGGGCGACGACCCGGTCGCTCTGCTGCTGGCCCTGGCGTCCCTTGGGCTGATGGGCTTCGTTCTAATCGCTGTACTGCTGTCCTGCGGCCTCATGCGCCGCCCCGTTCAGGCGTGGGAACGTGACCTGCAGGACGCCACGCAGGAGAACTACCTTCGGGCAACCTATCCGGTGCCGGCCTTTCTCCTGCTGTTCGCAATAGTGCTCGTGATTCAAGTGTGGGGGCGGAGTCCCGGCTTCGCCGTCGTACTGATGCTGGGCATGTGTACCGCCGTCGGCCCGATGGCCGCCCGTTTCGTGCGCTCCCTCAAGGACGACCGCGAACGGTGGGTGCAGTGGCCGGAGGCGATGCCCTCGGCAGCCCCGATGGCGGTGGTACGGCGGGAGATCGCTCGGCTTGACGTGCGTACACAAGAGTGGGGCGCGCCTATCCGGCGAGAGCAGCGGGACCGAGCACGGTTCGCGCTCGAAGAACTGGCAGGGGCGGTGGCGGCTCAGGGGCGGGCGGCGGAACGTGGGCGGTTGCGATGGCTGTGTGAGGCGCAGCCCTGGATCTTCAGCGGGTACTTCCTGTGGTTGGCGCTCACCGTCGCCCTCACGCTCGCCTGGACTTTGCCCCTCGGAGTCGAAGGCGGGGGTGGGCCGCGGCTCTACGCGGCACCCGTGGCCACTGGGGTCGTGGGGCTCTTGCTGGCCTGGACGACCATGGAGTGCGCTTACCGCTACCAGCGGTGGCAGAGTCGGATGTTTCACGCGGAGGCGGTGCGACGGCTCGCTCTGATAGGGGCGCGGGTCGACACGCTCAGTTTCCCGTCGCGTACGCGGCTGACGACAGCGACGGAACGCTAGGCGGGACGGGTGAAGCGGCACAGGGCCTGAGCTTGACTATTAACCCCACCAAGATCGTTTCTTGGTGGGGTTAATAGTCAAGCTCAGTTCGCCGCGAGCTGGTCGTCCTCAACGGCCACCAGCTCTGCGATCTTGATGGCAACTACTGCCATCGAATCCTCAGCCGTGTCCAACCCGTTTCGGGATGCAAGTAGGGGGCTGACGTCCCGGAGTTCGCTGTAGGTCGTCTCGTGTATGACGGGGAGCAGCAGGTCACGTGCAAGGAGCTCCGAGAGCTCCTTGTCAGAGACGCCACCGCGCTTGAGGCGTGTCAGTAGCGCAGGGGTGACCAGAACGAGACCCGTACGCGACCTCGCCAGCCCTCTGTCGATTTCCCGCATGAACGGCAGGCCGAGCGCGATGTCCTTCTCGCTCAACCAGACCGACACGCCCTCTGCTTCCAGCAGGTCGCACAACTCCGTGGCAGCACCGCGCCGGTCATCCCACGCGTGGCAGAGGAAGACATCGCGAAGGTCAGGCTGTTGACGCGCGCGCAACACGGCGGCGTCGCGAACAGGAGCCAGACCCTTCACCTCGCCAGGCGTGTAGATCACGGAGGAGGTGCTCGGTGACCAAGGCGCCCGCATTTTGCCGCTACTGGAGCTGCCGCTACTGGTCGCACCGCCCCCGCAATTCGTGTGACTACTGTTAGGTGGCGTTATCGCAAGGAAAAGACGGCTGAGTACAGTTCAGCCCGTTTGGGTCGCCAACGTTACCAATGGCCAAGGTCCACGCGACCAGTTGTCCGTCCTCGACGGTGTAGACGACCTGGTAGTCGCCAATCCTCAGCCGCCAACGGGTGCTTTGCCCCTGGAGGGCCTTGATGTCGAACGCCGCGACATCCCCGACGTCCATCGCCTTCTGGAGTTCGGCGATGCGGTACAGAATCCGCAGGGCGTCCGGGCGCTCAACCTTGAGCATGTCCCGCTGGGCATGCGGCGTGAAACGAGTGACGTAGCCCATGGCCGATCAGCCTTGGCCGGCACGGAGCGGGGCAGCCATCTCTTCGAGAGAGACCGACCGCTCAACGCCTTCGGACTCCGCTTCGTCGGCCAGCTCGATCAAGGGATCACCGGGGTTGCAGTTCGGGTTGCATTCACCCCCATTCAGCACCGTCCGCTCCCTGGCGATCGCAGCGACCGGCCGCAGGTCAGGACGGTGGCGGACGACCATGAATCGCCGGACGAACAGTTGGAAAGCGTGTTGGGGGCAACCCCTCACGAGTTCGAATCTCGTATCCTCCGCCAGTGCCTCACCGGGCACGATGTCGAAGGGCCCCCTGGAAACAGGGGGCCCTTCGACGTATCCCGGACCGCGACTCGATCGGCGCGTTGACCGGACGGGGCAACGATCGGGCCGGTTCGGCAGTCGTAGGGGGTGACACACGTCGGTCTCCCGCGATCGCCGCCAACGGCCCGCGCGGTGTGGTCGGTAGGCCTGTCATCCCTGGGAGGACCAATGAGCCGCTTCGCCGCACCACCCGGCACCGGACAAGGAGGCGGGCGCGACACGGCCCCGTCCGTCGCCGCCGCACGCGCCGTACGGCGCAGGCCCGTCGGCCGCGCCACGAGCCGCGGGGTCGTGGTGGGGGCCGTCGCCGTCCTGCTGGCGGGGGCCGGCACCTCGGTCGGGGCCGCGGCCGGAACCGCGTCCGGCGACCCGGTGGTCAGCGGCGCCACCGTCAACTCCGGACGCGACGTCATCGTGGGCATCACGCACGACGTGCGGTTCTCGGTGACGGTCACCGGGTCGGACGACTCCGGTCTGTCCTTCGCCGACGTGGATCTGAAGGGGCCGCACGGCGGTTTCTACACGACCGACGCGTACTGCGAGACCCCGACGGCATGCACGACGGGGTTCACCGTCAACGCTCACCCGGCTCCGGGCAGCGACGACTGGGTGGACCTGGCCAACGCCAACGCGGGGACATGGTCGGTCGACGCCCTGGTCGACGCCGGCGACGGCGATTCCCGCTTCGCCCCCGGCGTGGGGTCCTTCGGCCTCAAACGTGCCGCGCGGCTCACGGTCGACGCCTCACCGGAACCGGTGGCCAAGGGCGCGCGCCTCACCGTCACCGGCAAGCTCGTGCGGGCCAACTGGGACACCTACCGGTACGCGGGATACGTGGGCCAGGCCGTGAAGCTGCAGTTCCGCCCGAAGAACAGCAGCACCTACACCACGGTGGCCATGGTGAACACCAACAGCACCGGCAACCTTCGCACCACGGTCAAGGCGGTCAAGGACGGCTACTGGCGGTGGAACTTCACCGGCACCGCGACGACCGGCCCGGCCAAGGCCGCCGGCGACTACGTCGACGTGCGTCCCTGATCCCGTCTCCGGGCGGGTCCGCCCTCACAGGCCCGGGGCGTCGGATCCGTTGAGGGCCCACAGCGCGCCGGAGTACCAGAGCAGGCCGATGGCCACGAAGAGGGCGCTTCCGGCGGCCGGGAGCGTCCAGCCGGGGAGCCGGCGGCTGCGCACCACCAGCACCTTGGCGACGAACGCCCCGTAGAGCGCGCAGCCCGCGACCGAGTGCAGCTGGACACGGGCGCTGGTGGTCTCGACGCCGTACGTGCGGACGCAGTGGAAGGCGATGGGCACCGACAGCAGGAAGGCGACCCACCCGACCACGCGGTGGGCGACGCGGACCGCGCGGGGCGCGGCCGCGACGCGCGGGAGCCGCCCGTACATCCACAGGGCCAGGCCCAGCTGGACGAGCGCCAGGCCGAACAGGGCGCTGCCCATGCGGGCCTTGAGGGTGACCGCGTCGGCGCCCCGGGCGCCGAACAGGTCCGTCGTGTACTGGGGCGTGTGGTTCCGGCCGATCACCCAGATCGCCACCGCCACGCCCGCCGACAGGGCGGCGATCAGCACCAGCAGTGCGCCCGCCCGCGCGAGAGAGGGCCGCCCGGGGGCGGCGTGGCGTGGAGGTGTCGTCACGTCGGCCGTCCCGTCCCGTGGTCGTCGCCGGTCAGCTCTTGGCGACCTTGTCGCCGGCGGTGTCGAGCACGTACCACTTGGCGCCGAACTGGTTCAGCGCCTGGCCGTTGGTGTCGCCCGGCTTGGAGTCCCCGGCGTATCCGTAGACCGGGTGCCCGTGGTACGTGACCTGCGTCTTGCCGTCGGACCGCTTCGACGTGCCCAGCAGATCCGACTTCACCGAGCCGCCGGCGGTGGGCGCCCCGGAGGTCAGCAGCGGCGGCCAGGCCGAGGCGCACGCCCCGTCGCAGGTCGAGGTCGTCGACTTGTCCGCCTCGAACAGATAGAGGGTGTGGCCCTTCCCGTCGACCAGGATCGTGCCGAGATCGCCGGCCGAGGCGGTCTTCACCATGGCGGGGGCACCGGCCGACGCGCTGCTCGGTGCCTTGCTCGACGGCGTCGAGTAGGAGGACGAGCCGCCGCCGCCGTCATCGGAGCAGCCACTCGCGGCAGCGATCGACACAAGGGCGGCGGTCCACAGGACGGCCTGACGGAGTCGCCTCATCACACGTTCCGTTCGAGGTGAGGGCCCGACATCTGGCGGGGCCGGTGCATCCATGCCTGCCACGGTCGTGTGCGCCGTGCGCCGTGTCGCCCCCGGTTTCACCGGGATGGCAGACCCGCCCCGGACCCGGCGGCCGCCGGCTCAGGACGGAGGGTGCGGTGCTCCGGTGGCGCGCCTGGTGAGCAGGCCCGCGAGCAGCAGGACGAGCAGGGCCAGCCCCGCGCCGCACAGCGTCCACAGCACCCGGTAGCCCTCGGCGGCGTAGTCGGAGGGCTGCGGGAGGCCCACCAGGATGAGCGCTCCCGCGGCGATGGCCGCGGAGTAGAGCGCATAGTTCCAGAACCGGATCACCACCCCGTGCATGAACAGGACGAGCGCGACGACTTCGAGTCCGCGCTCGGTCACCACCAGCCTGAACCCGCTCAACGCGGTGGGCACCAGCAGCAGCAGCGCGGCGGCGACGGCCCCGATCAGCGCGCCGGTGAGGCGCTGCGCGGAGACCAGCGCGGCCTGCCGCAGGCTCGGCTTCATCGCGACGACGGCCGCGATCGGCATCCAGTAGCCGTGCGACAGCTCCAGTCCGAACGCCAGGGCGACGGTCCCGGCGATGGTCAGGGCGCGGATCAGCGCGAACACGGCCAGCGGAGGTGTCAGCCTCTTCCGCGAGGTGTCCCCGGGGATCTCCGCGATCGGCTGGGGGCGTTCGCCGCGCCCGTGGATCAGCCACTCGACGAGGCCCATCACGATCCACAGCGCCGCCCCGCCGGTCCAGGCGAGCACCTGTGCCCAGGTGAGGCTGCTGACGCGGCCGGAGTGATGCAAGCCGAACGCGAGCGCGAGGGCGATGACGAACCAGACGTCGAGCAGCAGCGCGGCGGCGAACCTGCGGGCTCCGAACACGGCGGCCAGGCCCGCGGTCAGCGTCACCGCGAAGACCACGAGCGTCAGCCAGTACCAGGCCACTCCCCCCAGGGCGAACGCCGCCGCGGTCAGCCCCGCGCCGAGGAGCGCGAAGGCGGCCGAGCGGGACACGCGCTGTCCGAGGCCGCCCCCGGGGTCGGCGAGCAACGTGAACAGCAGGCCGAACAGCGCGCTGGGAAGGTACACCTGGTGGCCGACCGCCCAGAAGACGATCAGCGGCACCAGGGCGAGGTCCAGGAACAGCACCCCGCGCGGCCAGCGGAGTCCCTCGGGTGCGAGCGCGAACACCCTCGCCGACAGGCCCCTGGCCTTTCCTCCGTGACCGGCCCGTCCGACTGCTCCGCTCGCACTGGCCATGGCCGCCCTCGCTCGCCCCGGTCGTCGCGTATGCCGCTTCCGGTGCCGCATTCTGCGGTGCCCGCGTGATCAGCGCGGCGCGACCCCGCGAGGCTCCGCCGAAGACGGCGCATCCCTCAGCCGTCCGGCGCAATGGGTGCGGGTGCTCAGTCGCGCAGCTGGGGTTCGGGGCGGGGCGGGCGGGCCGCGGTGAGAGGGGTGACCGGGCGGGGGGCGGCCTCGAAGCGGCTGGGGAACGGGTACTTCTGCTCCAGGAAGCCCTGCAGGGCGCTCCGGGCCCCGGGCCTGGCCGCCTCGGTGGTGTCCACGTCGTTGAGGCAGAAGAAGTCGACGTCCTCGCCGGCCGCGAGGCGGGCCAGGCGGCGCCGCATGTCCGGGGTGCCCAGCTGCACGTAGCGGAAGCGGTAGTCGGCGGGGACGGCCCGGCCGGTCGCGATCGCCCAGTGGTGGTGGAGCGTGGACGCCGGGGCGACGTCCGCGACGGAGCGGAAACGGGAGTACGACGTGCGTTCCAGTTCCGCGATCCCGAGATCCTCCATCTCGCGCATCACCGACAGCAGTTGGGGGTGCGGGGTGTGCAGCGACTTGTGGGTGGGGTACCGGCCGTGGAAGCGGCGGACCACCTCGCGGGCGTTCTTGCCTGCGGAGTTCGGGGCCGGTTCGAGCGGGTGCGGGGCGCCTACGCCGAGCTTCAGCGGGGACAGCGGGATGCGGGCGATGCCGTTGCCGTGGAAGAAGTGCTCGGCGGCCACCGGGCGGTTGATGAAGACGTCGTCGTTGAAGTAGAGGTAGTGCTCCGACAGGCCCGGTATGTGGTGCAGCCGGCTCTCGATCGCGTGCGAGTTGAAGACGGGCAGCGCGTCCGGCGGGAGGATCTCCCGGTGGTCGACGACGGTCAGGCCCTCCGCGTCCGGGTCCAGCCAGGCGGGGACCTGGGAGTCGGTGACGAGGTAGACGCGCCGTACGAACCCGGCGTACATCTCCAGTGAGCGCAGCGCGTACCTGAGCTCGTCGTGGCTGGTGTAGCGGGAGGCGCCGGTCTCGCGCGGGGCGATGAGGCCGCCGGAGAGCGCCCGGTGGGCGCGGCGCTTCGCGGCCAGCGCCGGATCGTCCCCGTCGACCCAGGTGTACACGGCGTCGACCGGGAAGCACACCTCGTCGATGCCCGGCTCAGCGAACGGCTCGAAGGTCGGCACGCTGCGGCGGCGGCGCGTCACCGCGGCCGGCCGCCGCGCCGCCGGCGGGAGCACCTCCGAGACGGGGTTGCGGCGCGGGGCGACGAGTGCCGGACCGAAGACGTCCGGCAGCCGGCCGCCCGGCACGGTGAGCCAGGAGGGGTCGGCGCCGAACTCCCGGCCAGGCCGCCAGAACTCGATGTCGCACCCCGCCTCCAGACCGGTGAGCACCTGCCCGCAGGGGCCGAGGCGGACCGTGCCGGTGCGCAGCACCGCGGCCCGTCCGAGCGCCCGCGGCAGCCTCCCGTCGGCCCACAGCACCGCCGTCGTCACGGCGCCGTCCGGCCCCACGGCGCCGACGTACCCGCAGGTGCCGGCCAGGCGGTGGGCGGCCCGGGCGAGTACCGCGTCGCGGTAGGTCTCCTCGACGCCGACGACCTGGCGGGGCGCGCTGTGCCCGTGGTCGGCGGGGACCAGGAAGTAGGGGACGCCGAGCTCCTCCAGCAGGGAGCACACCCGTTCGAGGTCGGTCTCGACGGCGTCCGCGGCGGTGTAGCCGGTGACCGTGCTCCCGTACAGCCGGGTCGCTCCGAAGGTGACCCGGCGCAGTCCGGGGACTGCGGCCCGCAGCCGCCGCCGGGCCGGGGCCGTGCGCAGCGCCCAGAGCAGGGCCGCCGGCCAGGGCCGCAGACGTGCCAGCAGGTCCCGGGCGGCCCGCACGCCCGCGGGGGCCGGGACGCGATGACGGATGTCCATGCTCCCGGCTCCCTTCACTGCCGCTTCTCGAAGGGGCTCGGGAAGGGGAAGTAGTGCTCCAGGAACTCGTTCATCCGGGCGCCGACCCGCTCCCGCTCCTCGGGCGCCACGTCGACGTCGTTGAGGCAGAAGAAGTCGAAGCGGCGGCTGCGGCGCAGGTCGGCCAGGCGCTCCCCGGCGTCCGGGCGGCTGATGTTGACGTACCGGTAGCTGAACCTCCCGGGTACGCCGCGGCCGGTGGTCAGGGCGTACTGGTAGAGCAGCGGGGCCGTCATCGCGATGTCCTGCGGCGAGCGGAAGCGGGACGCGGTGGTGCGGGCGATGTCCTGCGGGAAGAGCTCCTCCAGCTCCCGCAGGGTGTCCCGCCGCTGCGGCAGCGGGGTGTGCAGGAAGTTGTTCGTGGTCATCCGCCCGAACCGCTCCAGCAGCAGCCGGCGGACGTTCTTGCTCGCGGAGTTGGTGGCCGTCTCCTCGGCGTGCGGTTTTCCGACGCCTATCTTCAGCGGCGAGACCGGGATCTTCATCAGGCCGCTGCCGTGAAAGAAGTGCTCCGCGGTGATCCGGCGTCCGACGAACACGTCGTCGTTGAAGTAGAGGTAGTGCTCGGACAGGCCGGGAATGTGGTGCAGCCGGGTCTCGATGGCGTGCGAGTTGAACACCGGGAGCACGTCCGGCGGGAAGATGTCGCGGTGGTCGACGACCGTGATGCCCGGGGCTCCGTCGTCGAGCCAGTGCGGCTTCTGGCCGTCGGTCACGAGGTAGACGTGCCGGACGAAGTCGGCGTACATCGCGAGCGAGCGCAGCGAGTACTTCAGCTCGTCGTGGCTGGTGTAGCGGGAGGCGTTGGTCTCCTTGTCCAGGATCTCGGCGATGCCGCCGCGCTGGTGCCGGGCCCGCTTGGCGCGCATCTCCGGCTCCTCACCGTCGACCCAGGTGTAGACGACGTCGACGGGGAAGGTCACGTCGTGCAGGGTCGGCAGGGTGAGCGGGGCGAAGGTCGGCAGCTCCCGGTCGCCGACGCGTAACGTGGCCGGTGTCTGCTCGGCCGCCGGGAGGACGTCGGTGATGCCGTTGTTGCGCGGTGCGACGAGGGACTCGGCGAAAACGTCCTCGGACGCCTGCGGCTGCACCTTGGCCAGCCGGCGGGGCCCGTCGGCGGAGGCCAGGAGCTGCGCCCCGTCCTCCCAGAACTCGACGTCACAGGCGAGCTCCGGTCCGGCGAGCAGCTGGCCCGAGGGGCCCAGGTGGTTCTCCCCGATCCGCAGGACGGGGGAGGTGCGCAGCGCGGCCGGCAGCACGCCGTCCATGAACAGCGCGGGGTGCTTCAGCTGCCCGCCGGGCAGCGGCCGTCCGATGAACACCGGCTGCCCGGCGTTGCGGGCCTCCAGGGCGGTGAGGAGGCGCTCCCGGTCCACGGCGTTCACCCCGACCGTGTGGCGGGTGCGCGAGGCCGGCACCAGGAAGTAGGGAATGCCTTCCTGTTCCAGTGCGGCGACGACCAGGCCGAGGTTGGCGGCCGCCGCGTCGGCGGCCCTGAACCGGGTCACGACCCGTCCGTAGAGCCGCTGGCCGCGGACCGCCACCG